>NZ_JBMPPN010000024.1:0-62942 GCF_049340165.1 Undibacterium sp. Xuan67W
GATTACATCGAAGTGTTCTACAATCGCAAACGGCGACATAGTCATTTGAATCAGATGAGTCCCCTAGCTTTCGAGCAACAACAATTTGGAAGTTAAGAGTTGTCTACGAAATTAGGGGAAGTCCAGATGGTCATTTCACGCCACCGGTTCCTGACTGGATGGACGTAATTGCATTGAACTATGAGAACAAACAACTACGTAGTGAAATGATCGAGGCAATGCGTTTTTGGCTAACAGAATATCAGCTTGACGGCTTCCGCTGCGATGTCGCCGCGATGGTGCCTGTCGACTTTTGGAATGAAGCGAGAGTCGCACTCGACAAAACCAAACCCGTCTTCATGCTGGCGGAAGCAACCGAATTCCAATTACAGGAAAAAGCCTTCGATATGACCTATGGCTGGCAATTCAAGGACTTATTCAATGATATCGCTCAGGGTAAAAAATCTGCGAAAGATTTAGATGCCTATCTAAATGGCGAGGAAAAAAACTACCATCCAAATTCTTATCGCATGTTGCACATTACGAACCATGATCTGAATAGCTGGGAGGGAACAGAATTTGAACGACTTGGCGACGCGACAGAATCCTTCCTGGCGTTGTCAAATGTACTCAAGGGAATGCCACTACTGTATAGCGGACAAGAAGCCGGCAACACCAAGCGTCTAGACTTCTTTGAGCGCGACCCAATTCAATGGAAAGATCATCCGTTCAAGCAGCTATACACCAAATTATTTCAGTTGAAGAAAACGAACAAAGCATTGTGGAACGGACTTACCGGTGGTCAGCTAGTCAAAATCAACACGGGCAATGACGCCAATGTATTTGCATTTACCCGTCAAAAAGAGCATAACAAAATTGTGGCTATTTTTAATTTATCGAATAAAGAACAGGTAGCAATAGTCAGCCACGCACTCAAAGATAAGGGCATGGTTGATGTCATGTCAGGCGAAAAATTACTTACAACAGGGTCACAAAAATTCACTTTAAAACCTTGGGAATACAAAATATTTGCGAAATAAATAAGACAAATAGGTAGGCAAAATAAATAGATGAAATAAAGGGCAGATCATCTGCCCTTTATTTGCTTATGTATTGGTTACTGTATTAATTTTTGTCTTAATTCCTGTATTCGTTCCTGTTTTTATATTCCCGCTTTTACCCTCTTTTTACTGTTAGCCAGAATCAATTCTTACGCCTGAATTTGTATGCCAAACCACGCACCATAGGCTGGCAAACTCACTTGAGTGCCCTGCACATCACCGTGTAAGCGATGTCCGCTCATCGCCACATACCCAGAGACCTCAGGCCAGTCAAACGTGATGGCCTCGCTACCTAAATTAAATGCCGCAATCACACCGGGCATGCCATCAAGGCTGCGGCGTAATGCCAGCACAGGTTCTGGTGCTGCAAAGAAAGTGATATCGCCACGCGTCAGCTGAGGAATTTGCTTACGCCAGTGGAGAATATGGCGACTAAAATTCAGCGCCGAATCCGGATCAGATTCCTGAAGTGAGGCAGCGGCGGCACGATGCTCTGCTGGCACGGGTAGCCAGGGTTTACCTTCGGAAAATCCGGCATTGACAGAAGCAGCATCCCAAGGCATCGGTGTACGGCAGCCATCACGGCCTTTAGATTCAGGCCAGAAAGTAATCCCCACAGGATCCTGCAACACTTCATAAGGCAAATCAGCTTCAACCAGAGCGAGCTCGTCCCCTTGGTACAGGCATGGCGTCCCCTTTAACGACAACTGTATTGCGAGGACGAGCTTGGCGAATTCAGGTGTCGCTTGAGCACCGCCCCAGCGGCTCATCACACGCGTCACGTCGTGGTTGCCCACGGACCAGGAGGCACCACCACCAAGTACCCGCCGCTCGAACTCCTCAACCTGTGACCGGATGTGCTGCGCCGACTTGTCAGATGTCAGTAGGTTGAAGCTGTAGGCCATGTGCAGCTTGTTATTATCGGCGGTGTATTCTGCCATCACACCGAGCGCATCATCGGAACCAATTTCACCGATAGAAATTGCGTCGTACTCATTCAAAAGACAACGGACTTTTTCAAAGAACGCGAGATTTTCAGGACGAGTATTATCGTAGATATGTGCTTGCATGCCATACGGATTGACTGCGGAAACACTGGTCGTGTTTTGCTTTACTGCAGGAGGATTGTTACGTAGCTGCTGGTCATGAAAGTGAAAAATGCAGGCATCAAGACGGAATCCATCGACACCTCGTTCCAGCCAGAAGCGCATATTATCCAGATGCGCCTGTTGTACAGCGGGCTGATGGAAATTCATATCAGGCTGACTAGTCAGAAAATTGTGCAGATAATATTGCAGGCGGCGAGTATCCCATTGCCAGGCAGAGCCGCCAAAAATTGACATCCAGTTGTTCGGTGGCGTTCCGTCAGCCTGAGGATCGGTCCAAACATACCAGTCCTCTTTTGAATTAGTTCGGCTGCTACGGCTCTCGACGAACCACGGGTGAGCATCCGAAGTATGAGATAGCACCTGATCAATCATGATCTTTAAACCAAGTGTATGAGCACGTTGTATCAATCGATCAAAATCAGCCAGAGTACCGAACAAGGGATCCACATTGCAGTAGTCAGACACGTCATAACCAAAGTCCTTCATCGGCGATGTGAAGAACGGCGAGATCCATACAATGTCGACGCCGAGACTGGCGATGTAATCGAGTTTGGCAGTGATGCCGGGCAAATCACCTACACCGTCGCCATTCGTATCCAGATAGCTACGCGGATATACCTGGTAAATCACGGCTTCGCGCCACCAGTCAGTCCTGTCAGCAGAATTCTTGCCTGACTTTTGTTCCGATTTTTCGTGCAGATCGCTCATACCATGTCTCTTATTTTATCTATCTAGCAGGAATCAATTGCCTTCTATCAACAATTACTTAGCGCAAAGTTGTTTTACCAATCTCAGTTTAAATCAAATCCAAAGCGCTTTGAATTCTTCAAAGTATAATTCAAAGCGCTTTGGATTACTTGCATATTTACATGAATTCACAGAAATACTATGCACGGTTATGCATAGAACTGACGCAGGGAAACTCAGCCGGCAGATGGCTGAAAGCCGTGCAAGAAGTCCGCAAAAAATTACGCGGGGATTATTTACAAACGCCAACCGTCTCACCCGCCAGCAATACAGGTTGCCATAACACCTGAAGTTCGGATGGTGGCGTACCATCAAGTAAAGCGAGAAGCATCTCTATCATGCGGCTGCCTGCCTGATCAGGATGAGGCTGATCAATTGTCGTGACGTTGTAACCAGCTAGTGAATCTTCCATTTTGCCCCAGACAATGATGGAGATTGCTGAAGAAATTTCTATTCTGGCGTCAAGCAAGGCCCGCATTGCGCCTACGCCCGACATATGGTTATCGACAATCACGGCGCTCGGCATGGTTGCCCCGTTCAGGAGTTGCTGCATTGCCTGATAACCGCTGCGCCTGTCGATGGTGTTATCAAGCAGGTAGCGCGGATCGGCTTGCAACCCTGCATCGCTCATGGCGGTGACAAAACTGTTATAACGCTGCCTTGCAAAGTTCATCTCCAGAGGAGCGCTGATTAGCGCAATGCGTTGATGGCCGTGGGCAAGCAGATGCCTGACCGCGATACGCATTCCCTCCTCGTTGTCGTAATCAAACCAGGCATGCGGTTCGTTGACCTGCGTACGTCCGTGGGCGATAAAAGGCAAACCCTGTCCGGTCAGATAGGCGACACGTGCATCATTCAAACGGGTACGACCGACAATCAGACCGTCAACACGTCGTTCCTGCACCATGTGCTGATAGGCACGTAGCTCATTGGCAGGCGATACCGGCGCAATGATCAAATCCATCTGACGTTCTTCCAGAGTAGCCGACATACCGCCGACGATCTCCATGAACATAGGATCAGCAAGATCATTGGGTGACAGGGGGTGAATAATACCGACGACATTCGTCCGCCCTACTGCCAGACTACGCGCCATCGGATTGGGCCGGTAGCCTGCCGCATTGGCTGCCGCCATGACACGCTGTCGCGTCTTGTCACTAACCTCAGGATAGCCGTTTAATGCACGGCTTACCGTGGTCTCGGAAATACCCAGATGTCGTGCCAGGTTCTTAAGATTCATTGCAGTTTTCAATTTTTCACGCCGTTACTTCGCATTCTAATTGACTAGCGAGCTTTATCTGCTACTTGCCCGCCATGGAATTTAATGTAGTCAGCACTTTTCAGCTGATCGTCCGCGCTTTCCGTGATTGTGTACACATCTAATGTGCGAACTGCACAGCGACTGTCTGCGCGATATTTGCACGCCAGTCGACTATGATATTTAATTGCTTTTTTTGCGCATCCCATACAAACGGAATAGCACGCTGATTCAATTTTACTGCGCTCGGTTTGGACGACACATTGTGTACACAGACAGTCACTTTTCTGTCGAAAGAGTCGACATGACGTCCGAGTCGGTTAGCCAGATATAAGTTCAACTGCTGCGCAGAAAATGCACTGGAAAATTCCAGTAATTCATAACGTCCCTTTTCATATGCGGAAGACGTTTCACCATCGTCCTCATACAATTTTCCACTACCCTTCGTTACGGACGCATCATGGTAGTAATGTAAATTGAATGACTTAGTGGAATACGCTGTCGTATTTTGAATCACATTGATCATCGGAATAAAGGCACCCGCCCTGACAAATACTGGAATATGCGAATTAACTACCGGTAAGGATTGCGTAGTACCACCTTTGAATTGCTGATCCGTATAAAAATCAAACCAGTTGCTCTTTGCAGGGAAATAGATACTCGCTTCTTTTTCTCCCGCCTTCATGATGGGATGGACTAAAAAGTCATTTCCCCAAAAATAGGTATCGGCCACATTAAACAGCGCCTGATTTGCTGACTCCTCATAGAACAAGGGACGCATGAATGGCACGCCAAGCTGGTTGTTATCAAATGCCAGTGTGTAGTTATACGGCAGTAACTGATAGCGCAACTGAATCGCTGCTTTTGCTAACTCCTTCGTTTTTTGTTCACGCAAGACTGGCTCCGAGGCAACTTCCTCCTGAGCATGCGGACGGAACACTGGTTGAAATACGCCGTATTGCAGCCAGCGGGTATATAACTCGTCATCAAGGTTCGCTCCCACAAAACCACCAAGATCAGAGTGCATATATGCCATCCCCTGCATGCCCATTTGCAATGCAATTTCAGGCTGTGAGCGAAGTCCACCCCAAGTCCTGTTCACATCGCCTGACCATGGAATCATGCCGTAATGCTGTGAGCCAGAATAACCGGATCGCATCAAGATAAAAGGTCTTTGCCCGGGGAATTCTTTTTTATATCCATCGGCAATAAGTTTGGCCCATTGGTGGCCATAGATGTTGTGCATCTGATCGGCAGATCCGGTCTTATGTTGCAAGGCTGAAGGATGTACCTCAGGCTCCCCCAGATCACCCCACCAACCGGCAACGCCTTCGCTTTTCAAATTTTTATAAATATTCCATAGCCAGTTTTGTGCCGGAGGATTAAAAATATCGATCAGACCGGTATTACCGAAATAAAAATCATAGGTAAATGGCTTCCCACTTTTATCGGTAGCAAGAATATTTTTTTGTACCGCCTCGCTCCATTTACCAGATGTGGTCAGGATAAACGGTTCGGTAATCAATATCGTTTTAACACCTTTACCTGCGAAGTCCGAAATCATTTTTTTCGGATCAGGGAAATTGTCTTTATCAAATTCTAAATTTCCCAGAGTTCCCTTGACGTCCTTACCAAACCAGTACAAATCAAAAATAATCGCATCAACCGGAATCTGTTCCGCCTCAAATTTATCAAGAATAGAACGTGCCTCTGCTTCTGAATGATAGCCAAAGCGGCTTGCAAAATTCCCGAAGGTCCAGCGTGGAGGCAAAGGCTGCTTGCCTGTTAGATTTGTGTAATTACCGACGATTTCTTCCCAGCTATCCCCGGCGATGACCTGATACGTTTTACGACCACTGATCGTTTCGTACGCTAATACATTTTCTTTTTTACTATCCAGATCCAGGTAGCCAATCGGCGCATTATCGAAATGCAGACCATACATCTTTGAAGAGAATACTAAGGGCATGGCAAAGTTCATTTGCTCAGACCGCTCTTCATAACCGTAATGTGCCTTGTTGTACAAAGGCAGGCGATGACCGCGACGATTCATTCCCAAAGCGCGCGCACCAGCGCCGTACAGCGCTTCACTAGTATCCAGATTAAAATCCAGTATCTCAGTACCTTCTTTTTTTACATAACCATTTTTCTCGGAAAGTAGCTGCTTTCCTTTATAAAAATAACTAATCTGAAAAGGTGACTTGTTGATACTGACATGCATCTCAGCAACACGATATTCAAGCTTGCCGGGCATGATCGTCAGCTTGTGTTTTATCCCCGATGGGACCATGACGACGGCATGTGACGCCGGATCAAAGTTCTCACCATTTGGAATAAAACTTGTCTCCATAATTTTGTCAGAATATGGCTTGATGAGATAGCGACCATCATTGGTTTTAATCTCAAGATAGCTTGCTTTATCTGTAACGTTCTCTATCGTCCGGCTTATATTTTGTGCTAGTGCATTGTTCGCCAGCATAGGCGGAAATATGCTGATTACAGCGCACTGGACGCACTGGATTATTTGATTTTTTTTCATTGTGGAGAGCATAATCACTTGGCTTGATTTATTTTTTTACAAAATACATTCATTTGACTAAGCTGCATTCGCCTATTCGGCAGCGATTAAAATCACTGGCGCCTTCCCAGGAAACAAGGCCTTACCGTTAGCAACCATGGCACTCGTGCCAGAATAGTAGTCTTTGACTTTCTGTCCATCGGCGAAAACACCCGCCACACTAATCGCAACCGTCTTTCCTACCGGTACATCAAGCGCGATAACAACTCTGTCATTGATTCCGTTCGACTCATAGGTGCGTCTGAAGGTATATGGCTGCTCCGCTATTTTTTGATGGACACCTGCGCCCACCGCCGGATGTGCGTGACGGAACAGACCAAGCTTGCTCCAATGTGTGCGTATGTCTGAAAGACTAACTCCGTTACGTACGGCATGTGAACTCAACTCACTCCAGTTCATCGGTGAGCGCAAGTTTGCGTCACCTTCAGCACCGTCGACAACTAAGGCGCGGGCTGTTTCATCACCATAATAAATTTGCGCAGCACCCGGACTTAGTAATAATTTGGTGGCAGCTTCAAACGGTCGTTGACGCAAGCGATCAAAAGGTTCGCCATCATCATGCGAGCTGATGTAGTTCAGCACGGAATAGTTTTTTAAAGGGCCGTTTATTTTTGCGGAATAATCGCTGAATAAAGCTTCATATGACTGGTTCGCATCAGACTTGAAGCCGAAGTTAATCAGACTATCAAAGCCGTTGTTATAAAAATTAACGCGACTACCGCCATCCATTGTGTAATACAAACCTTCTGCGATACTGTAGCCGTAAACCTCCGCCGTCATGAAGAAAGGATCGTCGCTCAGTTTTTTGTCTGGATGTCGGTCCTTCCAATCCTCGTATGCAGTGCTGGCGACTTGCTTTAATTCTTTCCAGACAGCAGGTTCCACGTGTTTAGCAGTATCAGCTCTGAAACCATCAACACCAAATTTCTTGACCCAATCTGCATGCCATTTCATCAGGTAATAGCGCGGCGCACGCGGCCAGCCTGTTCGCTTGAAGAACTCATCAAGCTCTTTGACTTCGCGCTCATAGCGCCCCTCTGATTTCCATTTTTCTGTCAATGCTGGCGGTAACGCCACAACCTGATTACTACCAGTCAAAATGTCGGGAAGATTTTTGACTAAAGTGCAATTGACCGTACTGGCAACATCCTTATAGGCACATGGCGGTCCGGTACGAACCCAGGTATCCGGCCAGACCGGATCACTCGTGGTTACAGGTCCGGTATGATTCAACACCACATCGAGCAAAACACGAATACCATGCGCATGGGCAGTATCAACAAATTCACGCATATCGCTATCGCTCCCCAGGTTCGCGTCAACACGAGTCCAGTCCCGCGCCCAATATCCGTGAAAACCATAGGATTTTCCTGTCCCCTCATTCGTTGAGCCATGAATCTGTTCAACAGGCGGTGTCAGCCAGATCACATCAACACCGAGATCTTTAAAATAACCTGCCTTAATTTTCGCCGTGATGCCAGCGAGATCGCCCCCCATAAATCCCCGCAAAGGCGCAGCGTCGGCACGGCGGTCATATGCAAGATCGTTCGCAGTATCCGCGTTATAAAAACGGTCCGTCATCAGAAAATAGACTGTCGCGTTTTGCCATAAAAACGGAGCTCCAGTAGGATGAGTTGCAAGCGGCTTTGACACCTGATCGCCGGCGATAGCTGATGTCGAAAAACTCGCAAAAAAGCAAACAAGCGTAAATGGAATCGCAAAAAATTTCATGCGCAGAATTCCAATCAAATCGAGAGTAGATACGGTTAATGCGGCGCTCATATCCAGATAAGCGAATTGGCTATCTGGACAGAGCGGCCATTTTATTTTGTAGCGGCATCGTCTTTTACAAGCATCGTCAACAGGCCCGCCAGAATCATGCAGGCACCACCGAGCATCAATACCTTGACCGATTGATTGTTAAACCAATGTTTCAGCATAGCGCCAAGTACGACACCTGCCACGATCTGGGGAATAACAACGAAAAAATTGAATAGCCCCATAAAGTAACCCATACGATTTGCAGGCAAGGCTCCCGCCAGAATTGCATACGGCATGGTCAACACACTAGCCCATGCAATACCGACACCCACCATAGGCAGCAGCAACATTTGTTTGGAGGTGATTGCAAAGATGCTGATCAGACTGACGCCGCCAATAATCAGGCACAACATATGCACAAATTTACGGCTGGTCTTGGCTGCCAGCACTGGCAATATGAACGCGGCTAGCGCGGAGATACCGCCATAGACGGCAAACATAATACCGACCCAATTACCTCCCTCCTGGTACGCGGCAGATTGTGCGTCCGAGGTATGAAATACCGTATCGGTAATTGATGGCGTGGTGTAGACCCACATCGCAAACAAGGCAACCCAGGTAAAAAACTGCACAAGAGCCAATTGCACCATGGTCTTCGGCATTTTAGTAAAGCCGCCCAGAATCTCCGTCAATGCTTTACCGATACCCTGATTATCTTTACGCTCCTGACGGAATTTTTTGAGATCCGCCGGTGGGATTTCTTTGCTGGTAAATACAGTCCACATGACTGCCAGTGCAAATACGGCGCCACCGAAATAGAAGGCATATCTCACCGTATCGGGTATTGCGCCATTGACAGGCACATTACTGACACCGAGATAATCCGTGAAAATAGTCGGCAGCAAGGAGGCAATCACACCACCGCAACCAATAAAGAAAGTCTGCATCGCAAACCCTGCAGTCTGCTGAGAAGGATTCAGCTTATCGCCGACAAAAGCACGGAAAGGCTCCATTGAGATATTAATTGCAGAATCCATCATCCACAGTACGGCAACTGCCATCCACAACATACTGGAATTAGGCATCAGGAACATCGCAATCGATGCGAGCAAGGCGCCGATGAAGAAGAATGGGCGACGACGTCCCCAGAAGGCATGCCAGGTGTTGTCACTCAGATAGCCGATGATGGGTTGCACCAGCAAGCCCGTAATCGGTGGCGCCAGCCAGAACAATGCGAGGTCCTCGGTATTCGCACCTAAGGTGGAAAAAATCCGGCTGGTATTGGTATTTTGTAGCGCGAAACCAAATTGAATACCGAAAAAACCAAAACTCATGTTCCAGAGCTGCCAGAACGAAAGCTGCGGCTTGTTTGTCGATGTATGCATACTGCCAGTCCCCAATCTTTTTTTAATATTTTATATAAGCGATCAATTTACCCGGGCGAACTACCCTTAACCGGATGCTCGCCTGTCACACTATTTTTATAGTGCATATTACCATAGCACTATGTACCAAAACTACAAATTTAAATCTTCCGAGTAAAATTCATTCAAACGAATGATTTTATTCTTTAAATTCAATGAAACGTTCATTAAATAAAGCTATTTATGTAGCATTACTACCAAATAATTTTAGTGATAAAAAAATATATACGCCTAGTTCGATTTAAAAATAATCGTCTTGAGTCGCTGCAATTTCGGATACACCATGGGCACCGTTAGCATCGTACTGGCGATTGCCATCAGCAATAAGGCCGTGAAGGTTTCGTTGGTGATGATATTTTTATCGAGGAGGATATTGACAAAAATAATCATAATCAGCGCCTTGGTTTGCAACAACCATCCGATAATCGAGGCCTCTCCTTTTTCCCATTTAAGGATTTTCCCAGCGACCTGGATCCCGACTAATTTGCCAGTCACAGATGCCACCAGCAACGCAGCTGCGGCAATAAAAACAGTCGTCCCGCCGAGCGCCCAATTCGTTTTCAACCCTGTACTTAAAAAGAATACCGGCATGATTGCCAGTAGTACGTGATGACGCATTAAATCCATTTTTTCCTGATTAAACCAATGCGCGTCCATCACCGCGCCCGATAGGAAAGCGCCGACCATAAAATGCAGGCCAGCCCAATCCGCCGCAAAACTACAGGCAGCCAGCCAGATCAGGCCCACATACCAACGATCGCGTTCTTGTAGCCACACCATCAGCTTGCGAAAGCCATAGGTCGTGAAAGCAAAGATCAACAAGAAAGCCAACTGCCTTCCGACGCGCGCCCAGTCGAGCAAAATGATGGCAAGCACACCCCAGATCGCAATATCGTCGATACTGGCATAGCGCAGGATGCGCTGACCTATCGGTTGCCGCAGCACATCTAATTTTTCCATCAGCAAAATAAGGATAGGCAAAGCGGTCACAGCGCATGCCATGCCTATTCCCAGGATAAATTGCCATGTCAACGCCTTACTCCCCACCCATCCATCGACAGTCAGCATACCCACTGCGGCCACGCAGCCAAACAACAGAGGCATACCCATTGCCAGACTCGCCGTAATACCACTCTCGCGACGATGCTCCCAGGCCTTTTTTAGATCAAGTTCAATCCCGGCAATCATCACAAAAATCATGACTGCCCACCAGGCAATACCATTCAAAGACTGAATCACCTGAGGATTGAAGACAAACTGGTAATAGGTAGGAAATGCTGCCCCGAGAATACCGGGCCCAAGCAAAATGCCGGTAATAATCTGCACCACAACCAGAGGCGCAAAATAATCCGTCCGGCCCACACGCCAGATCAGATAAGGCACGGTAAAAATAACGAACATCGCGATCAGAAAAATTTCTGTCGTGCTCATGGCAATCGGCATATGTGTTCCAGCAATCAGAAAATTAACTTCGCAGGCAAGCCTTCATTAATTAACGCCAAACATTCAGCGCAAATCACCTAGCGCAAACCGGAGCAATGCACTACATATTAAGATTTTGCCGCGCAGTGATGGGCTATATACGCCGCATGGTCAGGCATGACATCGACGCATTTGGCGATGACTTCCCTGACACTCTCCATGTACTCAATAATGTCGGCCTCAGACTGCAGATCGACCAGTGAATGATAACTATCCGCTTTGAGATTCTGGCCTTCCAGCACCTGTAGCCAGCCCACTTCTGCAAATAATTCATTATCAATACGCAGCAGACGTCCACTGGTTTTAAACAAGTCCATCTTGTGCGCGAGCGTGTCGGGGATCGCCATTTCAGCACAAGACTTCCAGAAATTTGCATCATCACGTTGATTGAGTTTGTAATGAAGAATCACGAAATCACGGATGCGCTCGTATTCGAAACGGCTTTGGCGATTGTATTCACTGATCTCGGTCGGATTAAATCCCTGATTCGGAAAAAAATCGATGAGTCGTGAAATTGACGATTGGATCAAATGTATACTGGTTGACTCCAGTGGCTCCAGAAACCCGCTAGACAAACCGATGGCGACCACATTACGATTCCAGCCCTGCTTACGCATACCTGTATTGAATTTCAGCATACGAGGCTCTGCCAGCGGCTTACCATCCAGATTCGCCAACAGGGTAGCAGCTGCCTCATCATCACTCGTAAATTGACTGCAATAGACATGCCCATTGCCGATGCGATGCTGTAACGGAATCCGCCATTGCCAGCCGGCTTTGTGTGCAGTTGACCGCGTGTAGGGTGTCAGCATAGACGCAGATTCACAAGGCACAGCCAGAGCGCGATCGCATGGCAACCAATGCGTCCAGTCCTCATAACCAGTCTTGAGCGTCTGCTCGATGAGCAAGCCACGAAAACCAGAACAATCAATGAATAAATCACCTTCGATACGCTCACCGTTTTCTAAAACGACTGCATCAATATGGCCATCTATTTCACGCTGAGTTACTTGAGCAATCTTACCTTCACACCGATTAACACCTCGCGTCTCAGAAAATCTGCGTAAAAACTTTGAATACAGATTCGCGTCAAAATGATATGCATAGGCAATTTGATTCAGGGGGGAATTAGGAACATCGTGGCGCGCCGGCATGAATTTATTTGCCAACGCCGCCATACGAGTAATCGAGTATTCGCCCAGACTTTTTGCTTTGCCGAGGCTGCGCATTTTTTGCCAGTATTGATCAAAGCTGACCGTAAACAGATCCTGACCTATCGTACCAAATCCATGGATATAGCGATCCCCCAGCTTACCCCAGTTGACAAATTCGATACCTAATTTAAATGTGCCCTGCGTTTCTCTGAGAAATTCATTCTCATCAATACCGAGCACCTGATTGAATCGCTGAATCATCGGTATAGTCGCTTCGCCGACACCGACAATACCAATCTCATCCGACTCCACCACGCGGATAGAATACTTCCCGCGCAAGACAGTCGCCAGAGCCGCCGCCGTCATCCAACCGGCAGTACCGCCGCCGACAATCACCACATTTTTTATTAGAGAATTTTGCATGAACTTACCTTAGCGATTAATCAGCGTTCCATCATAGCAAAAAACCCCTGCCAGCCAGAGCCAACAGGGGTCATTCGTACCTAGGGTTTAGAACTTATAGTTCGCGCCGAGCAGGTAGGATCTGCCGTAGGTAATTTTGTTAGTAATTACACTTGGGTCATTAGCGTATTCCTGGAACGGTGTATTGGTCCAGTTGTTTGCCTGAAACAAGACCGACAAGCCTTTAAACCAGCCAGTCTGGAATTCGTAAGAAGCTTGCAGATCAATGATCGTCTCGCCTTTTACCATCGTCAACTGCTGATTATCCTGATAGTCGCTGACCTGACCCAGAAAGTCAGAACGCTTACGTGCAGCCCATGCAACCTGGAAGCCATTTTTCTCGTAGTACAAGCGCAGATTGCTAACGCGCTTGGACAAACCTGGCAGTGGAATATTCACCGCTGTGAATGCCACATTACCAAAACCAAATCCTGGCAAGGTAATCTCACTGGACGTGTCTGAATGATTGACCATGACGCCGAAACCATCCAGCCAAGGAGTAACCAAAGAGAACGGGACATTCAGCGCAACTTCAAAACCGCTGATATTGCCGCCTTCGCCATTACGCGGTGCCGTCATCAGACCAACCGTCGAACCTTTGTAAGCACCAGTCAGTGGCAATGGTGTATTCGCGCTTACATAAGGCTTGAAGTCAAATGTGGTCGGCGAACGATAGATGTAAGTATCCAGTTGCTTGTAGAAACCAGCAACGCTCAGGTAACCCTTTTTACCGAAATATTTTTCGTAGGAGATATCGAGTGATTTCGCACTAAATGGCTTTAGGTTTGGATTACCGCCTGTACCAACCAAGATAGGATTGGAACCTTGTGGATTCACGCCAAACTGATTACTGGCGCGCATGTCATCCATATTGGCACGTGATAATACTTTAGCCGCACCCAAGCGAATGAACTGCTCACTGCCGATATCAAAAGACACATTCATGCTTGGCAAAACATCAGAATAAGTTGTGCCGCCGCTGATCACTTTTGAAGGGCAAGTTGCCGCTGTAATTCCTGTGCAATTCGCTACATCGACCTGATTACCAGTCGATGACTGATCTGTACGAACGAATTGTGTACCGAAGTTACCTTTATAGTTCAAACCAAATAATTGCCCATCCAGATCACCCATCGCATAGGCAGTGGTAACCTTTTCATGCACGGACCAGTCTTTCGCCAACACAGAAGCGTCTATCCATTGTGCCAGGTCGTAGATAGAGCCAAGTGAATTGGACGGATCCCAAGAAGCAACTGGCAAACCAGTCGTACCGGCAGTACCGACTGCGGAACCTGGCATTGTTGCAGAAGCATAACCGCCACCACCTTTTACAACCAGGCGACCTTCCTGACCAGCACGGATTTTTTCACGGTCAGAAAAATTCAAACCAAAATGCGCAGCGACAACAGGGCCTAAGTTCAGGTCGCGACTTGCAGTGAAACGAATCGCGTCAGCTTTATCGTTCAAGGTAGGCAAAGCGACATAACCTGCCTGAGGTGTATTAGGACCACCACCCCAACCATTCACGTCTGTCAGTTTTGCAACAGCGCGGTCAGCATAGTTCAGCGATGTCGTATATTTCACATCATTGAAGTTACCGCCGTTAAAGCCTGTGTAGGAAATAGTTCCAAGTGACGTAGCATCACCAGGCTGTCCTGCAGTTGTTTCAAAACGTGAAGCGTTTTTATTTGCTTTGGAATGGGATAAATCTGCATCCAGAGTCCACTCATCTAACTTCAATGAGCTGTTCCAACCTATCGATGTCAGCTTATCGTCAGCGGACTCCTGATGATTTCGAACCACACCTTTGTAATTGCTGAACGTGCCGCTGGTAGCCACACCGTTGACAATCGTCGCGTTGGACAACACACCATTTGGATCATATCCACCCGCGGAACCGGCAATCGCACCTTCCAGGCCAGTTTTTTTCTGTGATGTATAGCCAGAAGAGTAGAAAATATCAACTGACGATTTGAAGTTTTTATTTGGCTTGAACTGCAAGGTCAAGGATGCGCCGTCACGGTTGCTCTTACCAGATTCTGTATCCGCCTTGAATCCGCCAGGCGCGGCAACTTTCGCTCCGTTGTAATCAACCGTCGGAGCGAAGCCACCCCATGAGTCAAATTTTTGCTGTGCGCCAGTATCTTCTTTGAATTTGGTCACACCCAAGGCAACACCGATAGTACGATCAGCAAATTGATCAACATAAGAGAATGTCGCTCGATCACCTGTACCCTCGGAAGGTGTCTGCACACCGGTGCGTTGCTTACGATAACTAGCCGCAATAACACGCTTGCCAAAATCCAGCGGCTGCAACGTATGTAAATCAATCGTCGCCGCCAGTCCTTGACCAACCAGGGATGCGTCCGGCGTTTTGTAGATCAAAACAGAACCCATGAGCTCAGCAGGGAACAAATCGAATTCAGGCGCGCGCGCATTGCCAGTGGATGCTTGCTCACGGCCGTTCAGCAAGGAGCCATTGAAGCTTGGCGCCAGACCACGAACACTGACGTCTGCAGCTTTACCAGAACTACGGCTACGTTGTGCAGTGACGCCTGGCAAACGTGCAATCGACTCAGCAACGCTGGCATCTGGCAACTTACCGATATCTTCAGCAGAGATCGCCTCAACGATAGAACTATTATTCCGCTTGATATCAATCGCGGCTTCAATACCTTTACGAATACCGGTCACAACAACCGTATTGGCATCCTCTGACTTAGCAGCATCAGCCTGTTGCGCATAAGCACTACCCGCCGACGCGGAAATCAATACTGCACATGCAGCAGCAATCGGTGTCACATTGAACGCAAAGCGATTGATGGCGACACTCCCATCCTGCTTCTTCTTAAAGCTAGTCATTACCCGTCTCCTTGATTTTTTATAAAAAACCCAACTCCAGCAGCAAATTCTTGGCAGCTCAAACTTTTTTTGTAACTATCGCTAACTTGATGCCCCAAACCGAGTTTGTACTAAAACTAAATTACATGTCAATTAATTTCTACGTAATTTTACGGAATAAAATTCCTTACTCTCAGAGATAAACATCTATGAACGTTGCGTTTGAACCACAGCCAACCTTAAATACTTATGTAGTCATACTACACAAATATTTTGTAGTGACTAGATTTTCCCAAAGCGCATTGGCTTTATTGTCATTTTTTTCCAAAGCGCATTGGATTTTTTGCAGTCTAAATGAAAACAATTCATCCCTTCAAACTGACTCCAAACATCTGCCGAAAATCATCCGTCACAAGGGTAATATTCGGGTGTGACTTACTAATGCTGTTCAGTTAAACCACATCCCTTGTTTCGTCATTCCGGCAAAGGCTGGAATTTAATGACGTTATTGCCAAAAGACACTGGATCCCTGCCCGCGCAGGGGCGACGACTTCAGGGTGAGGCCTCAATTGAACGACCTTGGTGTTACGCACCCTATTTTTTAAAAAAGAATTTTTATGGCACGTCTTAGTCTGCATTTCCCCGAAAACCAGTATTGCTACACCACCCTGCTCACCGTGCGCGTCACTGACATTAATGCCGCCAATCATCTTGGCAACGATTCGATGATTTCCATGATCTCGGAAGCACGCGCACGGTTTTTATTTGAATTTGGCATTGGTGAAACTGAGGCCAATGGCACAGGCATTATCGTGACCGACCTTGCAACAACATATAAAGCTGAAGCGCATGCACGAGATCAGTTGCAGTTTGAAGTCGGCGTGATGGACTTTAACAAATACGGTGGCGATATCACCTTCCGTATTACCCGTCCACGCGATAACAGCCTGATCGCTATGGCAAAATCCGGTTTCGTTTTTTATGACTACAAACAAGCAAGCGTAGTCGCCATGCCAGAAAACTTCAAAACCAAATTCCCGCTCGTTAACTGGCTAGCCTGATAGCACCCGCCTTTATCTCCAATGGAGCCGACCTATATGCTGATTGACTTTTCTACTCTTGAACCCCGCATGGCCTACTTCTGGATGGCATCGACGATTACGCCGCGACCAGTCGCCTGGGTTTCCACGCGATCCAGAGATGGACGCACGAATTTAGCGCCATTCAGTTTTTTTCAGATGATCACACCATCACCACCGACGCTGATGTTTTCACCGTTAGTGAACAGTAACGGCAGCATGAAAGACACCGTAAGGAATATCAAAGAAACCGGTGAATTCGTCGTCAACCTGGTATCACACGATCTGGTCAAGCTGATGAACGACACTTCATTTGGTTACGATGCAGAGATCAGCGAATTTGAGCAGTGCGGAGTAGGCGCCTTACCGTCAACCAAGATCAACGTGCCGCGTGTTGATGGCACGCCTGTCAGCTTCGAATGCAAGCTGAGTCAGCTCATGCCCTACCCGGCGCATGCGCCATCCTGTTATGTGATTTTTGGTGAAGTCGTGGCAGCCCATATTGACGACGCGATTCTAGGCGACGATCAGCAAATCGATCCGATGAAACTCGATCTGATTTCACGCATGGGAGCTGATTGGTATGGCCGCACTAAAGCGACAGAAAATTTTACTCTTGCGAGACCAACGGGCTGGGCACGCTGATCGGCATCATAAACGACAATCAGCCCTATTAATTACGGCAGGCGGGTCGATACGGAAGTCACTTGCGCACCAAAGAAATTCGTATCGATTTTGAAGGTATCCTTGATGCGCTGCTGGCCTGCCGCATCATCGGGCAATTGAAAAACTACGGTCAGATATTTAGAAGCGCCGGTCACATTGGCAGTGAGCGCAGATCCCGGCGTCACCTGTGATGCGTACGGTGAAGTGCCCGAGGCTACGGTCTGGAATTGAGCGACGGGATTAGTATCCTCATCCGCAAGCAGCAGGGTCAGCTCGGACGCGATTTCAGCTTCATTGACGATCATGCTGGTATGCGGCTCAGGCCATTTTTTTTGTCCGCCACTACCAATCGCGAATCCACCCGTGCACTCATACTCGGTATCGGATACTTTCGCGTAATGGAACGGCGCCCAGCCTGCTACCTGATGCTTTTTGATTGCTGCCAACTCGATTGCCTGAGCATAAGTACCGCCATTGGCAATCATGCCGACTGGCAGAAATGACAGGCTTTCATTTTTATCTTGATCCGACATAATTCGCCCACCTTAGTTATTATTCATTCATAACATCTAGTGTATACGAGCATCCATGCCAACTCACGATTTACTCCTGTCCATCGCTTTTAAAGCAGAGCTCAAGCAAAGTCACCGCTTGATCAAGACAGGGGAGTTTACCGAAGAAAGTGCGTTACAACGCGTACTACAAAAGCAAGCTGGTGAAGCTGGCCTCGATGCCCTGATTCAGCAGCGTCAAGTGATCGGTCAAAAACGCATAGCCTCATCGGCATTACGTCAACAGCAAAAATCCGAACGTAGCCTGCGCAGACAAGGGTCAGCTTCAGCCGACGCCATGACAGACGGTCGTAGCTGGCAAGCATGGTTCGACGGCTCCGCACATCCGAACCCAGGAAAAATCGGCATCGGTGGCGTGTTGATCGGCCCTGACGGGCAGCGCACAGAAATCAGCCAGCGCATGCCCGATGGCGACAACAATGAAGCGGAATTCCATGCCTTGCAAAGTGTCCTGCTAAGCGCACTGGAATTGGGCGTTGATCAATTACATGTCTGGGGTGATAGCCGCGTCGTGATTGATGCCATCAACAATGCAGCACATGGGATTGCAAGCGCGGGGATGCAAAAGCAAAAATCTACGGTGCCGTATTTTCCGTCAGGTATTTTGCAAACCCATTTTTTACAAAGTTTGGCGTTGGCTAGTCAATTTAAGGAGTTGCACCTGCACTGGGTACCGAGAGAGAAAAATGTCATCGCCGACGCTTTGTCGCAAGCAGCAAGGCTAAAAGATTTTTAAAAGAATATAAAAACCGTCACTGAGACTAAATAGCCTTGTTGCCTTCGACACTGTTTCTATTCGTCATTATTCTTTAGCTTTAGCCTTATCCTTGCAAGCTATCATTGTGCAAGTGCGCCAGCAGAACCTGATCGCCTGGCAGCCATATACGCTAGTAACAACGCCAGCACGGCAATCACCAGCACGCCGAGATTCCCCCAACGTACATACGGCGTCAGGCCGCTCGTTCCCTGCACGCTTGCTTGCAATACTTGCCGGGTCAAAGGCTGCGCCTGCGCGACTACCCTGGCATTTGCGGCGATCACTGCAGTAGCACCTGTATTGGTCGCTCTGAGCATAGGGCGACCGGTTTCCAGTACGCGCATTTGAGAAATTTGCAGATGCTGCGGAATCGCAATCGAGTCGCCATACCAGGCAATATTCGATGCATTCAGCAATATGGTCGGACTATGCTCGCTCGCTAAAAGCTGACTTGCGATTTCTTCACCAAATAAATCTTCGTAACAAATATTCGGCATCACCAGTTGATCTTTTACTTGCATCGGCGCCTGTAACACACCGGCACCGCTAAAGTCACCTAAAGGGATATGCATCAAATTGACAAACCATCGAAATCCAAAGGGAATAAATTCACCGAACGGTACCAGATGATGTTTGTCGTAACGGTAAGCGCGCAATGCATATTCCCTGGAAAAACCGAGGATGCTGTTCGTATATTGATCACCGCCGTCATGCACGCCCAGACCGATCGCGAGATGGCTATTCGTACTTTGCGCAAAAGCGTTCAGCAATGGGAGATAATCCGGCGGCAACTGGCTGGACAATACTGGCAAAGCAGTCTCAGGAACCGCCACCAGATCCGCCGGTGCGCTGAGGATCATGTCGTGATACAGGCTGAGCGAGTCGCTGATATGGTCAGGATTAAATTTCACATCCTGCGCAACATTCCCCTGCAATAAACTCACGCTGAGCGGCTGACCATACGGCTGCGTCCACTGCACTTGCCGCACAGCCAGACCAACGCAAGCGATGACAACCACTGCTAGCAATAAGCGTAAGCGCCAGATTTTTTTTCGCACACCAAGCGCCAAAGCACCTGCCAGCAAGGCATTGATCCAACCAATTCCATATACGCCGATCAGAGCGGCAAAACCAGCCAGTGGACTGTCTGTGTGCGCGTAACCAGATGCCAGCCAGGGGAAGCCGGTAAATACCCAGCCACGCAGGTACTCAGACAACATCCAAAAAGCTGGCATAACCAACAACAGACTACTGACATCGGTGAGCTGCCAACGCTGCTTTAATTTTGCGCTAAGAAGCAAAGCGAGACCTGCATAGCACGCAAGATACGTGACCAGCAAAGCAAGTGCCGCGATCGCCATCAGCCAGGGCATGCCGCCGTAGCGCGTCATCGCGATCAGTAGCCAGCTCACGCCGCAAAATAACCAGCCAAAGGCGTATGTCCATCCCAGTAAAAACTGACGACGAAGAGAAGAAAAACTAGCCGACTGGCTTAGCCAGAAAATCAGCGCAAGACTGATTGCTTGCAATGGCCAGAAATGAAAGGGAGCAAACGAGAAGACGTTCAAGCCACCCGCCAGCAATGCCAGCAGGATGGATGAACGAAAAGACAGATGAAGAGAGCGCAAGTGAGTTAACTCAGCGTGAGGACGCTGGCGACAAATACGATACGAATGAGGACAACATCCGCCTCATTCATCGGCTGCCAGCACCGGCCGTTTTTCGACCAGTAAAATTTGTACCTGGCGCGCATCGGCACGCAAGACTTCAAAATGCAGATTGCCGATATTGAATTCTTCACCCTTATGCGGCACATGCTCCAGATAATCGGTGACAAAGCCACCAATGGTATCAAGCTTTTGATCGGAGAAATGTGAGCCCAGCACAGTATTGAATTGTTCTATCTCGGTCAAACCTTTGACACGCCAGCGCACACCGTCACCGTTATTTTCCAGCGCGATGATATTGTCTTCTTCTTCATCGAAGTCATATTCATCTTCGATGTCGCCAACAATCTGCTCCAGCACATCTTCGATCGTGATCAGGCCAGCGATACCACCGTACTCATCGACCACCATCGCCATGTGATTGCGATTCGCACGGAAATCGCGCAGCAGGATATTCAAGCGTTTTGATTCCGGGATATACACCACCGGGCGCAACATCACGCGCACATCAAAAGACTCTTCAGCGTAGTAACGCAATAAATCTTTCGCAAGCAGAACGCCGACTACCTTATCGCGATCACCTTCAATCGCAGGGAAGCGGGAATGCGCCGTCGACAAGACCTCAGGCATCCATTCTTCGATCGGTTTGGAAATATCAATCACGTCCATCTGGGAACGCGGCACCATGATGTCGCGTGCAGCAAGGTCAGATACCTGGAACACCCCTTCGATCATCGCCAGCGCATCCGCGTCGATCAGGTTACGTTCTTGCGCGTCGTGCAGAACTTCCAGCAGTTCGGCGCGGTTCTCAGGTTCGGGAGAAATCAGTGCGGTCAATCGTTCAAACAATGACCTGTGTGGTTTAACGTCAGATGGTCTGACGCTACTAGAGTGCTCTTGCATATAAGGCTTAACGCCGTTGTTTCAATCCTATAGGATACAACAAATGCAGCCCCACCCCAAATTTTGAATGTTTTTTGCCTAATTTAAACTCAGATTTTTGCTTATTTTTACTTGTTTTTACTTAACACAGCCGGGTTAAGGTCTTATCTGTCAGACTATGTCAGTCGATATCCTTATTTTTTAGGAACGATAAAAATGCAGTTCAACTATCCCATTGAAGGCGGCTGCGCCTGCCGTGCCGTGCGCTACCGTGTTTTGCGTGCACCCTTGTTTGTACATTGCTGTCATTGCACCTGGTGCCAGCGCGAAACAGGGGCTGCGTTTGCTCTTAACGCCATGCTGGAGGCGGATCAGGTCGAATTAATCTGTGGCGAACCTGAGTTCATCAACACCCCCAGCAATAGCGGCAAAGGACAAAAAATCGCCCGCTGCCCGCAATGCAAGATTGCCGTCTGGAGCCATTATGCGGGTGCTGGTGAAGCACTGCGTTTCTTGCGGGTCGGCTCACTCGATCAGCCTGATGCGATGCCGCCCGACATCCATATTTTCACATCGACCAAGCAAGCATGGATGAACTTGCCGGCATCCACGCCCGCTGTGAGCGAATACTATGACCGCAAATCGTTCTGGTCACAGCAAAGTCTGGAACGGCTGAACACCGTCCTGGTGAAGACTGGCAAACAAAAGCCGGATTGACCATATGAGCATTGGTGAAATACATATACTCCCCATATTTTGACTAAAAATAGCTTAATTCCCGCACTATTTTAAATAGAATGTAAAAAATACTCCCTGTTAGTATGTATTTTCACGAAACAAAGAAATTCTGAAAAATAGATAAAGCGATGGCTTGTGCCAGCAAGCTTGCCTGACTGCAAAGAAGAAAAAATAATCGCATTCATCTCGATTTTTGTCGTTTTTCTTTTCATCTTCAACTAATTCTTGACAGATATTTAGGCAACTAGGGATACTGCGACACTTGCTTTGCTTTCATGTCAGTCAAACACCTGATATCGTCAGCGTTCAGTCAATCAGCCGCGTACCCTCGTACATGTCACAAGCGACAAGCGTGCGATTGCAGACATCCACAACGGCCTTTTCGGAGGCCGTTTGGCTATCTCTAACAAACCACAATAATAGTTAGATGGAGAATTGAATGAGTCAAACACCAGACAATCACGATCAGGCGAAAATGCCGTCGCAGATTCCCTACATCATCGCGAATGAGGGTTGCGAGCGCTTCAGCTTCTATGGCATGCGTAATATCCTTACACCGTTTCTGATTACCAGCCTGTTATTGTCAATGCCAGAATCGATGCGCAAGGGCATGGCGAAAGAGGTGTTTCATACGTTCGTCATCGGCGTGTATTTTTTCCCGCTGCTTGGCGGTTGGCTCGCTGACCGTTTTTTCGGTAAATACAATACCGTGTTCTGGCTGAGTCTGGTGTATTGCGCTGGCCACGCCTGTCTGGCGATATTTGACGATAACCGGAATGGTTTTTATACCGGCCTCTTCCTGATCGCGCTGGGGTCTGGGGGCATCAAGCCGCTGGTTGCCTCATTTGTCGGCGATCAGTTTGACAATACCAATAAGCATCTCGCCCAAAAAGTGTTTGATGGCTTTTACTGGATTATTAATTTCGGTTCGTTCTTTGCATCGCTGCTGATGCCTATCTTCCTGAAGCAATACGGTGCAAGCGTTGCGTTTGGTATTCCAGGTTTATTAATGTTGATTGCGACACTGGTATTCTGGTCCGGCAACAAAAAATATGTGCACGTCGCGCCCGCAGCAAAGAATCCTGATTCTTTCCTGAACGTCATCCGCACGGCCTTGATGACAGCTGCACCCGGTCAGTCACGCACTGGTTTTATCATCGCCGTATTGGGCGTGGTTCTGGCGATCGGCGCGCTCTTCATGACACCTGGAATCGGTATCGTTGCCGCCTTGTGTCTGGCATTGGTATTGATCCTCGGCTTTGGCGGCGCTGGTGCATGGATACAGCTTGACCGTGCTCGCGGCATGCATCCGGATGAAGCCGTGGATGGCGTACGCTCAGTATTACGTTTGCTGGTGGTATTCGCTCTAGTGACGCCGTTCTGGTCTTTGTTTGATCAAAAAGCCTCGACCTGGATTTTGCAGGCAGACCAGATGACCAAACCATCGTGGTTCCAGTCGGCGCAAATGCAGGCACTGAATCCTCTGCTCGTCATGCTGCTTATACCGTTCAACAATCTGATCCTGTATCCGCTTTTAAAACGTATCGGTGTGGAACTCACTGCGCTGCGCCGTATGGGACTGGGTATTGCTTTCTCCGGTATTGCCTGGATCGTCGTCGGCATGATGCAAATCGCGATTGACGGTGGCAATGCCTTATCCATCACGTGGCAAATTCTCCCGTATGCCTTGCTGACATTTGGTGAAGTTCTCGTCTCGGCAACCGGACTTGAGTTCGCCTATAGCCAGGCGCCACTGGCGATGAAAGGCGTGATCATGAGCTTCTGGAATTTGTCTGTCACGATCGGCAACTTATGGGTATTGCTGGCGAATTCGAGTGTGAAAAGTGAGTCGGTAACGACGCAGATACAAAGCACCGGTATGAGTGTCACCGCCTTCCAGATGTTCTTTTTCGCAGGCTTTGCCTTGCTAGCGGCACTGGCATTTGCTATCTACGCCCGAAACTATCGCGTAGTAAATAATTACCGTAAGGTCTGACGGGAGTCTGCTCAAATATGCTACCGGACTCACCGGCAGCAACCTCAGTAGACACTTTCCCCTTTGCTGAGGCATAAAAAAAGCTACGCCTCGCTGGCGTAGCTTTTTTACTTTGCTGAGGCCGGTTCTGGTTTACTGGTAAGGATTCGCCACACCCAGCTCCGTCAGAATCTCGACTTCCAGAGCTTCCATCTCTTCGGCTTCTTCATCGTTTTCATGATCGTAGCCTTGCGCATGCAACACGCCGTGCACGACCAGATGCAAGGCATGTGCCTCGACTGATTTTTTTTGTTCCTGCGCCTCACTCATTAATACATCGGTACAAAAAATAATATCCGCCTGAGTGACTTCGGCGTCGTCATCTTCGGTGTAGGCGAAGGTCAATACATTGGTCGCATAATCCTTGCCGCGATAATCGCGGTTCAGTGTACGCCCCTCTTCTGCATCGACAAACCGCAGTGTGAGTTCTGCCGGTGCAAACAGTGCCGCCTGTATGGTCTTGCGCAATAGCGGACGTGGTAATGAGTCTTTCAAACGAGGGTCGGCATATTGCACGGATAGAGTCAGTTTGTGTTTTGCAGCCATGGTGAGGTTAACAGCGAGAGAGTCGGGTTGATACAATTAATCTGCTTAATCTGCTTAAGCAGATTAGTGAATTTATTTTTTTCGGCCATGGTAGGCCGATGCCAGAGGCGTCTGATGCTTCAGATTACCGAGGTCAGCGGTATGTGCGCTTGCAGTTTCATAAGCATCGACGATCCGGCCGACCAGAGGATGTCGCACGACGTCGGCACTGGTAAAACGATTAAACGCAATACCGCGCACATCGCTCAATACCTGACAGGCGTCGACCAAACCGCTACGCTGACCGCGCTGTAAATCGATCTGCGTCACATCGCCTGTTACCACGGCTTTGCTGCCAAAACCGATCCGGGTCAGGAACATCTTCATTTGTTCGGGGGTGGTGTTTTGCGCTTCATCGAGGATGATGAAAGCGTGATTCAACGTACGGCCACGCATGTAGGCGAGCGGTGCAATTTCGATCACCTGCTTCTCAAACATTTTTTGGGTGCGGTCAAAGCCGAGCAAATCGTATAAGGCATCGTATAAAGGCCGCAGATACGGATCAACTTTTTGTGCCAGATCACCAGGCAAAAATCCCAGGCGCTCGCCTGCCTCTACCGCAGGACGGGTGAGAATAATACGTTTAACAGCATCACGTTCCAGGGCATCGACAGCACAGGCAACCGCGAGATAGGTCTTTCCAGTACCCGCAGGGCCAATACCAAAGGTGATGTCATGCTCGACAATCGCTTTCAGATACAGGTTCTGATGTGGCGTACGTCCGCGCAAATCGCTGCGACGGGTTTTGAGTACC
Source organism: Undibacterium sp. Xuan67W (assembly GCF_049340165.1). NCBI lineage: Bacteria > Pseudomonadati > Pseudomonadota > Betaproteobacteria > Burkholderiales > Oxalobacteraceae > Undibacterium > Undibacterium sp. Xuan67W. The sequence continues at coordinate 25,592 of NZ_JBMPPN010000024.1, forward strand.
GGGCTCTCGACATCGTCCGACTCTTCGACGTCATCTGATGATTCCAGCACCTCAACAACCTTGGCCAGTTTGCGTGGTTTTTTTACTTTATCTGCGGCACTGAGCATATCGCCACCGGCCTCGGCATGCGCTTTGGCGCTGGCATTTGCACGCTGTTCAACCAATGCGAGTTGGACTTCATCAATCGAAATAATTTTTTTCGCCCGAGCATAAAAATGCTCCAACATCTCCAGCGCGTGCTGAGCATTGGTACCACTGACAACAAACTTGTCACCGCGGCGGAAAATACTGACATCGAGAGCCGCCGAAATCTGGCGCAAATTTTCATCCAAAGGCCCGCACAAATGCGCAAGCCTAGTGTTGTCCATCGGTTGAGGAACAAAATGCAGAACAGGAACAGGCGTTTTTGGTTTCATTAATTTTCGATCAGTTCATCAACAAGCTCGCCACGCAGCGAATAATTGTACGACTCTGTAATTCGGGTATTCACCAGCTGGCCGATCAGGCTGGCTGGGCCAGCAAAATTGACCACGCGATTATTTTCAGAGCGTCCCTGCAACTCATTTGGATCTTTGACTGACGGACCTTCTACCAAGATGCGCTGCACCGTACCGATCATGGCGTTGCTGTATTTCTTCGTATTACTGTCGATCACTGCCTGCAAATGCTGCAAACGTTTCAGCTTGAGTTCATGCGGCGTATCATCGGCCAGATTCGCCGCAGGCGTGCCGGGACGCTTACTGAAAATAAAGCTAAAGCTATTATCAAAACCGATGTCATCGATCAGCTTCATCAAGGCATCAAAGTCTTCTTGTGTCTCACCCGGGAAGCCCACAATAAAATCTGATGAAATCGAGATATCAGGTCGTACCGCGCGCAGACGACGCAGTACCGATTTATATTCTATCGCGGTATAGCCACGCTTCATTGCAGACAAAATACGATCCGAGCCATGCTGCGCTGGCAGGAATACATGGTTCGCAATTTTTGGAATCTTCGCAAACGCGTCGATCAGGCGCTGATTAAATTCTTTCGGATGACTGGTGACAAAACGGATGCGTTCAATCTGAGGGAATTCTGCGATGTATTCCAGCAGCAAGGCAAAATCCGCAATCTCGCCATCTTCCATGGTGCCGCGATACGCATTGACGTTCTGGCCTAACAGAGAAATTTCTTTCACTCCCTGTGCAGCCAGTCCGGCGACTTCAGCCAGCACATCATTGAACGGGCGCGAGACTTCTTCGCCACGAGTGTACGGCACGACGCAGTAACTGCAATATTTGCTGCAACCTTCCATGATGGAGACAAAGGCGGTAGCGCCTTCGACCTTTGCCGGAGGCAAGTGGTCGAATTTTTCTATCTCCGGAAAACTGATATCCACTTGCGAACGCCCGCTGGTACGGCGGTCATTTAATAATTGCGGCAAACGATGCAAAGTCTGCGGTCCGAACACAACGTCAACGTAAGGCGCGCGCTTGATAATTGCCGCGCCTTCTTGCGATGCCACGCAACCGCCGACACCGATGATCAGATCCGGCTTGTCGCGCTTGAGCTCACGCAGGCGACCGAGATCGGAGAATACTTTCTCCGATGCCTTCTCACGCACGCTACATGTGTTGAGCAAGATGACATCGGCGTCTTCTGCCTTGTCGGTTTTAATCATGCCTTCGGCGGCGTGCAGCACGTCATTCATTTTGTCAGAGTCATACTCGTTCATCTGACAACCGAAGGTTTTAATAAATACTTTTTTTTGCATAAAACTGACTTCTTTTCTATGTACGCTGAGATCAGACTCTTCCGCAGATCGTTGTCATCACCGGATCGCCTTGCTAAATATACTGGGCTAATTATTGAGCGAATTAAGTTCAGCAACTTTCAGCAGCTAAGCGCCTTAAGTAACTACATTCAATTAATAATTAATTTTGTTTAATTTGCTTACTGATGTCTTGTTTGACTTCCTCTGTGGTCAAAATCCAGATGCGCTCAATGTCACCGAAATCATTCGCCAGATAATTGACGGTCAATGTCGCAGACGGCAAGGTAGCGGGCAACACCAGCAAACCGACCTCATCATAAATCCGTGTCGATGGCTGGGTTCTGCGGACTTTGCCATCAATCACGATGTCAGGATAAGCAGACGCAGTCAGTACGCCGCGCTTGGTCCCTGACGGGAAAGCACGCGGATCTGCGTGAGCGAGGCCCACTGTCAGGCTTAAACCAAGAAGCAGAAACATCGCGCAAAAGCGTCGCAGCACGAGCAGACAAGCCATATGAATACCTCCTACAAAATAGACAAACAAATCAACAACTTATGCAGTATCTGCAAGGTCTTTTGAGGGCGCAAGTTTAACACATGCGGACTGAACCGCTTACAGGACTCACGTGACAACGACTTATTTGGCATAATCGGGGGCTGTCTATCAAGATTTAAGATGATGACGGATGCACTTGTCGAAGGTGTTTCGCCGTGAATGAGGCGCTCATGGCGAATCATGAGCAACGAAAAACGTCAAAAATAAACGACAATATGAGCGGCAATGCATCGTCAGCGCTCAGATAGCACTGTTAAGCGTACCAGATGGACAATCGCGGAAACGCCCCAAATAATTGTGGAATCCTGATGCACACTCGCTCTCCCCGCGCTGCTACGCGCGAATTTGATACCCGCCATTTCCGTCAGGCTTTGTCGCAGTTTGCGACGGGGGTGACGGTCATTACAACACGTCTGGCCGATGGTACCTTCCTTGGCCTGACGGCCAGCTCCTTCAATTCCGTTTCGCTCGATCCGGCTCTGGTGTTGTGGAGTCTGGCGAATACAGCGACCAGCATGCCGGTATTTAGCGGCAACTCGCATTATGTCGTGAACATCCTGTCTGCGGAGCAAGCCTGGCTAGCAGAGCAATTCGCGAGCAAGAAAAAGGACCGTTTTGACGGTGTCGAATACAGCTTGTCGCGCACCGGCCATCCGATTTTAGTTGGTGCATCGGCGTGGTTTGAGTGTCATAATCGCAGCCGCTACCCCGAAGGCGATCACGTCATCTTTGTCGGTGAAGTCGAACATTGCGAATTCACACCACAGGCGCCACTGGTCTTTCATTCGGGACAGTTTTTAGCGCCTTCCAAATAATTTTCTGAATCTTATGACCGCATCACTCACCGATCTCATCGGTTATCTCGCTGCCTGCATGACCACCAGCGCCTTTATTCCGCAAGCGTGGCTGACCTGGCGTCGCAAACGCGCAGAGGGTGTATCGCTTGGCATGTACGTCATTCTCGTTGGCGGGATTGCGATGTGGCTGGCATATGGCTTGATGCTGCACGCGCTACCCATCATCATTGCGAATTTTATTACGCTGGTGCTGGCAATCTTTATTCTGGTGATGAAGCTGCTGTATAAATAAACGGCTACGCGCGCTGGTTACGCCGCTTGGTTATATCAATTTACAGAGCAGCTTATTTGAGCAGCTTCTGCAATACATCTCTGGAATCAAACGCGGCACGGCGCAAGCGGTCATTCACACCTTGCCAGACTTTATCATCCGGTAGCATCTCAACCAGAATTACGTCGGCCTGTACCTCATCCAGCTCGCGCAAACCTGCATATAAGTCATGCGCATACGCAGCAGGATCTGCGGCCAGAATTTTGAGCCCCGCGAGCGCTTGCGAACGATGCTCGTGATAACGCATGACCGCCACTTTGTTACCGGCGTACAGCAAGGACTGCACGGTATTTTCCAGTACCGCATCGGCAATTAAAACGACTGGCGTGTTCGGTGCGTAATGCGCATCCAGCGTACCCGATGCGCGCGGCGCGGCGGCGTCAGGTGCAGCGATCTCCCGGCCCAATACCGCGGCTAATTGCGCCGATGAAATATGCCCCGGGCGCAGCAATACCGGCCCATGTGTCGCCAGCCGTGTCAGATCGACGATCGTCGATTCAATGCCAACCTCACTCTGCCCGCCGTCCAGCACAGAAGCGATCATGCCGCTGGCAATTTCAGCAGGAAATTCATCCCGCACGTGCTGTGCCGTAGTCGGGCTGACGTGACCGAATTTATTCGCAGATGGTGCGGCGATACCACCTTTGCCTTGCTTAAACGCACGCAACAGAGCCTGCGCTACCGGATGCGAAGGACAACGCACACCAACCGAATCCTGACCACCAGATACGGCATCAGGAATATGAGCAGCACGCTGCAAAATCAAGGTCAGCGGCCCTGGCCAGAATGCGGCGATCAGCTGATGCGCCTCGGCCGGAATATTTTGCGCCCAATAGGCGATATCAGCCTCGGGAGCGAGATGCACGATCACCGGATGATTGGATGGTCGTCCTTTGGCCGCATAGATCGCCGCCACCGCTGCCGGATTCTCGGCATCTGCGCCTAGTCCGTACACGGTCTCGGTAGGGAAAGCGACTAATTGCCCGGCTGTGAGCTGTTGTGCGGCTAGCGTAAGCGATGATGCGAGCGCTGTTACGGGAGCAGAAGATACTGAACCGCTGTTACTCATAGTGGCTGGTCATTGCTGGTGGTTGCGGGTACTTGCTCATGCTGACTCGTGCTTGCTTATGGTGATTTAATGTTGATGTATTTTTTTATGATTGCTCTGCTTGTATTACGCCTCACATACGACATATACGGTATCGCGGCAATCTCAGCGCATTTATGCCGCGATACCAAGGATCGCACAAGCTTTCGCCAGCGTTGCCTGCGCTGCATCCAGCGTCGGGGCGACGAAAGTAATATGACCCATTTTACGGGCACGTCGCGCCTCGACTTTGCCGTATAAATGCAGATGAGCACCAGGCAAAGCCAGCACCTGATCCCAGGCCGGTTCGTGTGCTGAGCTGGTGTCACCGTCGAACCAGACATCGCCAAGAATATTCAGCATGACCGCGGGTGAGTGCTGGAGCACATCACCCAGAGGCAGTTGCGCAAGCGCGCGCACTTGCTGCTCGAACTGGCTGGTAACGCAGGCATCTATCGTGTAATGGCCGCTGTTATGCGGACGCGGTGCCATTTCATTGATCACCAGCGAGCCGTCTTGCAGTACAAAAAATTCTATACACAAGACACCGACATAACCTAGCTCGGCGATCAGTTCGAGGGCGGCTTTTTGCGCCTTATGCGCTACCCCGTCGGTGACATTAGGACTTGGTACTGTTGTCGTGAATAAGATGCCATCGCGGTGTACGTTCTCGGCAATCGGATATACCACCGCTTCACCATCGACACCGCGTGCTACCAGCACCGATACTTCATACGCAAGCGGCAGCATTTTTTCTAGCACGCATACCTGACCATTCATCCCTGCAAACGCGGCTGCCAGCTCGTCGCGCGTACGCACCCGCACCTGACCTTTGCCGTCATAGCCCATGCGTACGGTTTTTAAAATGCCTGGCAATAAATGGTCACCGACACTGGCAAGATCGCTCTCATTGGCGATGCCGAGATGCGGCGCGGGGAACACGCCTGTATGCGCACCGCAGCGCGTGAAAAATTCTTTTTCCTGCAAACGATCCTGAGCCACTGACACACATTCTCCGGCAGGAGAGACGAAGCCATGTTGTGCCAGCATGATCAAACTACCGGCAGGCACGTTTTCAAACTCGGTCGTCACTGCGTGACTCAGCTTGCCAAGAGCGAGTAGTGCAACGCGGTCATCATAGGCTGCCTGCAGATGATGCTCAGCGACCTGCCCCGCCGGACAACCCGCCTCAGGCTCCAGCACCGCAACGCGATACCCCATGGATTGAGCAGCATGCGCAAACATGCGACCAAGCTGGCCGCCGCCTAAAATGCCGAGGCAACTTTGATCGGTATTCGGCAACAGCGCCTGACGTGGGTGTGGTTGGGTATCAATAGTCATGATGTCAAACTGAAAGCGGTGCGATCCTTAGCACTAGGCCAACGAAGAATCGCACCAGATAGTGCATGGCACAAGGGAGAAAAATAGATACTCCCCATTAAATTTATAAAAACAGGTCTATTCCGCACTGTTTTATTGGCGCATTAAAATATACTAGATAGGAGTATCTATATATTTAATGCATACTAATGTACGCAAATGAAGCAAATTGAAGAAAGTTAAAGCTAATGTAAACAGCTCAGCACGTTCATACACCACTTTCTTCAACTAGCATCCAGCTTACACCGGCAAAATCATGTCGCGCGCAACCTGAGTCTGTTTGATACGGAAGTCCATCAGCTTTTGCGCCAGCGCCTCATCGGTCGTCGCCAGCATGGCAACCGCTGCCAAAGCCGCATTCGCCGCGCCTGCCTCACCGATCGCAAACGTCGAGACCGGAATCCCCTTCGGCATCTGCACAATCGACAACAAGGAATCTTCACCGCGCAAATATTTCGACGGCACGGGTACGCCAAGTACCGGAACGATAGTCTTTGCTGCGATCATCCCCGGTAAATGTGCCGCACCGCCGGCACCGGCGATGATCGCACGCACACCGCGTTCACGGGCAGTCTCGGCATAACGAAACATCTCATCCGGCATACGATGCGCAGAAACGACCTGCGCTTCAAAAGCGATACCGAATTCTTTGAGCACGGCAACCGCATGCTGCATCACGTCCCAATCGGATGAAGAACCCATCACAACGCCGACGAGTACCGGACTGGCTACCGCTTGATTTGCTTGCGTCATGATCAGGCCTTCAATGTCTCACCGGTCAGGCGCTCAAGCGCCTCACGGTATTTGGCAGCTGTTTTTTGTACGACTTCATCAGGCAGATCAGGTGCGGGCGCTGTCTTTTTCCAGCTCGTAATAGTTTCCAGATAATCACGTACAAACTGCTTGTCGAACGACGGCGGCGAAATCCCCGTCGCATACGAATCCGCTGGCCAGAAACGGGAAGAATCCGCCGTCAACACTTCATCCATCAAATGCAATACGCCGTCGTCATCCAGACCAAATTCAAACTTGGTATCGGCAATGATGATGCCACGCGTAGCAGCATATTCTGCCGCCTCAGAATACAACTGAATACTGATGTCGCGGATCTTGGCAGCGAGTTCTTTGCCGATCAGCTCTTCTGTTTTGGCATAGCTGATGTTCTCATCGTGCTCGCCCATTTCTGCTTTGGCCGCCGGGGTGAAAATCGGCGCAGGCAACTTTGCTGCCTGTGGCAAACCCGCTGGCAAAGTGATACCGCAAATGGCGCCGGTATCCTGATAATCTTTCCAGCCGGAGCCGATGATATAACCACGCACGACGGCCTCGACCATGATTGGCTTCAAGCGCTTTGCTACTACCGCACGACCGCGCACTTGTTCGACTTCTTCAGCAGCAACAACCGTTTCCGGCGCGATACCAGTCAGATGATTGGGCACGATATGTCCGAGTTTTTCAAACCAAAAATTAGCCATCTGATTAAGTACGCGACCTTTATCAGGAATCGGTTCATTCATGATCACGTCAAACGCGGACAAACGATCGCTGGCAACGATCAGGAGTTTGTCGTCACCGACAGCATAGTTGTCACGGACCTTACCGCGACCTAATAGCGGTAAGGAGTGCAGAGTGGAATTGATTTGCGTCGTCATAATATTTACTTTTTAAAAGTACGCAGGGCGCGTTGTGCGCCCCGTCTTTTTTAAATTGATTTACTGATGTTACTGCAATGAGTTTGTTGCACGAAGCTGCTGACTTATTTGACCAACTGAGCCAAGCTGCCTTTTTTGTATTGTTCAGCAATTTTTTCCAGAGGCATAGGCTTGATCTTTGCCGCCTGACCTTCGCAGCCAAATGACAGATAACGCGCTTTGCAGACCAGTTTTGCCGCTTCACGCGCTGGCTTGAGATAGTCGCGCGGATCAAATTTGCCTGGATTCTCAAACAAATAACGGCGGATTGCGCCGGTCATTGCTAAACGGATGTCGGTATCAATATTGATCTTGCGCACACCATGCTGAATACCGATCACGATTTCCTCTACCGGTACGCCGTAAGTCTCTTTCATGTCGCCGCCAAACTGACGAATTTCTTCCAGCAGTTCTTGTGGCACGGAAGATGAGCCATGCATCACCAGATGAGTATTCGGGATACGTGCGTGGATTTCTTTGATGCGGTCAATTGCCAGAATGTCGCCGGTAGGCTTACGTGAAAATTTGTATGCGCCATGTGAAGTACCGATCGCAATCGCCAATGCGTCGCATTGTGTTTGCTTGACGAAATCAGCTGCTTGATCGACGTCGGTCAGCAATTGTTCGCGAGTCATTTTGCCGTCAGCACCGTGTCCATCTTCTTTGTCGCCCATCATGGTTTCCAGCGAACCGAGTACGCCCAGTTCGGCTTCTACCGTCACGCCGATGGAGTGCGCGAATTTGACAACTTCACGTGAGACTTCGACGTTGTAGTCGTAGCTGGCAACGCTCTTGCCATCTTCCATCAGCGAACCGTCCATCATCACGGAAGTAAAACCGGATTTGATCGCAGCCATACAAACGGCAGGTGACTGACCATGATCCTGATGCATCACTACAGGAATATGCGGATAGGCTTCGACCGCGGCTTCAATCAGGTGGCGCAGAAACGCTTCACCCGCATACTTGCGGGCACCGGCTGACGCCTGCATGATGACCGGCGCACCGACTTCATCGGCGGCTTGCATGATGGCAGTGACCTGCTCCAGGTTATTGACGTTAAACGCTGGCAAACCGTAGCCGTTTTCAGCGGCGTGGTCCAGCAATTGGCGCATGGATACGAGAGGCATAATAGAACTCCAGAAGTACGATTAAAAATCTGTGCGAGGAAAGCAATGACTTGCGGCGAGACTGTTCTGCGACACCGCCTGATTGCGTTCCGTCTGTTTAGTTATCTCCGACCTTGACGATTTTCAGCGCGTTGGTACCACCGATCTGACCCATCGGTTCGCCCCAGGTCAATACGATCATGTCACCTTTTGCGACCACGCCGTTTTTCAACAAAATATCTTCTGCTGCTTTCAACACCAGTTCGCGATCATTCGAGTGCGGCAACGTATACGTCTGTACGTTGCGGTACAAGGCAACTTTGCGCTGGGTTGCAATGCTGGGTGTCAGCGCAAATAAAGGAATATCAATATTGTGACGGCTCATCCAGAGCGCCGTTGATCCCGACTCGGTCAAGGCCACAATGGCTTTCACACGTAAATGATACGCCGTGAATAAGGCACCGTAAGCAATCGACTGATCAATGCGGGTGAAGGTTTGATTCAAAAAATCTGCATCAAGTTTGCATTCCTGGAACTTCTCTGCCTCGACACAAATTGCCGCCATTGCCTCGACGGTTTCGACCGGATATTTGCCGGATGCAGTTTCCGCGGAAGTCATTACTGCGTCGGTGCCATCCAGCACGGCATTCGCGACGTCGGATACTTCGGCGCGAGTCGGCACGGCATTGACAATCATAGACTCCATCATCTGCGTCGCCGTGATCGCGAGCTTGTTCGACGCACGCGCCATCTTGATCATGCGCTTTTGTAACGCAGGAACTGCGGCATTGCCAACCTCAACAGCCAGATCGCCACGAGCCACCATGATGCCATCCGACGCATCCAAGATTTCCTGTAACAGAGGAATCGCTTCAGCACGCTCGATCTTGGCAATCATCATCGGCTTGTGACTGTAGGCTTCGCCGGCAATATTCGCCAACTGACGCGCCATTTCCATATCCGTTGCATTTTTCGGAAAAGACACGGCCACATAATCGGCTTGAAACGACATCGCTGTCTTGATGTCCTCCATATCTTTGGCGGTCAATGCCGGCGCGGTTAAGCCGCCACCCTGACGATTGATCCCTTTGTTATTCGACAGCTCACCACCTATTTTGGTGATAGTATGAATTTCATTGCCAATGATTTTTTCTACGATCAGCACAATCAAACCATCATTGAGCAGCAAGACATCGCCGGGTTTCACATCGCGCGGCAGGGCTTTGTAATCCAGTCCGACACGCTCCTGATTACCCAAAGTGCAATCGGCGTCCAGAATAAATTTATCACCGTTTGCAATCTCAATTTTGCTGTTTTCAAATTTGCCGATACGGATTTTCGGACCTTGCAGGTCAGCCATGATGGCGATCTCACGGCCACACTCCGCTGCTGCCTGGCGAACCAGAGTGGCGCGATCGATATGATCCTGCGCCTTGCCATGCGAAAAATTCAAACGAACAACGTTAACGCCTGCTTGCAGCATGCGTTTTAGAATCGCTAACTCTGTAGAAGCTGGGCCTATCGTTGCAACAATTTTGGTTCCGCGTGACATCTGGTCTCCTGATAATTGAATACTGCTCTGTCGATTTTTATCGCTTTATTACTCTTATTACATTGCGGTATTGCGATATTTTTTCTGTATTTTTGCTGCACTTATTGCTGCGGTACTTCGTTGCAGCAGTTCGCTCAAATAATCCTGTGCCTTACTTCACTGCACGTTGCAACAAAATCTCTACTGCCGGTAAGGTTTTACCTTCCAAAAATTCGAGGAAAGCGCCGCCGCCTGTCGAGATATAACCGACTTTATCCGTAATGTTGTACTTGGCAATCGCCGCCAGAGTATCGCCACCGCCAGCAATAGAGAATCCTTTCGATTCAGCAATCGCCTGCGCCAATACCTTGGTACCATTGCCGAACTGATCGAATTCAAACACGCCGACCGGACCGTTCCAAACAATCGTGCCCGCCAGTTTGATTTGTGCTGCCAGCGTTGCTGCGGTAACGGGGCCGATATCGAGAATCATGTCATCGGCTTCGACATCGCTGACCGCTTTGACCGTGGCCACAGCGGTCGGGGAAAATTCTTTGGCGCACACGACATCGGTTGGAATGGGTACGGATGCACCGCGTTTGGCCATCATCTCGATGATGGCTTTTGCTTCATCGACCAGATCTGCTTCCGCAAGGGATTTACCGATCTTCAGGCCAGCTGCGTGCATGAAGGTATTCGCAATGCCGCCGCCGACGATCAGGTTATCAACCTTGTCTGCCAGTGACTTCAAAATAGTGAGTTTGCTGGATACTTTGGAGCCTGCAACGATTGCCACTAGTGGGCGTGCCGGATGACCAAGCGCTTTACCCAAGGCATCTAGCTCTGCAGATAACAATGGACCGGCGCAAGCGACTTTGGCATATTTGGCAATGCCGTGGGTCGTGGCTTCGGCACGATGGGCGGTGCCAAAGGCATCATTCACGTACACGTCACACAGGGCTGCCATTTTTTGCGCCAGCGCGTCGTCGTTCTTTTTCTCACCTTTGTTGACGCGGCAGTTTTCCAGCAAAACAACCTGGCCTGCAGCAACATCAACGCCATCCAGCCAGTTTTGTTTCAGCTCGACGGACATACCCAGCAACTCTGATAAACGTGCTGCAACGGGTGCCAGACTGTCTTCTGCTTTAAACTCGCCCTCGGTCGGACGTCCGAGATGGGACGTCACCATGACGGCAGCGCCTGCTTTCAATGCTTGCTGAATCGCTGGAACTGAGGCGCGGATACGGGTATCTTCGGTGATATTGCCGTGATCATCCTGCGGCACATTCAAATCTGCACGGATGAATACACGCTTGCCCTGGAGTTGATTGGCGGCGATCAGGTCGCTGAGTCGATTAAATTGCATGGAGGTGGCGAATGAAAGAGGTGGGAGAAAAATCTAAGTCCCGTATTCTACCAAACAGCCGACCCAGACTACACCGTTTTTAGCAGGTTTTGCGCAAAACAGATGTAAATCTTACAACCCCAGGCGAATGAAGGTGTATACCGCCATCCCGAAAAAAATCGTCAGCAGCATATTCCTCTTAACCAGGAAAAATGCCGTCGCTGCAATGCCAGCGATAAGCTTGGGATTCGTCATGCTAACTACGATATGCCCGTTATTCATGAGCAAATCAGGCATGATAATCGCCGCCAGAGCGCAGGCTGGCGCATAGCGCAAGGCCTCTTGTACTCGTTTTGGCAAATTAATACGATGGCCCACCAGCCAGAATGAGCTGCGTGCGATGAAGGTCGCTACGGCGAGCAACACAATGACGGTCCAGACTTCCCAATCCATCTTAATGATCCTCCGATGTGGGAACGTCTTCTGCAGCTTGATTCTGCAGCCGGAATTTGCGCTGCTCCAGCCACTCTTCAGCAGCCATCGCAGTTGCCATACCTAAGACTACGGCAATCAGCAAGCCCAGTTTGTAGGGGAAATTGACCGCAGCTATCGCAACGGCGCCTGCAACAGCAACGCCGGCCAAAGCGGCCTTATTCATTACCAGCGGCAACATGATGCAAAGAATGGCCAAGGTACCAGCAAAACCCAAACCCCAGCTCATAGGTACTTGACTGCCCAATAAAATCCCGGTCACTGAGCCGATCTGCCATGATGCCCAATTCGGCATGATCAAGCCTTGAAGATAAGGAAGCTTGCCCTTCTCAGCTCCGGTTCCGGGAAAGCGCTGGATAAAAAAAACCACAGACATATCACCGGAAAAATAACCGAGATAAGCCCGAGTGCGCCAAGATAAGTGTGCAAAATGTGGCGCCAGAATGGCAGAGAAAATTACAAAACGCAGATTCACCACCAGCGCCGTCGCGAAAATCACCCAAGCTGGCGCGTGAGCAGCGATCAGGGGCAGCGATGCCAACTGTGCCGATCCGGCGAACACCAAAAAGGTCATACCTAGTGCTTGAGGTACTGTCAGCCCCGCCTTGATCATGGCAACACCCACGACCAGTCCCCATGCGCCAATGCCAAACAAACTAGGAATGCCTACTTTCAATCCTTCTCGGAAAGCGGTCTGATCGGACTCAAAACTCATGAATGGCTTAGGAAATTCTGGAAAGTCGATCATTTTACCGAGGAAAGTGAATCACTGCTGACGCACATTCCGTGCAATCCGTTAAAATCATGCTATGTGGTGCCATATCAATCGCCACAGAAGAACCGTAAGCATCAGATGGCCCTCGTCCCACAAGATAACCGGAGAAATTCATGTCAGCTAGCAGCACAACCAATAATAACGTCGTCGAATTGCAAGCCAAAGATTTACCAGCGCACTGCCCCAATCCGGCAATGCCACTGTGGTCATCCCATCCGCGCGTGTATCTTGATCTGTCTCACGGCGGTTCAGCGACCTGCTCCTACTGCGGTACGCACTACAAGCTGGCGCCAGGCGCAGTGATCAAAGGGCATTAAATTTTCATCGGGCACCGGCATTCATCCGTATTAGGCAATACCGAGTTTATATGGGAGTATAGACACTCAACGTCGAACACACCGCGTAAAACAAGCGGAGTCAGATCGGTGAAAAAGGTACTCCCACCCAGTATAATCAACATATTACCCGCAACATAACCGCATTAACATCTCAGACCAGTCGCCCGGAAGGCATCCATCATGGCAGCAAAAAAGCAGCTCAACGGCAGTGCCGACGAAGTAGAAAGCGCCTTTTATGACGCGATCAGTCGTGCTGATCTTGATGCTTTGATGGCGCTGTGGGCCGAGGATGAAGAAATTGTCTGCATTCACCCTGGCTCTACCCGGCAAATCGGCCACGCCGCAATCCGCAGCTCATGGGAAGCCATTTTTGAACGGGGTAGCGTGCACATCCACCCCGTGCAATTGCATGCGACACATAATCTGATGACGGCGGTACACAGTATCATTGAGGAAGTTCAGCGCACCAACGATGGCGCGCAGGAAGTTCATATTCTGGCCACCAATATTTACGTCAAAACGCCGCATGGCTGGCGTATCGCCATGCATCACGCCTCGGTCGCCGCTGGCAAACCACCCATCGATTTATTTAAAGCAAGCGTATTGCACTGATCGTTTTATTTATGCACTACTCAGCCCCCCGCTGGCTGCCCTCCGGCCATCTGCAAACTATTTATCCGGCGCTATATATCCGCAAGCCCGAAGTCGCGTTTCGTCGCGAACGCTGGGACACACCGGACGGTGATTTCATTGATGTCGATTTTGTCGATGGCGATACCAGTCAGCCCTTCGTGGTGCTATTCCACGGGCTGGAGGGATCCAGTGACAGTCACTATGCACGGGCATTAATGGCATTGCTCAAAGAAAAAGGCTGGTCCGGCGCAGTACCGCATTTTCGTGGCTGCTCGGGTGAGCTGAATCAGGCTCCCCGCTTTTACCATTCTGGCGATGCGCAAGAAATTGCCTGGGTGACGCAAAAACTTCATCAGCAATTTCGGGCGCGTGAGGGCAAAGGCAAATTCTATGCGGCGGGCGTTTCGCTGGGTGGCAATGCCCTGCTGCGCTGGCTAGGCGAATCGCCGCAGCAAGCCAGCATTGTTGATGCGGCATGCGCGATCTCGGCACCACTTGATCTGGCACAAGGCGGCGCCTCGCTGTCGAGCGGTTTCAATATGGTCTATACCAAAATGTTTTTAAAAACACTGAAACCCAAGTGCCTGCAAAAACTCCATCAGTTTCCCGGTTTATTTAACCGCGATGCCATGTTAAATGCCAAGAATCTCTATGAGTTTGACAACGTCGTCACGGCACCTTTACACGGTTATCTCGATACCGAGGATTACTGGAATCGTGCCAGCGCCAAGCATGTGCTGGAGGATATTCGCGTACCAACTCTGGTGATGAATGCGAAAAACGATCCGTTTTTACCGGGTCAACATTTACCGAGTAAAGCCTCGCGACATGTCACACTGGATTATCCTCAACATGGCGGCCACGTTGGTTTTGCCGTTGGAAGCTTGCCAGGCAGCCTTCACTGGCTACCGCAAAAAATCCTGCATTTTTTTGAGCAGGACAGATAATCTGGCTCTTGCAATGGCAACGGCAACGGCAACGGCAACGGCAACGATGAAAGTACAGCATGGATGAGATCGTCAAAGCGGCAATCGCCAAATGGCCCAACGTACCGCACTGCTACGGCTGGCTGGCACTCGACGCACGTGGCAACTGGCGCATGCGTGATGAACGTGCACAAGCGCTCAAACTGCCCGGAGACAAGATTAGCAATCCGGCCTTGTTAGGTTTTATCAACCGCAATTATCAATGTGACGATGCCGGTCGCTGGTATTTTCAAAATGGTCCGCAACGGGTATATATCGAGCTGGAAGCGACGCCGTATATCGCCCGTGTGACGCCACAAGGCCTCAGCCTGCAGTCAGGCGAACCACTGACCGATATACGCCATGTTTATCTCAGTAACAACGGCACTTTATTATTTGAAAACGCCAATGGCATCGCGCAACTCGATGACCGCGATATGGCGATTTGTCTTGAATGGATACGTAAGGATAATCAGCCGATCGGCGACGACGCCTTGTTGCACTGGCTGGAACACGCTGAACAAGCGTCGTCTACGCCTTTATATCTACAGCTACCGGCTCAGGCAGCCATCCTAATAGAACAGTCGGATGTACTTGGTTTGATGAAAAAACGCGGGTTTGTGGCGTCGCCCGCGCTAAGTGCACAGCATCTGGATTTACAAGAAAAATAAGGAAGCTTCTAATGACCTCATAGGGAAACTTCTAAAAACCTCCACATCAAAAAGGCCTATCGACAGGACTTACGCAAAGATCAAGACCTTTCAACACAGAGACATGGTGAAAAGGCAGGAGTAAAGAGTTCGATGGAATATCGATAAAATATCGACTAAAAGTTTTAGAAGCGCCCACAAACCAATCCGCAGTATTCATGCGGATTTCAGAGACTTTTAACGCCAGAAGGCCCGTCAACATTGCGGATTCGTTTTTCAAACAAACAAGACTGCAGAGAGTTTTTACTTGTCTTTCAATTCCTCTGCGTCTGTGTACCTCTGTGGTGAAAGATTTGGATCTTTGATAAAGCCTGCAATCAAATCCGGCCTCTTACTTGCGGTTTTTCTCGTCTTTCATTTCTTCTTTGTGTTTCTCTTTCCACTCCCGCTCTTTCGCATCAATCACCGCCTGATCGTAATACTGCGCATCCGGTGCGCGGCGGGCGATATCGAGTTGCTGTAAAGCCGCTGGCAATGCACTGTTTAAAGCGTAGGCCTCTGCCAGTGCAATGTGTTGCAGCGCTTGCTTGCCTTGCAACTCATACACTTTGCCCAGCTGATTTTGCAGCTTGGGATCCTGGCGATATAACTGCACCTGATCACGCAAAAACCGGGCGGCATCTTCGTGACGATTCGCAGCGACAAGTGCATCCACATATTGATACACAATGCCGCGAGACAATGGCAACTGCTGCATCGCTTGTTCTGCCAGTTTGACGGCAGCGTCGTATTGTTTGGTCGCCAGCTTAAGATCGATGTCGAGACTAGCAAACATGCTGGTCGTTTTCAGCGTTATTTTTTGTCTCGGAGACGATTCCACCTGCTTGACAACTTTATCGAGCAGCTCTTGCGCCTTAGCATAGTCTTTTTGCTTGTAGGCTAAAAAAGCAAAGCCATACCGTGCCGCCAGCTTGCTATCGTCCTGATCGGTCTTGAGCTGAGTATCAAAGAAAGTGGAGGCGTCCATATACCCTTGCGGCGTATCCGTTTGCAGCACGCGCACACGAGCTCTGGCGAGTGAGAATTCAAGGCTATCGACATACTGCTTATAGCGCTGGTCGATCATACGCGCCTGAATATCGGCCATCCTCTCGCTGGTCAAAGGATGGCTGCGCAAATATGCCGGTGCCGTGTCATTATAATTACGCGTCGCAACTTGCAAACGACCAAAGAATGACACCATACCCGCCGTGTCAAAACCCGCATCCCGCAAGATCTGAAAACCGACGCGATCCGCCTCACGCTCAGCCTCACGACTAAAATTTAATTGCCGCTGAATCGCAACTCCCTGCCCGCCCACAGCCAGCGCCATCGCGGCATCGGGACTGGATCGCGCCGCCAACGCCGCCAGAATCATGGCAGCGATCGGAATCAGCGAATCGACTTTTTGGCTACCGATCATGCGCGCAATATGGCGCTGTGCAACGTGACCAATCTCATGCCCCATCACCGATGCCAATTCGGATTCGGATTGTGCCGCCAAAATCAAGCCCGAATGAAAGCCAATAAATCCACCGGGAAACGCAAACGCATTCAAGACAGGATCGCGCACAGCAAAAAATTCAAAGTCATACATCGCCTCGCCCCGCGCATCAGGACGCGTTTCTAACATCCGGTTACCCAAGCGATTCAAGTACTCCGACAAAGGAGCATCATCCATATAATCTGGATCACGCCGGACACTTTGCATGATCTGCTCACCAAGCTTACGCTCCATTAAGGGCGACAAATCCTGACGTTCGGTATCACCTAAAGTGGGTAAATTTTGCGCCAAAGTAGAAGAAGGCGCGATGGAAGCAGAAAAAAAACAAGTCGCCGTCAGAACCGCAAGGCGCATGATTTTCATGGGTGAGGATGGGAGTTTCAGTTTCACAGTGCTATGATACTTCGCTATTCAATTTGTTCCTGGATTGTTTTCAAAAATATCATACGTCACGCTGATTCGCGTTGATATTTTTTATTTACTACCATTACTACCGCTTTTAATTTCCCGCCATGACAAACGATCACGCAACAACCTTGACCCATTTTGATGCCACTGGCCAGGCACATATGGTCGATGTCGCAGAAAAAAAGGACAGTCATCGCATCGCCATCGCCAGCGGCACTATCCGCATGAAAGCAGATACGCTGGCAATCATCACGCAGGGAACAGCAAAAAAAGGTGACGTACTGGGGATCGCACGTATTGCCGCAATCATGGCAGCCAAACGCACCAGTGATCTGATACCGCTATGCCATCCGCTCGCCTTGACGCGAGTTGCCGTCGATTTTAGCATCGACGCCGACAAGCACAGCATCAGCTGCACAGCCCAAGTAGAGACAGTAGGAAAAACAGGCGTAGAAATGGAAGCCCTGACAGCCGTACAAGTCGGCCTGCTCACCATCTATGACATGTGCAAAGCGGTCGACCGGGGAATGGTCATGACCGACATCCGCGTGATGGAAAAGCATGGGGGCAAATCGGGTGACTGGGTCAGCATGATCGATGCATAAATCACATAGAAATCACACCAACGTCACATCGATCATCAGCAACTCAAATAGACGCTGAGCACGTGGTCTGGACAAACTAGATAACTAAGGCGCATCACGAGGTGGCATGGTCTTAAAAACTGCTGCATAGCGATCATCCAAGGATGCCTGTACTTTCCAGTAGTCAAAATACTCAGGATAGACAATCGGATGTAAACGCTGCAGAGTCAGCATCATCCGTTTTGCTTTTTCAGGTTGACCATTAAGCACATAAATTTCAGCCATTTTGCTCAGCACATGAACATAACCAAAACGATGACTCATCCGTTCGGCAAACGCAATTTCCACACCTGACATGCCTTCGCGAACGACTAATTTGGTGAATTTAAAATAATCGAAAAATTGCGGAAATAAGGTGAATGCTGGCTTTTCCAATACCTGTTTCTGTATCGCATAACCCGATTGCTCCCAGCGCAAAGCTCTGAAACCCGCAGTCACTCGTTGATAATCAAAGGTGATAAGTAGCAGCGCAATACTAGCCGCCATAAATACGGATACGATCACCCACTTATTGACCCTGACACCTTCAGACGGCCAGCGTAACTGATGCATCATACCCATCAAAATTCCGACCGGAATCAGTACAAACGCATACCAGAGTGGAAACTCCACCATGCTATGAATGAACACTGCGACAAAAAATAAATTAGCGAAGCGAGAATTAACCGTCGCACGCGGCAGGATGCACGCCTTTAAAAACCACCAGCCCAAACCAGAAAGAATGACAATAGTAGCGGGAAAGCCCAGCTCAGCCAAAAAATTCAAAATCAAATTATGCGAATGCTCTGCATACGTTGAGGAGCCAAAATCAGCAGCAATACTCACCTGCTCCGCACCAAAACCAAACCAGCCAACACCTAGCCACGGATGCTGCAAAGCCATATGCCAGGCCTGCTGCATCAAAACCAATCGCTCCGAACGACCTCCAACGTGATCTACGACTGAGCCGCTGGCGAAGCCGATCAATTCTCCTAAATATGGCAAGGCAAGCACCAAGGCGACATACGCCGAGACCATAGCGAGAAAAAACCACTTACTAACAGCTTGACCATCTTGTGTCTTAAACATACACAACATAGCAAAGGTAGGAATAATCACCCACCCTATGCGGGACTGAGTAAGTGACAAGCCGCACAATAATACTAAAATCAATATCGCCGACACCCACTTACCCAAGAAACGCTTTTGATGCAGAAACCATACCGAAATCAAGGAAAAACAAAACAACAATGCCAGCTGATTCGGCTGCGCCACGTTGGCATATGGTCTCATAAAAGGCTGTGACTGCCGTGCAATAAACATCACGAACGGAGCCAAATCAACACCGGCAATCTGAATCATTTGCATGACTAAGGACAGCAGACCTGCTAACAAATGTGTCACTGATAATGCAATGCAAATTGGTTCAGGTGTTTTTTGACTACACGTCAAACTTGCCCCGACAAGAATAGCGACCCCAAGCAACGCAAGATACACAAACGGAAAGATTAGATCAGACGAAAACTGCGCGACGCCGAATATTAATTGAATCAACACCAATGAAAATAGTGATGCAAACAGCAATGTTACTTTGGGAAAAACCAAACTAGAATTTCCCCCCAGAGCTAAAAAACTGAACGCAACCAATAATCCGAATACGACCAAAATATCATGGTAAAAAGTGCGGTATGGATGAATGTGGTAAGGATGTAGGTAAGAAGCAAAAAGAAATACGGCAAATAAAAGAAGTGCAAATTTATTTTTTTTAAAAATAAGCATGGACAAATCCGAATGATCGAAAATACGACCCGTTAACGATTAATGAGGGGATCCGCTCAAGTGCAGAGAGTATAAGAAGGAATAAGGCACGACTAGCTCCTCGCTCATACCTGCAAGAGTCAATCTGTCTTCTGCCTACCGCTTTAGGAACAGGCTATTTTTTTACCCTCGTTATCGCAAAAATTTTTTCAGAATTCACTTCGCATATTTAAGGTTACCGCGCCGAGAGCATAAGCAAGTTATTAGAAATATCAAATACATTGCCAATAACTTGCCATGAAAGTAGTGATCATCAACCGAAAACAGCGACTAGCGGAAGCGCTTTAATAGCTGCATATTGCGCTGAAATGAGCTAGGCCCATCATTAACGTTTGCTTTTGGCGTGCTGTATTCAAGACGGAGATTATCGTCAGTAGACACCCAAAAACTTGGATCAACGCCGCTCGACATAATAAAACGATCTATTCCTGTATTATCAAGCATTCGATCACCTGCAATATCAGCTACTGGACGATCAAGAATATCGCGCACAGCTTCAAGAGTCGTTGAGTTGTTCAGTTGATTGATCGCTTCGCTAGTCGGCGACTTCTTGTCCAAACTGTTGGTCGCAATCAAAATTCCCTGGTTACCCAATACATATAAAGACACATAGCGGAATTCTGCGCGTAAAGACGTAATCACGCTAAGCAAATCGCTCGGCGCCAACCGGTGTAATTGCAGCCATTGTTGCAATACGCCGTCTGGCTTCATACGCGACCGAGCTAGGCTATAAAACTCTTTATTATACAAAGATGCCGCCCCGGCAAACCAGATGGAAGTAATTTCAATACTGACGACGTCATATCCAGCTTGCTTAGAGGAAAGCAACAGCAGATTGCGCCCATCAGTTACATGAAGCTGAACACCAGGTGCAGAAGAGACTCGATTATTGACCTTATCAAAATGAGTATCTGCTAATCGCACTACATCACGGCTAAGCTCTGCAATGTCGAGGTGCTTAAAACCCGCCTGATGAAAAACTCGGCTGGTAACGCCCGTACCATAGCCAATGACAAGAGCTCGCTCACGACTACTTTGGTGCAATAATGAAGTCAAAGCAAATCCCATTTGTGCTTGCATTTCGCCAGCTGTCGAATCATTACCTTGGAACTTTCCATTGGTCAGCAAAGTTTTGACCTCTCCGTCATCTGTGGTTTGAGTCGTCACAGTGGTCAGGCCGCCATCAATGCTTTCGGCATGCTCAATAACATGCCCCCAGTGCTGCGGAGCAAAGTAAACATTAGATCCAGAACTAATGAAATCGTAGTTCAATTGGGCGCTAAGCGACGTTACAACGACGAATGTAGCTGCTGTAAATAAAACGACATCGTTTCTTTTTAATTTGGTTGCAGTAATAAGCAACACCAATATAGCAAGCGCCAAGGCGCCAAAGGCAATTACATTCGTTGCAATAAGACCACCAAATAGCGGCAACAAGAAAAAACCAAAAACTAAAACACCTGTGATGTTACCCAAGGTATTTAATGCAGCGCCATAGCCCAACATGGCGATCGGTTTTGCACGGCCGGCAGCTGTAGCGATATCCATACCAAACGCATATGCCGCACCGACAAATAGCGTAGGTGGAATCATCAATAACGCGCATACGGCTCCACGAATCGCTTCACGATCAACGAATGACTTTGCTATCGGATATTGCGCAAAACTTGCGAAATACTGAGGGATATCATTCCACCACCAAGCCCCTCCAGCAGCACTTATAGCCAAACCAACCAATGTCCAGGCAAGCAATCTTATGCGGTCAGTGTCAGGCTTTAACAATAACCGTCTCGCGACTTCCCCGCCACCTGCCAGTCCTAATAAAAAAGTCGCTAGCATTAATCCAAACGCATACACACTATTACCCGCAACAATCGATAACAAATGGACGTAAACGACTTCAAGACCAAGGGATAGAACGCCGCCAATGCACAAGGTCAACAAAGCGGCTATCGCAGCCCTTGGAGGTAACTTCTGCAACATCACCAACACGTTACTTTCTGTCGGCAAAGGAGTTATCGATGTCGCCAAAATCCATCGCTTAGACAGCTCCATACCAGCAAGCGCTACCAACAAATTTAACAACGCCGCCACCAGCGTAGTCTGCGATGCACCAAGAGAGGGAATAATTACATAACTTGTCAGTAGTGCACCCGCTGCCGCACCACCAGTGTTGGCAAAATACAACCATGCCACGTTGACTCCAACCCGCTGTATTTGCGTTCCCAAGGCTTGCGCCAACACAGGCAAAGTAGCCCCCATTAAAACGGTGGGAACCAGCAGTACAACTGCGCCAAGAACCACTCGTAATACCAGCAGCATTGTAGAGTCAGGGACTTGCCCGGATGCCAGCACCACATAAACCTGTTGAATTAACTCAAATAAAAATGGCGTCAAAACACAGTAGGCCGCAATCAACATTTCAATAACTGCATACGTCACAAGCGGTCGATTCGTTTTCAACGCTAACCGACTCCCGAGCAAGGAGCCAATGGCCATTCCTCCCAAAAACGTTGCAAGCACAGTCAGAGTTGCCGTAGATGTACTACCAAAGACCAATGCAAGCTGCTTTGCAAACAAAACTTGATATGCAAGAGCTGCCAATCCAGAGACAAAAAACATCGCAAAAAGACGACGTTCCAACGAAGTATGGCGCTCATCCCTGCTGGCTTTTATATTCTCTGTCTGATTCACACTCACATGTAAAGCGAACGTACGCATCCAATATACTTGCAAGGCAACAATGCACATAGTGACCAAAACCATCATCCAACAGATCCATTGATGTGCCACAATCCAGTGAATAGACGTGCGCAAGGAAACGACCCACGCTGCCCATGTTCCAAATCCAATCAATGTCGTCCAACGACGTTGCGTCACAGCCCAAGGAACAGATGTAGTACATAGAGCAATCGCTGCCAGCACAAAGGGCACAGCGACGATGAGATCAACGACATAGTGCTCCCCCATACAAAGCGTTGACATCGCCGTCAACGTAGTAAGCATAATCATAATGCTCCGGGACCACCAAGCTGTGCCGTTGCGCCACCACAAAATAGCGACAGCCAGCATCCAGCCAAAATGCATTGATGGCATCCCATTACGCGGCGCATATCCCACGCCTATCATTTTTAGTGGATGCGTAGCAATTTGATTCAAACCGGAAATAAAGCGATCACCAAATACATATTTCGGACCGGCAATCGGAAACACATGATATGCAAGCCAGGCACATCCAGTAAGCACAACCCAAATCAAAACTGCGGATGCGACATGCGGCGGGCGGCGACGTAGTTGAAGTAGCGCAAGCGCCATAAAACTCAGCGGGGGCGCTGAACCATACGCCCAACTGACTAAGTATGGCAGCGTGGGTATCGACGTTACAAAATCAAGAAGAGGGTATGTAATGTCCAAGCCCGCTGCGTGATCCCAATGCATGGCATACATATCATAGGTAAATGGGTGTAAGGCCGCAGTCAAACCTAGGGCAGCATCGGGGACTAATAAAAATAATATGGTGAGTACGGTTAAATAACGCAGTTGACTCTCGAACTTCACGTCATCCAGTTGTCGAACTGGCCGCAACACGCGAAACGCCAGCATGCATGCTGCTGGAATCCCCATAGAGCACAGCAGCCACATCGTCCCAGAATATCTGGCGGGATCGTTTTCCCAGGTAATATGAAGCACAGGATCAAACACCAACCAAGACAGGGCTGCCACTACCGGCCAAGACAAAAAAACTATCCATTGCGCCAGACGGGTGGGGCGCCCGCCCCAAAACAGTATTACCAAGACTCCAGCCCATCCAGCAAAAACGACAAATAACTTCTTTGCGGACATTGTATATATTGCGCTAATAATGTCTTGTCCAAGCCACGGATTCAAGCCAAGTGCTGCAGTCAGTAAGAGGGAACTGGCGCAAATACCAAACAGCCATACGGCACGCTTTGAATCGTCTGTGACTTTATGCATTATTGAATCATTCTTTAAATGTGTCGACTTTTTTAGGACATGCCAGCTGTTTTGGCAGCTCCAGCGAACTGAGCGGGAAGGATATATTAGTATTGACTCAAAAACAAAACCATTTTCATCCAGAACTTACGCCCACCAGTTATGTTGTCGCTCCCGGGCGCACTCAAACAGTAAATTTTTACGCTACACCTTGCCGGAAAAATTTTGCTAAATCTCATCGTGAAGCAAAACAAAGCCAACCTTAGACGAAGAGAAGATATTAGCAATGCCCATGGAGCGGCATTTAACGATTCGCCTTCAGGGATTAAAATTTGCAATTCCGATCACTGCTGCCGACTTGGCGTCAACAATGATTGCCAGCATAGAAGTGCTGATTCTGACAGGCTGGTACATAGCTGTTGTATCGCTGTAACCGCGCTCTTTAAGCCATGCGTCTATTTCAGCACCTTTGGTAGGATTCTGTTGTTTGAGTTTTTCAATGGACGATGCATTCTTCAAAATCTCAGCCGTCATTGACTCATAGGGTATGTGCAGATGAGGCATGTGACCACGCCCCCCACCAACCGAAGCCATAGAATCAACCATTGAAATATCGTGTTTGTCCGTTGGCGCCTTGGTACCAACTAACCGGGGGCCCCACCATGGCAATGGCATCTTGGCTTTAGCCAGGTTGCCATCCGTCAGTTCACTTGCCTGAATAACTTGAAATTTATTACCAAGCGCTGCCAGATAGACCGGGCGCCCTTCTAGAAGCGTACCAACGCCATATGTCATCGCACCGATCTGTAACATGGCGATGATGACAAGATCAAACATCATACCTTTTTTACCAGTTTTAAAAACAACCAACGTAAGCAATGGCCCAACAATCACATCAATACCTACAACCAACAAAAAAATTTCATGGCCACCAATAGTCATCAACATTGGCGCTGGGTACCACACAAACCAACATAAGGCTAGCAGCAAAAAGCCAACGATAAAACTGATCAAAAAATGTAGGCCGCTAGCGCGAAATCTAGACACGTTCATGATTAATCAATAAATCAATTTTCAAAAAAAGATGCCTCAATAAAAACAACCCGCCGCAGCGGGTTGTTTTTATACTTAAAAAGTATTAGCAACCACCTTGGCCAGTTTTCAATCCACGAATCGGATCGCAAAGAGTGCCTGTGTTGTAGAAAATGATATTTGCATCAGTAGAATTAATCACGCCTGCAGTCGAGCCGCCTGGGGTCAAGATTGCGCCCAAAGCAGTACCACCTGTTGAAGTAGCGCCAGTAGAAGCAACAGTGATTACGCCAGTACCAGAAATTGTTGGAGCTGCATTAACAATGAACTTGGATGTTGCAACAACTGGAATACCATTAGTACCTGCAGTAGTGCAGTTAGTCCAAGCACCATTTGATTGGTAGCATTCAGACATCGATGTTTTCAAAGAATCCAACTCCGCCATTGCGCCAGCAGCTTTAGTACGCGATGTATAGTTAGAGTACTGTGGCAAAGCGACCGCTGCCAAGATACCGATAATCGCAACAACGATCATCAATTCGATCAATGTAAAACCTTGCTTTGCTTTTTTAAGAATTTGTACGGATTTCATTATTTTTCCCCTTGGAATGTTCAAAAAAATTTATACCACGCAACAACCTATGCAATGACCGTGCCAACACCCTTTACTTACGTCCTTAAGGAGAAATTCCTTTAAATACGTACAAAAAAATATCTCCGCATAAGAGATTTGACATTTTTTGTCACTGTGACCTACAAAAATTTGTCAAATGCGACGTCGTCTGCATAAATAATTGGTACGGTTTTTCACTAACCGATAGTAAATTGCATTTTTGTTCCAGCCAAATCAATCACATCACCCGCATTCAAGCTATGCATGCGACCATCAATAAATTGATCATTTAATTTAGATTGTGTGGCACCATCCACTTGAGAAATAAAAAATAATTCATTTTGCCTGGTAATTGCCACTACTTGCACGGCAGGGCTACCTATCGTTGTTACAGATTTAGTTAACCTCAATTCTTTCCCTGAATTTGCGCCATTTAAGACTTTGATGCTAGCAATAGTATGATTGACAATTCCCTGAGCACCTCTGGTGCCAGTCTGCTGCTCTGGGTCAAGTTCGTATCTTAATTTATACTTACCAATATCAATTACATCGTCATTTTGTAACAAGTGTTTTTTGATAGGCTGCCCGTTAACCATGGTGCCGTTGGTGCTGCCCAGATCGAGTACGAATGATCCTGTTGATGTGGTGTCGATTACCGCGTGCTGACCGCTGACAGTTAAATGATCAATAGGAATGTCGTTCGTAGGGCGTCGTCCGATTGTTAGTCGGGGTTTGAGGATACTGATTTCTTTTTGAACCAGACCATTGAAAGTGACGACGATTTTCGCCATAGTGCTCTCTTTTAAAAAAACTTGACCACGGTGATTGATCTATTTTGACAAGATATAATTTTTTAGCGATTGCGATCCCAGCTTAGAAATCCTCATCAAAATCACTGAAATATTGTCGCGACCGCCCTGGTCGTTTGCGCTATCAATTAGGACTTGGCAGCATAGTTTCAAATTATCGGTATGCTGCCTTATCAGATGGAGAATTTGATCATGATTGAGCATATCGGTCAATCCATCAGAGCATAGAAGGTAAATGTCGCCCACCTCCATTGGATGCTCGTGAATTTCTACTTCCACATCGTTTTGTGCGCCGACAGCTCTAGTAATGAGATTTTTGATTGGTGAATACTGCGCATTCTCTTCACTGATTAATCCGGCATCAATTTGCGCTTGCAATACGGAATGATCATGAGTGATCTGTCGTAACTTGTCAGATCTATATTGATAGACCCGGGAATCACCGACATGTGCAACCAATAATTTGTCGTAATGGCAAAATGCAACAACAACCGTGGTTCCCATGCCGATGAGCTCGGCGCTCTCCTGTGCTGCACCCCAGACCTGATTATTTGCTAGATCAATAGCATCTTTAATCCATCGCATAGCGATCGATGTTTTATGTCCAAACAGAGAGGAAAATGTCGAAGATTTTTTACGAAGTAGCTGTTGCCGAATACTGTCAACAGTCATTTTACTGGCGACTTCACCGGCATTGTAGCCCCCCATGCCATCAGCCAGTATTGCGAAATCCGCTTCTGCACATATTTCTATAGCATCTTCATTGTGCGCACGTACCAGTCCGGTATCTGAGAGACCTGCAAACTCTAATACGCGTTGAAATGACATGGATATAAAAGTAGTTAAGTTCAGGCTATGCGTTAAAGGTCATTGGCATTTATGAAAACTGAAAATGCAGTCAGTAAGCCCGTGTGACTAAGCTTAACACCAACCAGAGGAATTGTTGCGTAAAGATAAGTAATTTCCAACATTACCGATATCATCAATTGCTATCGGAGCTTAATCGCAGTCTATTTTTTGATGTTTTTATAAAAACTATCGTGACAAAGCTGCATCAGCCTTCCATGACCACATCGTTAAAAATTCAAGGATCAGATGCAACTTTACCAATCCGTTTATAGAGTATTGCTATCAACTACTAGTTCCATCAATCAGGACTTACCTACTTATAAATATTTATCGATCATGTTGTCATAAAAAAAGGGGAGCAACGCTCCCCTTTTTTCAGACTGTAAAAAAATTACAGCATGGCTTTCAGCAAACGCGCCATTTCTGACGGATTTTTAGTGGCCTTGATGCCGCACTCTTCCATGATGTCGAGCTTGGCTTGTGCCGTATCGGCACCACCAGAGATCAGCGCGCCAGCATGGCCCATGCGCTTGCCCGGAGGCGCAGTCACACCGGCGATGAAGCCAACAACAGGTTTCTTCATGTTGTCACGTACCCAGTAAGAAGCATTCGCTTCATCAGGGCCACCGATTTCACCGATCATGATGACAGCATCAGTATCTGGATCATCATTGAACATCTTCATGATGTCGATGTGTTTCAGACCATTGATAGGATCACCACCAATACCAACCGCAGAAGATTGACCGAGACCCAGTGCTGTCAATTGACCTACTGCTTCATAAGTCAGTGTACCGGAACGGGAAACCACGCCGATACGACCTTTACGATGGATATGACCTGGCATGATGCCGATCTTGATTTCGTCTGGTGTAATCAGACCTGGGCAGTTAGGGCCGAGCAATTTTGTTTTGCTGCCTGACTTTGCCATGCGGTCTTTCAACATCATCATGTCACGGACAGGGATGCCTTCGGTAATACAAATTGCCAGATCCAGGTCCGCTTCAACCGCTTCCCAGATGGCAGCTGCTGCGCCTGCTGGTGGAACATAGATCACGGAAACTGTCGCGCCAGTAGCCGCTTTAGCTTCAGATACGTTAGCAAAAATTGGAATGCCTTCGAAATCTTCGCCAGCTTTTTTCGGGTTCACGCCAGCGACGAAACAGTTTTTACCGTTTGCATAATCGCGGCACATGCGGGTATGGAACTGGCCAGTTTTGCCAGTGATGCCTTGGGTGATGACTTTAGTGTCTTTATTAATCAGGATGGACATAGTGATTCCTTGCGGTAATTAAGCGTGAGCTGCAGCAGCGGCAACAACCTTCTGTGCTGCTTCTTCCATCGTGTCAGCCGCGATGATAGGCAGGCCAGAGTCAGCCAGCATCTTCTTGCCGATGTCTTCGTTGGTACCTTTCATACGCACAACCAGTGGTACTTGCAGGGAAACTGCCTTGGACGCAGTGATCACGCCTTCAGCGATCACGTCACAACGCATGATGCCGCCGAAAATGTTGACCAAGATAGCTTTCAGACCTGGGTTTTTCAACATAATCTTGAAGGCTTCAGTCACTTTTTCTGCTGTCGCGCCACCACCTACGTCGAGGAAGTTGGCTGGTTCGCCGCCGAACAGTTTGATGGTATCCATCGTTGCCATCGCCAGACCAGCACCATTTACCAGACAGCCGATATTGCCGTCGAGGGAGATGTAAGCCAGGTCAAATTTGGACGCTTCGATTTCAGCTGGATCTTCTTCATCCAGATCGCGGTAAGCGACGATTTCTGGCTGACGGAACAATGCATTCGCGTCGAAGTTAAATTTCGCATCAAGTGCGATCACTTTGCCGGAGCCAGTCAGGATCAAAGGATTGATCTCGGCCAAGGAGCAGTCGGTTTCCATGAAAGCTTTGTACAAACCTTGCAACTGCACGCGTGCGTCAGCGATAGAGCCTTCAGGCACACCGATTTTACGGGAAATGTCGTCAGCTTCAGCATCTTGCAGACCGTTGGTCGGGTCGATTGCCAGGTTGTGGATCAGTTCTGGATGTTTTTCTGCCACTTCTTCAATATCCATACCGCCTTCGCTGGAGGCCATCAAAACGACGCGCTGGCTGATACGGTCAGTGACCATACTGACATACAGTTCTTTTTTGATGTCCGCACCTTCTTCGATCAACAGGCGACGAACCTTTTGACCTTCAGGGCTAGTCTGGTGCGTGACCAGTTGCATGCCAAGAATCGCATCTGCGTATTCGCGTACTTGCTCCAGAGATTTAGCAACTTTAACGCCGCCACCTTTACCGCGACCACCTGCGTGGATTTGCGCTTTTACGACCCAAACCGGGCCACCCAAAGTTTCAGCCGCTTTTACTGCTTCATCAACGGTTAAACATGGGATACCGCGCGGTACAGTTACTCCAAATTTGCGGAGAATTTCTTTACCCTGATACTCATGGATTTTCATACGACTTCCCTTCAGACACTGAGGTATTAGTTAATAAGTAAAACAACAAAAACGAACTAGCTGGATGATTTTGCGTCGGACGGCAAACTAAAAGCTGTCGACCAACGCGGGTAATACTGCGCAACCGCTGGCCCATCCAGGCGCAGCGCATGGCAACGATTAAGTTGAAACGGTTGTTGTGTTTGCTCTGACGCGCTGGCGCCATCTCTGGTATCAATCACATCGCCAGCAAATGCCTGCACCGCTGCAGTCGGCAGAATTTGTGCCAGCTCTGTAATATGAGTACATCCGTGAATGCCGGACAATCGCTCTTTGACGCCCTGGCGAAATTGTCGAAACAAATTGAGTCCGATCAATTTCTTGTAATCAGGACCAATTGTGTTGCAAAAGCCGGGATAAGGAACAGCATCTGAAACAGCCACGGCATCAACAATCGTTAAATTCGTATCGATAGTGATGCGCAGACTAAGATCGTGCAGAGCAGTTCCAACAGGCCGAATGCCTGAAGCAAGTTTGATGTCACGAGTTTTGGTATCGGTGATGTGGGCGTCGATATCCCACAATCCGTCGTCACGAGCGAACGCGTCGATCTGGATTGAGCGCGTATGCTTCAGCGCACGTCCGATAGTTGTTGATGGTAAGGGCATAATGCCTGCTGGCGGCTATTTCAGAATAAAGAGCCACAATTGCGTGTCGTTACCGCAGCTTCTACGATAACAGCCGCTCCTGCGGCCCTGCAAAAAACCACAGAAGTGTAGCACAAGTGCTCAAGCAATCTTCATTTAGCGAGGTATTTACTCTCCAAATTCAAGAATTATTTGTATCATCAAGCTACATATATGTGGCTAATTTGATCATGTTTTCGACATGTTTTTACTTAGCTTAGTTCTTCGCCATCCCAGTCATCCTCTCTGGGCGCTCTCATCGCAAATTGAATTGCCTTTTGTGAAAATCCGCGTTGTTGCAAAAACCGGGCTTGCTTCGCCCTCTCTATATGATCCGCAGCTTTACACGGAAATTTTCTGTGCAATACTTCTATCGCCCGACCGGACTCCGTAAGGCTTATCTCAGCTTTGATACGAGATATTTCCTGACTGTCCATCTGATGACTTTGTAATTCAGCCAAAATACGCTGATTACCAAAGCGAGTAATCCGCCGGTTCACCAGAGAATCAGAGAAGCGTTCAGCAGACAAATACTTAGCCGCCTCCAACACATCCAATAAAGCTGACACATCATCCCCATCTTGGGCATAACGCTGCAGCTTACGGGCCAGCTCGATACGGCTATGTTCACGCATAGATAAGTACCGGAGAGCGCGTGCTTTTAAGCTGATTTGTGGTCTAGGCATAAAGTCATAAGCTCAATAAAAAACGCCGGCACATTCTTTAAGAGTGGATCCGGCGTTCAATGGAGATATCACAAAGTGTGGATGAAATTAGCCGCGCATGACGAACAACACCGGCGAACCCAACTAAATACTGCGTCTCACTTACTCGGCGACAGGTGGCAATAAAGGCACATTCAAATGCGCGCGAACTTTATTTTCAATTTCGCGTGACAATTCTGGGCGCTCTTTCAAATAAGTCCGGGCATTGTCTTTACCCTGACCAATGCGCTCGCCGTTATAGCTGTACCAGGCACCCGCCTTCTCAATGATCTTGGCTTCTGCGGCCAAATCCAGGATCTCGCCTTCACGTGAGGTTCCTTCGCCATACATGATGTCGAAATGCGCCTCCCTGAATGGTGGCGCCACCTTGTTTTTCACTACTTTCACTTTTGTTTCGTTACCGATGACTTCATCGCCCGACTTGATTGAGCCGGTACGACGAATATCAAGGCGAACCGACGCATAAAATTTCAGTGCGTTACCACCAGTAGTTGTCTCCGGACTACCAAACATCACACCGATCTTCATACGGATCTGGTTAATAAAAATAACCAAGGTATTGGTGCGCTTAATGCTACCAGTCAATTTACGCAGAGCCTGCGACATCAGACGTGCCTGCAAACCAGGAAGCGAGTCACCCATATCGCCTTCAATCTCAGCGCGTGGCGTCAATGCCGCGACGGAGTCGATAACGACAAGATCGACGCTGCCGGAACGAACCAGGGCATCCGTAATTTCCAGAGCCTGCTCGCCTGTATCAGGCTGAGAAATCAACAGTTCTGACAAATTCACACCCAGCTTTTGTGCATAACCCACGTCAAGCGCATGTTCTGCATCGATGAACGCACAAGTACCGCCTAACTTTTGCATCTCTGCAATCGCTTGCAGCGTCAGGGTTGTTTTGCCTGAGGATTCAGGTCCGTAGATTTCAACAACGCGACCACGTGGCAGACCACCGACACCGAGAGCAACGTCCAGACCCAAAGACCCTGTCGATACAACCTGAACCTCTTCTACGACCTCACCATCGGCCATCCGCATAACGGAGCCTTTACCAAATTGCTTTTCAATCTGCGCCAGAGCGGCAGCCAATGCTTTGCTTTTGTCAGAGCTGGAATCGGATTTTTTGTCGTCCATGATTTCTTTCGGAAATAGTGCGCTTGGTTATTGTTACGCTTAATTGTCGGTTACCTAATTTTACTAACAGAGAACAGTCAAATTCTCGTTTTTATTTAATCTGACTATACTGTATAAAAAATCAGTGATTTATGCAAGCATGTTTTTTAAATTCTTCAAACCAACATAGTAACCATGATCCGCGCGAGTTGCGTCCATATTGTCGAAATTCACTTAACTCTGAATTTTATTCATCTAACTCTGAACCCTTGGGAGGCTTAGATGGAGTCCACCCCGTAACTGAATAATTTGATTAACTCTTTAATCTTTTTCACCGAATGTCCCCCTCTTGGGTTGGCTCATCACAGCAGCACACTCTGCTTCGGTTGCCATAGAGCCATCAATTTGAATCGACAAAAGGTATTCGTCTCGGAGAAGGTTGCTCAGCGCCTGATGAAGCAAGACGGCCCCTATGTTGCCAGACCTAAACGACGTAGATATCGATCCTATGTCGGCGAAATAACTCCAGCCCGGGAAACATCATCAATCGTGATTTCCATGCTGTAGCACCAAACGAGAAGTGGCTCACATGAGTATTTGCATCAAATCAGCCATTGATTTTCAACTCAAAGATGCCGTACTTTTTCATCCAAAAGTGCCACCCATTTACATAACAAATAGGCCATCGATTGGCAAAGAAATGATTTATTTTGACCGGATAGTGCCTAGCAGTTAAAAGTGGATTACCGCCATTGATGTCTTGCTGCGACTGTTCGAACTTTGCCTAAACGCGACGGTCGACAAAAATCCGATCTGCGGCTGCTTTCAGGGTGGCGCTGAAATAGCCCTTTTTTCTTCATGTCTGACTGCGTTCGGCATAGCTGCCACTGAGGTACAAGTGATAACGACAAGAAAAATTTAACAATTGACTGGCAGCTGCTTAAAAATGACTGCTCGCTCTGTGCCCATAGCCGTCATTGGATTTTTGAACAGCAGACAGTCAGTTCGCTGGATAGCAAGCCAAGAAGTTGTTTGTATTAACGCCAAATTGAGATGCGCCGCAAGATGCGGCCAATTCGCAAAAAAACAATTTCACGGCTTCAACCTCGAATGCCATGTTAAATGTCGTTTACTTGTGGACATCCTCATTGACCTCGACAATGCCTTTCTCATTAATGGTTATTAGCTGAGTCTCCTCTAGAAGCCGTGGAATCGCTCGCGAACGAGTAACCATGAATTGAGAGTACAACGATTATGAGCAGAAGACGCAGAATCATGGTGGCTAACGTTCGAGCTAAGCTGGCGACAACGGCATGGCGCGCTGGACAGAAAGCGCAAAATGGGCCGCAGGCCCAGCGCTTGATGGCCAGCGTGACATGCCGTTGGCGCTCCGCTTGAGCGAGGGGTTAGGCGTCATTGCGGGTAAACCCCACCCGCGAATCGGGCGAATGAAACACTGGATGCGAGGCGCCAAGTGAAGGTGCGCCGCCGCCTCTTCAAAAAAATGTCTTTGTTTTTCAACTACTTAGCGTGTGTTTCTTGAGAGGCGCCATCTCGTTGGTTTGGTAGCCTGCGCGATCAATGGGTATCGTTTTCGAAAGGATGATCGAGCCCACCGACGGCCGGTTTAGCGCTTCCACCGGGATTGAGTAGAGGCATGGCCGCGTAGCGCGCGGCCATCGATTCCATCAGCTTGTTTAGTGCAGCGCTCGAATAATAGCGACCATTTGAAATTACCGCCGCGATTCGGCGTGTATTTGAAATATTATCGAAAGGGTCGGCGTCGAGGAGTACGAGGTTCGCCCGTTTACCAACCTCAACGGTGCCACGATCGGCACCAAAGCCGAGAAACTCGCTAGCCAGCCGCGTATCGGCGAAGAGGATCTGCTGCGGCGTGAGCCCCGCCCTGACCAGCGCCTCGAACTCATCGTGCAAAGAGTAGCCTGGCGCCACGCCCGGCAGGAATGCATCCGTGCCCGGGACCACAGGAATGTTCGCGTCAACGAATGCTTTCACGAGTTTTCGGTTAAACACAGTGATTGCCTCGACTAGGGCCAGTCGCGCAGGTGGTGAGTTTACGTATCCATTACGATCCACCCACATGATGCGTGTGAGCGGATGCAGAAAACGGAGTTCTGGCATTTTTCTAATGAAGGCGGGCTCTCGCATTTGCTGCAAGATGCGTTCGTCTGTGGTCAGGGTGGTAGTCAGCCATACGCCACTTGCCTTGGCGAGCGCGACGAATTCCGGAATCTTGGCCTCTGCATCTGCAACATCCTTGGCTTGGAAAGCAAATTCTTCAGCGTGTACGACCATCGACAAGCTCGCGTCTAGCCACGGTTTGCTAAGGTCGGTCTTCTTGCGGGGAAGGTGCCCAAACACCCGCATGCCCTGCTTGCGCGCCTCGTCAACAATGGCGACGAAAGTTGGCGCATCGAGGTTACTATAGGCCTTCACGAAATCGTAGCCGTCGGCCTTTATGTCACGGACTACTTGGCGGCCGTCTGACGGCGTAGATGCAGAGCGTGATAATCCTACCGGCAACATAGGGCGTTCACCGTCAATCATCGCAGCCAGTGCCATATGCGGACCTAGCACCCTGCCGCTTTCGATTTCGATGCGCTGCCCGATGGATTCGGACATCGCAGACATATTGACGATCTGCAGCACGCCATTGGCTACATACGGCAAGAAAATGTCTTCGGTACGTACTGTGCCGTTGGGTACGTTTTCAGATCCAAGCAGAAGGCGAGCTAGGCGGTCGTTTTCGGGATGCGTGTGCATGTCTGTCAGAGAAGGCAACAGCCACTTGCCTGCACCGCTGATGCGTTGAATGCCATTTGGAATATTGGTTTTGCCAGTAGGTCCAATTATTTCAATACGCCCACTGCGAAGAATCACAGTCATATCGCGCAGGACGGTAGCTGCGCTTGTCATCGGAAGAATGGTGACGCCCTCAATTGCGAGCGGCGATCCATTTGCAGCCTCATTTGGCATACTTGCAGAACTTGCTATCCTTAGGTCTGACGCCACTACCGGTAGATTAAAAATCGCCAGAAATAGAACGAAGGCTTCCGCGATTAGGCGGCGAAAAACGATCCTGATTTGCCTTTGACAAAACAAAGGAGTGCTGATTTTTATATGGCTCAAAGTAATTAATCCTGTCTGACGACGCAGGTCACAAAAGAATCTAGAATGCACATCTGCAAATTTAGGGCTGATTATAGGAAAACTTGCGCCACTGCCTTTAGATCGGCGCTTGGGTCTGTGCGGCACGCTGTGCGAATTTGATGACGCCTAACGCTGATTTGAAAGGCGCGCGCGCCAATCAGCAAATTTTATGAAAGCGCTTATTCGCGCGTCATTTTAGAAAGTCATGTTAGACATCATAACTCTGGATACAACCAGTCAATGATTTGTAGACGGAATTTCTCAAGCACAATCGCGGCTTCATTGAGCCGCTGAATATCGATATTGAAAGCCTCGGGTTGAAGTTCCTCTTCGACTTCTTCACGTTCGCCTTTCTTCCCACGAAGTTTAGAGTTGGTACGTAGCAGCCCCTCTTTTCCATGAACGTTTATCCAAGGGTTGTATCTTGAGTGAACCAAGTCGTTACGGCGCTCTCCTAACTCACGAAGCTCCACCATAAGTTTGTGAAACTCCACTTTAGCATCGTCCCCTATATTGGCTCGCAAATCAACAAAGTAGGCAAACAATACGTCGGCGGTATTAAGTCGTTTACCATACTCTAGATCGTTCGCGAGGATTCGTACGACGCTACAGTCGGTATCTGATAACAAAACAAGTAAATTATTAACCGTATCTTCAAGGTGTTGGAATGTGACTATGAATCGGCCAAGTTGATGGTAGGCAGTAGGTGAGTTCATTAGTGATGTCTAACGTTGAATTGTGCGGCGCGCGCACTGGCTAATGAGAAAGTGCGAAATGCAAATTTGCGCGTCTGGCACGAATTCCATGTTAAACCTCACGACTCCCAAGTTCGCTTCAAGGTTCATTTAGTCGCCCCTAAACACCAGCTGGCCGTTCAATTCAATAGCGATCTTAACCATCGAAATGGTTTTATCAATAACCTCAAGGACGACATCTCGTTGGAATTCGTACGATTCGGTTTGCCCGTCACAAGTCTCGGTTATTACCCATGTTTCTCCTTTTGCTTCGAGATAACCACGCTGCCATTCGAGATGAGTACAGAGGCGTTTCATCGTTTCCGAATCAAAACTCGTCGAGCCAAATTCGTCGATCGGTTGATCACCTACGTCAAAGTATGGAAGCACATACCGCTGCGTGTCGAAGTCAGGAAACCAGCAGCCGTCTTTATGTTCGTCCCAACCCGAAGGAAATTTTCCTTCAACGATAATTTGCCAGTCAATCATAAGTAAGGTTTAACGCCGATTTGAAAGGCGCGCGCGCCGATCAGTAAATATTAAAAAAGCGCTTAATCGCGCGTCATTTTCGAAAGTCATGTTAAACAAAGCCATATGATAGTTTTCGGAGAGTGGCAATCAAATCACTGTGCGACTTCTTTCCGTACGTTGGAATGTCTTCCAATATCGCAAGCCAGTCACATAAAAACTGGCGATCAGTTTTTAAAATCTTTCTGTTCATTGTCCAACGCTTTTGAAACTGCCTATCCTTTTCGCGTAACGCGTCAATCTGAAGCTGACAGTTAGCGCAAAGTGTTTTTTTGTGCCAAATGAATCGCTGATTTTCCTCGTACTCAATTTTCTGATCTTCTGCAGAAAAGACGCAATGGCATTTACACTTCACGCAAAAATATCCAAAATCCTCGTATTGCGTATCTGTTGATTGACTATAAGCAAATGATCGCTTGCTCGAATTTGACCACTTCTCTTTATTCATTTCGACAGACAAATTTTTTACTCCGAAAGATGTTTAACGCCAAATTGAAAGGCGCGCGCGCCATTCATTAAAATTAAAGAATGCGCTTGTTCGCGCGTCATTTTCGAATGTTGTGTTATACGAATTTTCAAGCAATATCATTCCGATATGACCTCAGTGTATTTTGATGGATCTGTTAGATCAAAATCTGATTCAATACAATTTTCATCGAATGCAAATATGAAATACCTAGCACCATAACTACCTTCGTTCGTGAAATAGGTAGTTATTCCAAAACAACTCGACAAATGTCTCTGGACTTCCCCTAATTTCGTAGACAACTCTTAACTTCCAAATTGTTGTTGCTCGAAAGCTAGGGGACTCATCTGATTCAAATGACTATGTCGCCGTTTGCGATTGTAGAACACTTCGATGTAAT
>NZ_JBMPPN010000025.1:0-48051 GCF_049340165.1 Undibacterium sp. Xuan67W
TTACATCGAAGTGTTCTACAATCGCAAACGGCGACATAGTCATTTGAATCAGATGAGTCCCCTAGCTTTCGAGCAACAACAATTTGGAAGTTAAGAGTTGTCTACGAAATTAGGGGAAGTCCAATGCGCTTTCATAGCAGCAATTAAAAAAGAAGTCATCACTGGCGATCCCTTCTAAAAACTTGTGATATTAATCCAGAGAAATTGCCAGCGCAAAATTTAACTCGACACCGAGCCCTGAAGGGTCGGTAAGAAATAACTGGACTTGCTGCGTCTCAGGCACTGAATTCACGGTATATGAAATACCGAACAATTCAAGCTGCTCTTTGGTCTGTGCCAGATCCTGACAAGAAAAAGCGATGTGATTAAAATAGCCTGTCGTCGCGATTGCATCGCTATCTCCGGAAGATAGCACCGTTGCTTCTGACAAGTGAATGATGCTGCTATCCCCTGCATATAACCAATAACCATGCGACTTAAACGCCGGACGATGTCCTGTGTGCAAACCGAGGACGCTGCAATAAAAATCCCGCACACGTTCCAGTAAATCCGACGGGGCTTTGATATTGATATGGTTAATCGCAGTAATCATGATGTCTCGATCTTTGATAGACAATGGAATGAATAATTAAAAAGCTCGCATAAGTTAATTAGGAACCAGTCACAAGCAAATTGCATGCGGGTTACAGCCCAATCCGTAGCCAGCTACGAACCGGTTACGTATCGGTTAGACGCCAATTACAAGCAAAGACGTGAGGCAAAAACCGCAGCAAAAACCTCAATGCGCCCGCTGCAAACTTAGCACAAAGCTTACACCATCATGTGTATTATGCGCGCTGATCGTGCCACCCATTTTTGCCATATAGGTTTTCGCGACAAACAAGCCCTGCCCTCGGTTGCCATTTGCTCCCGAGTCCTGCTGATCGGAGACACCGTATTCAAAAATCTTGTCCAGCATATCGACAGCAATATGCGGACCAGTGTTGTGGATAATGATGGTGACGCCCGTCTCGCTGGTCAGCAAGTCAATCCGAACCGGACTCCCGGGCAGGCGATAGCGATCGGCATTACGTAGCACATGGGTGACGACGTCCTCCAGCGAATAATCATCAGCCCTGACCATGATCGGTTCCGCACTACTATTAAATTTAACGTGAGAAATGCCGACGCAAGGCGCGTTGTCCGCCACGTTACGCAAGAAAGCCGCGATGTCGATGCTGGTAACTTGCAGCTCTGTCGATTGAAATGCTTCACTTGGCGAGGCGCTGCCATACAACACGCGTATTGCTTGCTGCATGCGGTGAATATAGCGACTACTCTGATCATCAGCTGCTCCATGCAGCGCCATCAGTGACTGCAATGGCGACATAATCTCGTGACCTACGGCATGCCACATCTGCTTCTCTTGCTCGGCGCGGATGCCTTCGCGTTCGACGTCTTCTTTGACCCGTCGCAGCAAATCGTGCAAGCAACTTGCCAGTACGCCTAACTCGTCATCACCACGTAAATCTCCCAACTCAAACTGTTGTAAACCTCCGGTGCCTTTAACCGTTTTGGACAAAGATGCGGCGCGTTTAGTCAGGACTGTGATTTTGCGGATAATGCTGATTTCCATGATCAGCCAGGTGAGAAATAGCGCCAGCAACATCGCACCGACAAACCAGGACACGCGGGTCGCCACGACGGCCAGGCTCTTGCTCACACTACGCAAGTCGCCTTTAAGTACGACCTCGTAACTATCGAGTGCGGTTGTGATCTGGTCACGACTTTCCAGCGGCGTATCGTACTCATCCACAGGCAAGCGGCGAATCAGGCGCGTCAATGCATTCCACGAGTCGCTCTCTTGTTCGACCTGACCACTCAGGTTCACCAGTTCTTTAGCGCCCGACAGCTTGCGTATTCTCACTGTCTCACCGGGCAATAACTGACTTTGTAAATCTTTTAGTGAGAATGGCGGCGTCGGCGTCTCCTTTTCACTATCGAACAAGGTGTCGTTGCTGTCCGGCGCCAGCACGGCGATCCTGACTTTAATCTGATCGAGATCTTCGGGTGGCCAGACCGGGCGTTTTTTCTCAAATAAGGCCTCTTGCCAGATAGCGATAGGCAAGCGCAAGGAATAGAACGAAGTCTTACTGCAAGTGTGATCCTGATCATCGAGTTCGGCCTGATTGCAATTCGCGTTTTGCCAGATCCAACCGCGGAATTCCTTCACTGGCCGGGCATTTGGCTTGTCGGCCTCACTGGTCCAGAATCCGGTCAGGCGACCGCGCAATCCTGGGGATTTTTTTCCTGCATCTGGCATTTTTTCGAATGGTGCAATCCATTGATATGTTTGTCCGCGCAGGCTGACGCTGACCTGCATTCTGTGCGCTTGCACCAGACTCTCATCACCCCGCTGATGCGCGACCAGATCGGCACTATTGAAGCTACCTGCCGCGTAGATATAACCACCTGCCCACGGATTATTACCGATGCCCAGACACAACGAACCACTGCTGCCGTATTGCACCAGACAGCCCGACATCGCTACTGCCTGCTGCACCTTATTCTGATCATCAAAATCCAGCGCCGAGAACGGCAACAGCAAAGGATGCAAGCCTTCACCGCCTTTGTCTGCGGGTGGATTCAATAAGGCCAGTTGACCTGCGGGATGACGTAAGGTTGAGAGTATCTGCTCACGGGTTTTATTAAAACTGTGCTGATAATTCTTATAGCTGAGTTGCTTCTCCTGTTGCAGTACAGAGAGCGCCAACGCAACCGTGGCCACGGCAAGTAGCAGAAAGGCGGTGCGAAATAAGAGACGCAAACGATACGGTGCCAGTACAGAAAAAAGCGCTTTCATCACTTGCCATCCACCCAGCGAAAACCACGCATCGGTACGTTTTCTATACATTCAAACCCAGGATCAATTTCGCGGAAAGCGTCGCGGATAGTGCTAACATGCTTTCTGATATTGTCGCGGTTACGGCCGCTCTTGACGACCTCGTATAAATCATCGTAAGACACTACTTGGCCACGACTGGCGAACAGTGCTGCCAGAATCCGTTGTGCGGTCAGCGGCAAATTAATACGCTGGCCGCGCCAGATCGGGCTGCGCTGACGCAATGGATCCATCGCCAGTTCATCGATGATCTCAACTTGTTTGCCGTTGTCCTTATGCTGTTTGCGTTCTTTGACTGCGCGTAAAATTTCTAAGAAGGTATCGATGAAATCCGCCTCTTCAAACGTCGCTTTTTGCAAATAATCCCAGGCATCCAGTGCCTTCATGATGCTGCGGTAAATCGTCGCAGGCATGGCGGACACGACGAGTACCGGCGTGGCCTGACTCTTATTGATGACATTAATGATCGCCACACCGGCATGACGCTCGCGCCCCAGCTCGATGTCCAGCACCACCAGATCATAGGTCTCACGTGCCAGCGCGGCTTCGGCGTCGTCACGGCTAAACCATTGATCAACCTGGATGCCCGGCTTCGCCGATTCTATCCAGGACTTGAGTTGATTACTGGTCGGCAGATCGTCTTCGATTACGGCTACTTTTACCATGCTGCGCTTCTCCTGCTTCGTTCTGGTCACTGATGAGTGAAGTATCCACGCTTTCGATGCAAAAGTCATACGTCAGGCTGTGAGTTTTTACTCACACGGTTTTCCGCTGGCTCCGCAGACGGAACAAGTGCTCGGGAGCGATGAAGATACTGGCACGGCTGCCTCGTTGATTCTTCCGCGCACACAGTCGCATGATGTGTCTCAGGGAACAGCAGCGAATGAACGCGGCACCCGACCACAACATCACAGGAGAATGTCATGTCTGACCGTATCAAAGCCATCGTACAAGCCATCCGTTCCACCTTATCAAAAAGCGTATCTGGCCTACGCCATGTCTCTGGCGGGTTTGGCAATGACGCATCTGGTATCAACTCTAACAACATCTCCGGCAGTATCTCCGGCGGCATCAAAACACACGGCGGCACTATCATCAAACGCTTTGCGGTTCTGGCCGTCCTCGGCACCGCCGCTTTTGCAGTGATTCAGCATCCACCCGTCCAGACAATAGAACGCGGCGATGTCGGTATCCGCATCAATCAACTGACTGGCGTTTCGGAAGAACTGCGTGCCGGTACCGTGATGGCGATTCCTGGCATCCATGAGTTGCGTCGCTACTCGCTGCTGGACCAGACCTACCGCCCGGTGAAAAGCGCCAAAGCCAATGGCGAGGCGCCTTTCCAGTCGATCGAAGGTTTATCGCTGGGGGTGGATCTGACCATACGTTATGTGCTCGACCCAGCGAAACTGACGAGCATGAGCAAAAGCCTGCCGCAAGATATCAACGGTGAAATCGTCGAACCAGCGGTGCAAGGTGTCATCTATAAAGCGTTTACCCGATACACCGTGAGAGAAATTTTCTCCAGCAAACGTCAGGAAATCCAGCAACAGATCGAAGCCGAACTCAAGCCCAAACTCGCTACCGATGGCGTGATTCTGCGTAGCGTCATGATGGGTAAAGTAGATCTGCCACCTGATTACAAAGTCGGCATGGAAAAACTCCTTGCAGAAGAACTAGAAAGCGAAAAGATGCGCTACACCTTAGAACTCAAAGGCAAGCAAGTCCAGCAAACCGCACTTGAAGCCGATGCAGAAAAGATCCGCCGTGAAAAAAACGCAGAAGCCGCTGCCAGCGAGCAGATCATCGCCGCCAAAGCACAGGAAGAAGCGATGAAACATGTACTGCCGTTTAAACAAAAACAAATTGAACAGAGACAATTTGAGGCTGAAGCCGAAAAAATCTCCCGCATCAAAACCTCAGAAGGCTCCGCCCAGGCACGCATCATCGAAGCCGCTGGTGAGGCAGACTCACGCCGTAAACTCGCCGACGCCGAAGCGTATCGTCAGGATCTGGTCGGTAAAGTCGCCAGCGCCCAGCTCGAACGCGACGGTGCCTTACTGAGCAAACATCCATTACTCATTCAAAAAACGATGGCGGATAAATTATCGGACAAAATTTCGGTGATTATTGCGCCACCACCGGCAGATGGCGGATTCATCGGCTCAGCTTTATTGGGTGCTGGCAAAAACCAGCAAACGCAGTTGCAGGCACAGACCCAAGCACAAACAACGTCCACTGAAGAGAGCCAATAATCATGTTAGCTGCTGTCATTACCGTCCTTGCCATCGTGACCCAGGATCAGGCGCAATTGCGCGCCGCGCCCAAAGACAGCGCACAGCAACAAGCTGTGCTATGGCAAGGCGATAGTCTGGAAATTCGCGGAGAAAAACTCGACTACCTGCAAGTCTATGACCATCGCCGGGAGCGTGCCGGCTATATCAAAGCAAGCCAGGTAAGGATCATCTCGACCAAGCCCGATGACGCGCCTGAGCTTTTGTCTGTCGTGCGTTTTCTGCGTGATACCCCGGGTGCCGAAGCCTTGGGCATCGCCTACACCGCCGCCTTCCTGAAGGCGGCTCCAGTGCAGGCAATCAACGCCGAAGCCTTTGATGCATTAGGCGGGATGGCAGAACGTCTGGCACGTCGCGCATCAAACAAAACGCTTAATCCGGGTGTCAAGCAAAGCGATACCCAGATCGCCGCACATCTGGAAGTCGCCGCGTACTACGGCGTGAATTTAAAAGGCATAGAAAGGGATGGACGTATCCAGCTCTGCTATGACGGCGAAGCTTTTCGCCGCGTG
This sequence comes from Undibacterium sp. Xuan67W, assembly GCF_049340165.1. Taxonomy (NCBI): domain Bacteria; kingdom Pseudomonadati; phylum Pseudomonadota; class Betaproteobacteria; order Burkholderiales; family Oxalobacteraceae; genus Undibacterium; species Undibacterium sp. Xuan67W. The sequence goes on from NZ_JBMPPN010000025.1 coordinate 5,688, forward strand.
CTCGCGATGAATGCTAGTCAGATGCAAAAAGCAAAAGCGGCGCTGGCCCTGACACGTCCCGACTGCATCGATCCGGCGACACGGCCAACCGAGCGCAATAGTATCGATCTGTGGCGCGCCGAGGTGCTCGATAGGGTTGAGATTACGGAATTACCTGAATACCAGAAGAACCGCATCCGCATGCGCCGCGCCGGTGTCTGGTCCAGTATTGCGTTTCAGCGCCAGCGCAAAGGCGACAACAACGGCACAAACAGCAACAACAGCGAAGCCGCAGCAAATCGCGCATTGATCGAATTAGCAGGCGTGAATAAGAGCGAAATGAGCGACGAAGACCTCGTCAGCTATGCAGAAGCAGGCGTACGTACCGGCAGCATGCGCTGGGCAGCAGAACCGGCACCAGCACCGCTACCGGCGTCAGCCGACAGCAAGAACCTGCGCATCGTCACCACACCGGGGCAACCGGGTGAAACCTGCGTTGCATTACTTGATGCCAAACACGATAGTAAAGCCCCGCTGGCACAACGCTGTACCTACAGCCTGGTATGGACAGCTTCAGCGCGTAGTAATCCCCAGCACACCGCGCTGACGCTGGCCGTACAGCCGATGGACACCTGGCGCGAGATGTGGCTGTTCCACCAAACAGGTAAAGAGTGGGTCATCGATGTGATCCCGCCCGCAGCGGCAGAGCCGGACCTGGGCTACGCAGAATTTGCAGGATGGGTACCAGGAACGACAAAACTCCTGATGGCGAGAGAAGCACGTGTGGATGGCCGCTACAAGCGCAGCTTTGAAATCGTCAGCGGCGAATCGCTGCAGGTAGAGCGTTGGGCCGACAACCCTAATTCGCTCAGCGTGTTCTATCGCTGGCAAGATCCGCTGTGGAAGAAACAGACGATCAGTTTGCGGTAGGACGGCGTGTGAAAATTAAGACGAATTAACTGGGCAATGAAAAAGGACATCACATTTGTACGTGATGCCCTTTTTCGTTTATACCGCCACAGATCCAGTCAGATCCATTACATTCATTCGATTTCATCCTGTACCACAGCAGCAGCCGGAAACTGCGCGCAGAATTTACTGCCGACCTGTGGTGTGGATTCAATCATTAAATTCGCTTTGTGTCGCAATAACACATGCTTCACAATCGCTAGCCCCAAACCGGTTCCCTGGGTCTCGCGCGAACGGCTTTTATCAACGCGATAGAAGCGCTCTGTAAGGCGCGAAATATGTTCGGCGCTGATGCCGATACCATTGTCTTGCACAATAAATTTCGGCCCTTGCGACAGATTCTTCCAGATCAGTTTGATCTCACCGTTCTCTGGCGTGTAGCGAATCGCGTTCGTGACCAGATTGGTCAGAGCGCTACGTATCTCATCGGTGCTGCCAAAGATATTCGGTCCATCAAATTCTAGCGTGATGATATGCCGACCTGCGGACAAGGCATGCGCTTCTTCGATTATCTGTTCCAGCATCGCGCGCATATTGATGCGATCCGGTCGCATCGGATAATCCATCGATTCCAGACGGGTCAAAGTCAGCATGTCTTCAACCAGTCTTTGCATACGCTCGCCCTGCTCTGCCATCAGCTTCAGATGTGACATGCGGGTTGAGGCGTCGAGGTCTGGTTGCAGGGAGGCGATCTCTAAAAATCCGTTGATCACCGTCAGCGGCGTACGCAATTCATGGGAGGCATTCGCAATAAAGTCGCGACGCATCATATCAATCCGTTCGGATTCGGTGACATCATGCGTGACCAGAATCTGTCTGCGGTTTTCAAATGGGATGATATGGACAATCAACTTACGTTCGCGGAACGACAGCGTCAGCGGTACATCATAGCGACCGAGGATGATGTAATCCATGAACTCAGGACTGCGGACCAGATTGGTAATCCGCATGCCTTTATCTTGCTTGAGGCTCAGGCCAAGATGGCTTTCCGCCGCGGGATTGCACCACTCAAGAAACAGGACGTCATCCATGATCACCACGCCGTCGGGCAATAAGGTCATGGCCTGGCGAAAACGGGCGAGCCATTCGGCCAGTTCGGTTTGATTTTTTTCATCGCCGCGACGCAGACGATACAGACGCGAGAAGACTTCGGTCCAAGCGCCCCAGCCATCTGGCAAACGCGAGATATTCGGTTTATCCAGCCAGTCAGATAGGCGCAGCAAGAAGAAGAGTTGAATGACAATCAGGACGATCACACCGATTACAGCGAGAACAAGACCCGGTACAGGTCCCCATACAAAACCGGCGGCAGCAGACAGACCCAGCACCACCAGAATACGGACGGTGGCAGAGATCCAGAAGATAAGATGAGGATGCATTAACTACCCTAAGTAACGCTTAAGAGAAAATACTCTACCCCTGTATATTTCAATCCACCAATAAGAATGTGCGGATTGGGCTGTTTTTTATTAATTACAGGGGGAGTATATCAAATTGTCTGGCAAATACAGCAGGATCCTAGATCACTTGCAGAAACACGAACGAAGGTGAGCGCCGCTCTATTTCTCCGACAGCATATATCCTACGCTGCGCACTGTTTTAATCAAGGATTCCGCATTTTTCAGTACCTTGCGCAGACGCAGCACATGAACGTCGACCGTACGTTCTTCGATAACGACATGATCACCCCAGACCTTGTCGAGCAACTGGCTGCGTGAGAATACGCGCTCGGGATGCGCCATAAAAAACTTGAGCAGCTTGTATTCTGCGTGACCGATATCGACCTTTTGCTCATCGATCTTGACCGTGCAACTGACCGGATCCAGGATCACCGGACCAGCAGCAAGCGCACTTTGTGCATGCTCGGGGCTCTTGCGACGCAACAAAGCTTTGATACGGGCTGTCAACTCGCGCGGCGAGAATGGCTTCGTCACATAGTCATCGGCACCGTGATCAAGACCGGCAATCTTGTCTTCTTCCATGCTTTTTGCCGTCAGCATAATGACCGGCACCTCGTTCAGCTGACGGTCACCACGGATCTTTGACAAGAGACGCAAACCACTCTGGTCAGGCAACATCCAGTCGAGCAGCACTAATTGTGGCGTACGGCGCTGAATGAACTCCCAGGCCTCTGCCGTGTTGTTGACGGAATAGGTATTCCATCCGCTGGCGCGCAAGGTAAAGGTCACCAACTCAACGATGGCGGGCTCATCTTCAACGATGAGAATAGTGGTCTTGTCAGCAGCCATCATAGAATGAATTAGTTACTTTGCTCTTGTTTAGTCGCTACATAATCGGAGTGGCGGATGTCTTTACCTTCGACGATGTAGATAGTATGTTCTGCGATATTTTTGGCGTGATCGCCAATGCGCTCGATTGCCTTTGCCACCCATAAAGCATCCAGTGTCGAAGAAATCGTGCTCGGATCTTCCATCATGAAGGTGATCAGATTGCGCATGATCGAACGGAAGTCGTTGTCGATTAAGGCATCCTGAGCGATCAGCTGCACTGCCTTAGCCTGATCCAGACGCGCAAACGCATCCAGCGACTGATGCAACATATCGCCAACACTCGCTGCCAGAACACGCACGGCGTCATAACCATTGAAAAGCGCCTGCTGCTTGCGCGCCAGACTTGCATCACGTGAAATCCGGGCAATCTTGGTCGACTCATCACCGATACGTTCGAGATCAGTAATTACTTTTCCCGTGGCCATGACAGTACGCAAATCATTCGCTGCCGGCTGGCGCTTGACGATCAGATGACTGCACATATCGTCCAGAGTCACTTCGAGGCGATTCACTTCCAGATCCGATTTAATCACCTGCTCGGCATGCTCAGCATTACCGGTGCGAAAGCACGACATCGCATCATGGAAATGGCTCTCCACCAGACCACCCATCAACAAGACCTTAGAACGAATCGTTTCCAGATCATTGTCATACTGTTTTGAAGAATGTTCGCCTGTCACGGTATGCTCCTAAATGTGCAATTTTTTTGCTTGGTTTTTACTTAAATATCTCACAAGCGAGCTGAGTAAGCGTAGCGAGCAGGGCTAGCTTGGTTTGAGAAGCGCAGTCGTACTTTAGTACGTCGAGCATCGCCGAACCAAGATCGCTCCGGGCAATAGCTTAATCAGTGTGAGACTAGCCGAAACGGCCAGTGATGTAATCCTGAGTTTCTTTTTTCACAGGATTCATAAAAATCTGATCCGTCTCACCGAATTCCACCAACTCACCTAGATACATATACGCTGTGAAGTCGGAACAACGGGCTGCCTGCTGCATATTGTGGGTCACGATTGCGATGGTGTAATCCTCTTTCAACTCATGAATCAATTCTTCAATCTTAACGGTTGAAATCGGATCCAGCGCCGAGGTTGGTTCATCAAGCAGCAATACATCTGGTTTGACGGAGACACCGCGGGCGATGCACAAACGTTGTTGCTGACCACCGGACAAACTCAGACCGCTCTTATTCAGTTTGTCTTTGACTTCGGTCCAGAGTGCTGCTTTTTTCAACGACCATTCAACGCGTTCATCCATCTCGCCTTTAGACAAGTTCTCGTACAAACGTACACCGAACGCGATATTGTCATAGACCGACATCGGAAACGGTGTGGGCTTCTGAAAAACCATGCCAACTTTTGCGCGCAACAGGTTGATATCCTGATTCGCATCGAGAATGTTTTTACCGTTGTACATGATCTGACCTTCGGCACGCTGGCCTGGATACAGATCGTACATACGATTCAGGGTACGCAGCAACGTCGATTTGCCGCAACCGGATGGCCCAATAAAGGCGGTTACTTTTTTGTCGCGAATATTCAGGTTGATGTCGCGCAGACTGCGGGTCGCGCCATAGAAAAAATTCAAACCTGAAATTTCGATCGCCATTTTGCTGTCAATAGTCGATGTTGCTGGCTCTGTCATGGTCGTTGTCATTATGGATTCCAAGGAAATTAGTTCTGAACTTTTTGGTTGAACATCGTGCGCGACAGAATATTCAGTCCCAACACACTAAACGTAATCAGCAAGGCGCCACCCCAAGCTAGCTCACGCCAGTTATCGTAAGGGCTCATTGCAAACTGGTAGATCACGACGGGCAAATTCGCCATCGGTTTATTCATATTGCCGTTATAGAACTGGTTGTTCAGGGCTGTGAACAGCAATGGAGCTGTCTCGCCAGAGATACGTGCAACAGCTAACAAAATACCGGTAATGACGCCTGCCTTTACTGCACGCAAACGTATCAGCAGAGCGACTTTCCAGCGTGGGGCACCTAGCGCAAATGCGGCCTCGCGCAAGCTCGTTGGCACCAAACCCAGCATATTATCGGTAGTACGAACCACCACAGGGATCGCAATCAGTGAGATCGCCAAGCTGCCGGCCCAACCGGAAAAATGTTTAACGTTGTACACATAGATCGCATACACGAACAAACCGATCACAATCGAGGGCGCAGACAACATAATGTCTGTCACAAAACGCGTGACGCCGCCGAACCAGCTCTTATCGCCATATTCAGCGAGATAAATACCGGCCAGGATACCAATCGGCGTACTAATCAGTGTCGCAAATCCGACCATCATAAAGCTGCCGACAATCGCATTCATCAGACCGCCACCATCACTGCCTGGTGCCGGTGTGGTTTCGACAAACATTGCCAGACTGATTGCCGAAAAACCTTTGATCAGCAAGGTCGCCAGTATCCACATCAGAAAGAACACGCCCAAGGCCATCGCCAGCGAAGATAAGGCGATACCGATTTTGTGCGTCAGCAGACGACGTTTATAAACAGGATTATCTGGAGAAGAATTCAACGGCAAAGGCGCTGCCGCCAGGTAGTTGTCGCTCATTTTGCACCTTCTTTTTTACTTAAACCCAGAAGCATCAGCTTGGCAGCCGACAGCACAACAAAGGTAATCACAAACAGGATCAGACCCAGCAAGAACAGGGATGAGGTGTGCAGCACTGTCTCCGCTTCAGCAAATTCATTCGCGAGAGTCGAAGCAATACTGTTACCTGCTGCGAACAGGGACCAGGATAATTTGTGCGCATTACCGATCACAAAGGTAATCGCCATGGTTTCGCCAAGTGCACGTCCCAGACCGAGCATGACGCCGCCGACGACACCGATCTTGGTGTAAGGCAAGACGATTTTGCGGACGACTTCCCATTTAGTACAACCTAGGCCGTAGGCAGATTCTTTCAATACCGGAGGAACGACTTCAAATACATCGCGCATGACGGAGGAGATGAACGGAATGATCATGATTGCCAGAATCACGCCTGCTGCCAGAATACCAATACCGATCATAGGACCGGAAAACATTACGCCGATGACGGGCAATTTACCCAGCGTATTGTGTAATGCAGGCTGTATATATTCAGAGAACAGCGGCGCAAACACAAACAAGCCCCACATACCGTAAATAATACTTGGCACACCGGCCAGCAATTCAATCGCTGTACCGAGCGGACGCTTAAGCCAAGGTGGGCAAATTTCGGTGAGAAACAAGGCAATACCAAAACTGACCGGGAAAGCAATCAGCAGCGCGATCACCGAAGTGGCAAGCGTGCCGACAATCGCAATCAAGCCACCGTATTTATCATTGACCGGATCCCACTCGATGGTTGTCACGAATCCGGGGCCGAATTCTTGCATCGCCGGCCAGGCACGGATAATCAGGGAGATGATGATGCCGATCAGCACCACCAATACGAATAGAGCAAAACTGAATGTCAGCTTGTGGAAGATAAAATCTTGCCATTGCTGACGTCGCATGACCGCCACCATATTAACTTCTGCTGATTGCGCCGAAGCAGCAACCTGAGAGTGGTTCTGGAGGGTGCTTGGGCTAGCTGGAGAAGTGGGCGTGGACATGGCTATCGAAGGTTGTTGTATCTGCATGGAACACAATTCCATCTCATTAAAGTAGTTCGGGTAATCGTTCAGGGGTTGTTCTGAGTCTTACGGAACTTCTGACACTCTGGGCAAAGTGGATGCCGCTCTCAACCGCGAATTCCACTTTGCTTTTTACTGCTAGCTTAACTGCTTTTACTTATTCGAATCATGCACATTGATGATGGAATTTCATCAGCAATGTGCCGATCAATCGATCAAACTAATTACCAGATTGCTTTCCCGGATGCGTCTTTAACTTTCGCTTTCCAGCTATCTTCGATCAGCTTAACTACGGCAGGTGGCAAGGACACATATTCCAGTTCAGTTGCCATTGCGCCGCCGTTTTTGAATGCCCAGTCAAAGAATTTCAATACTTCTTTGCCTTTTTCAGCATCAGCCTGAGCTTTGTGCATCAGGATGAACGACGCGCCAGTGATAGGCCATGTAACTTTGCCTGGCTGGTTAGTCAGCACCAGGTACATGCCCGGGGCTTTAGACCAGTCAGCACCCGCTGCAGCCGCTTTGAAGTTTTCATCATCAGGTTCAGCGAATTGACCATCTGCATTTTTCAACAAGGTGTAAATCATTTTGTTACGCTTAACATAAGCATATTCAACGTAGCCGATGGAATTCTTAATACGCTGTACGTTAGCGGCAACGCCTTCATTGCCCTTCCCACCCAGACCGACAGGCCATTTGACCGCTGTGCTTGCGCCAACGACTGTTTTGAATTCTGGATTGACTTTAGACAGGTAATCGGACCACAGGAATGTAGTGCCTGAACCGTCAGAGCGATGTACTACAGTGATTTCTTCTGCTGGCAATTTCAGGCCTGGATTGATTGCAGCGATTTCCGGTGCATTCCATTTTGTGATTTTGCCCATGTAGATAGCAGCCAGTACGTCGCCTGTCATCTTCATTTTACCTGGAGCGATACCGTCCAGATTGACAACTGGCACCACGCCACCGATGATTGCCGGGAATTGTGTCAAACCTTCTGCATCCAATTCTTCGAGCTTCAAAGGCATATCAGACGCGCCGAAATCGACTGTCTTTGCTTTAATCTGTTTGATACCACCACCGGAACCGATGGATTGATAGTTGAGGCCGTTACCCGTTGCTTTTTTGTAAGCTTCTGCCCATTTTGCATAAATAGGATAAGGGAAAGTCGCACCTGCGCCAGTCATGTCGGCGGCTTGAACTGCTGAAACGGATGCTGTCGCTGTAACAAACGCGATCATCAAAGATGTAAAGAGTCGATTGAGTTGCATATTCACCTCGGGGTTAGATAACACGTAGCGGTCTGGATCTGGTCCATTACTGCTGGTTCATAACTGATTTATTACGGAGCGAACTTTACAAGTCAAATATGACAGGATTATGACGCACAATAATATTTGATGAAATACAGGATTAGTATGTCATTAATTGTCATAAACTTGTCATATTGCCTCTTTACAATCCACTGCACCTATATGACGGTCTCTATGACACGCGAGCAAACATGCAAGATCAGAAAGCCCCCAACCCGCCGGCAGAATCAGTGGCAACGCCTGTCGAACCGATTGAGCAAAACACTCATGTCAAGCCTGCGACTTCTATGACAACACATCAGGAATTACCGCGATCAGCGATTTTCCTTGATCGGGAGATGTCACAAATAGCTTTTAACTGGCGGGTACTGGCACAGGCCGAGGACAAAACCATTCCTTTAATGGAGCGCTTACGTTATTTGTGTATCGTCGGTAGCAATCTCGATGAGTTCTTTGAAGTTCGTGTTGCAAGCCTGCTGGCACAGAACACCGTAGATGGCGAATTGGCGCAACATCCGGCCTTCGTCGCGATGATGGACAGGATTAATAAAGAATGTCATGAGCTCGCCAAACGTCAGTACGAAGTCCTGAATCAGGAAATTTTGCCGCAACTGGCACGCAAACGTATTCATCTCTTACGCCATACCGATAGGAACGAAGCACAAAGAGCCTGGGTCAAGGCCTACTTTGAACGCGAAGTAAAACCGCTTCTGACACCGATCGGCCTCGACCCTGCGCATCCATTCCCGCAAGTAGTGAATAAGAGTTTGAATTTTATCGTCTCGCTGGCCGGTAAAGATGCCTTTGGCCGCGGTACTGCGATTGCAATTGTCAAAGCACCACGCGTCCTGCCGCGAGTGATCAAGCTGCCGGATGAACTGTCAGACAAAGGTTTATCGTTCTGCCTGCTGTCATCAGTGATTCATGCGCATATCGGCGATTTATTCAACGGACGCGAAGTTCTTGCTTATTCGCAATTCCGTGTGACACGCGATAGTGATCTGTGGGTCGATGAAGAAGAAGTGAAAAATTTGCGTCAGGCCTTGCAAGGCGAATTACAGACGCGTCAGTTTGGCGCAGCCGTCCGTCTGGAAGTGGCTAAAAACTGTCCGGACGATCTTGCGCAGTTCCTGTTGTCGCAATTCTCGCTTAATCAGGACCGGTTATATCCAGTCGATGGCCCGGTCAATATGGTGCGCTTGTCTGAGCTGGTGGATCATGTCAAGCAGCCGAATTTGCGCTTCCCGCCGTTCTCTGCCAAGATCAATTCCAAATACGCACACGCCGACATCTTCACCCTGCTCGGCAAGCAAGATATTTTATTGCATCATCCGTTTCAACCTTTCCAGACAGTGATCGACTTCATCCGCTCCGCATCACTCGATCCGGCGGTAGTGGCAATCAAGCAGACGATTTACCGCACTGGTATGAATTCGGATCTGATGGAGTCACTGATCACCGCCGCACGCCACGGTAAAGAAGTCACCGTTGTGGTTGAGTTGATGGCGCGTTTTGATGAAGAAGCGAATATCAACTGGGCAGATCGCCTGCAACGCGCTGGTGCTCAGGTGGTCTACGGTGTCGTCGGATTAAAAACCCATGCAAAATTAGCGCTGGTGATCCGTCGCGAAGAAGGCGGTGCATTGCGGCATTACGCGCATCTGGGCACAGGTAACTACCATCCGTCGACAACTAAGTTCTATACGGATTTTGGTCTGCTGACGGCGCATCCGGCGATTGCTGCTGAGGTGAATGAAGTGTTCATCCACCTGACTGGACTGAATAAACCGAAAAAACTCGACTACCTGTGGCTCGCGCCATTTGCTCTGCAACCGCAGATCATCAAAGCCATCCGAAACGAAGCCAAGATCGCCCGCTCTGGCAGGCCGGGACGGATTATCGCCAAGATGAATGCCTTGCTTGATGAATCCGTGATCCGTGCTCTGTATGCAGCGTCAGCAGACGGCGTCAAGATTGACCTGATCGTGCGTGGTGCCTGCGCGCTGCGTCCCGGCGTCCCGGGCTTATCAGAAAACATCAAGGTGCGCTCCATCATCGGCCGCTTTCTGGAACATAGCCGCATCTATTATTTCCGCAACGATCTCGCTCACGACGTACATCTCGCCAGCGCCGACTGGATGAGCCGCAATCTGTTCCGCCGTATTGAAGTCGCGTTCCCGGTATTAGATAAATCCCTGAAAAAACGTGTAATCACCGAAGGTCTGGATCCCTATCTCAAGGACAATGTCAACGCCTGGACACTTGACAGCGACGGTGACTATCACCGCAAAAAAGCCCGCACCAAGCAAGCATCTATCTGTGCTCAGCAAAGTCTGATGCAGCGCCTGGGATCGTTATCGGACACGGACGGGGAATAGATGGACCTGATCCTGTGGCGCCATGCCGACGCAGAACTGGCCGCTCCCGGCATGCCAGACAGCGCCCGCAAGCTCACAGGAAAAGGGATCAAACAGGCCAACAAAATGGCCTACTGGCTAGACAGCAATCTGCCAGAAACCTGCCGCATTCTAGTCAGCCCCACGGTCAGAACCCGCGAGACGATGGCGGCACTCGATCGCAAGTTCAAAGTCATCTACGAAATCGGTCCCGAAGCCGATGCCGACGCCCTGCTCCAAGCGGCAAACTGGCCAAACAGCCGCGAACCAGTCCTCATAGTCGGCCACCAGCCAACGCTGGGTCAGGTGGCTGCCCGTCTGATCGCGCCGGCACAACAAGACTGCTCAGTACGCAAAGGCAACGTCTGGTGGATCAGCCAGAAGCAACGCGCCAAAGAAGACAGCGAAGCAGGCATACAAACCTATCTCAAAGCGATCATGTCTCCAGACCTGGTAATCAAATAGTCTAGGGTTCATATTCGCAGTTGTAGTCATGTTCTGATCGTGCTACTGCGCTATCATTGATCTCCTGAATGATGTACGAATAAGGATAGACGATGAACTTCCAGAGCATTCCTGTTTTACGCATTTTTGATGAAGAAAAAGCGAAACAGTTTTATATCGGATTTCTCGGTATGAATATCGATTGGGAGCATCGGTTTGAGGCAGATTTCCCGCTCTACATGCAAGTATCGAGAGACAATTTAGTTTTTCATCTAAGTGAACACTCCGGCGACTGCACCCCGGGAAGTAAGGTGTTTGTGAATACGCCGGACATCGATATCTTGTACCAGGAATTGTCTCAGAAAACCTATAAATACAATAAACCAGGTATCGAAATCGCCCCATGGGGCGATCGTGTCATGAGCTTGACAGACCCTTTTTCCAATAAAATTCTATTCAACGAAGTGAAGCCTGCCAGCCACGCAGAAACTAATTGAAGGGAAAGAATCTGGTCATGAGCGAGTTTTTATTAGAACGCCAGTGGTATGCGGTGTCACCGGACGGTGAACGTGCTGAACTGATCTTAGGTATTGCCGCTCCTGTGAAGGATCATCTTGACTGGGGTTGCACAGTATCACTTGGAATACTCGACTCGCATCCATCAAGGATTTATGGAGTGGATAGCTGGCATGCGGTGCAGCAGGCAATGCTATTCATTGCGCGCAGAGTCACACATTTCTCCGAGGCTGGCTGGTTGTTTTACTGGGATAAAGACGGCGGCCCAGCAAGTCCCGCCGATCTGATTGGGTCAGGATTATGCCAGCTCACCTGATACGATCCGGCAATCTCAAAAAAAACTTCCCAAAAGCCATTTCACCGTATTCATAAGCTTTTCCAAGGCATTTCGGTCTGGAAGGCGCATAAAATATAGTGAATCAGGAATTCACTAATTCAGGTTCTGGTAGTAATGCAGGATGATTGACCTGCATGATGTCGTGCCAGCTGACCAGCCGTAGCTCGCCGTTCGCCTCCTCGACCAGCGCGGATAAACTCTCAACCCAGTCACCGTCGTTACAGTAAAGAACGCCGTCGATATCGCGAATTTCAGGCTTGTGAATGTGACCGCAAATCACACCATCAAGATCGCGCTTGCGTGCTTCGTCGGCCAGTGCATTTTCAAAAGAGCTGATGTAGCTGACAGCGTTTTTGACCTTGAGCTTCAGATATTGCGAGAGCGACCAATACGGCAAACCAGCACGGGCGCGCCAATTGTTAAAGACCTGATTGAATTTCAGAATGACGGTGTACAGACTATCACCAACATAGGCTAGCCACTTGGCGCAGGCGATTACACCGTCGAAGCGATCGCCGTGCAGCACCAGCATGCGCTTACCTTGTGCAGTGACGTGCACCAGTTCATCCCTGACCTTGATGCCACCAAAATCAAGATCGATAAATTGCCGGATCGATTCATCGTGATTACCGGGAACGAAGATAACATTGGTTCCCTTTTTGGCTTTTTTTAACACGGTTTGTACAACATTGTTGTGCGTCTGATCCCAGTACCAGCGACGCTTGAGCTGCCAGCCATCGATGATATCGCCGACCAGATACAAGGTCTCTGATTCTGTAGCCTGCAAAAATTCGAGCAGGCGCGCTGCCTGGCAACCAGTCGTTCCTAAATGCAGATCAGATATCCAGATACTACGAAAACGTATAAAGTCTTTTTTACTGGTTTTAAACAATTTCTGATTCAGGAAGTGGTCGCCAGGCTTCATTTTGCTATCTCCTCGGTACCATAGTGTTTCGCATAGCGATCATCCAGGTTTGATAAGGGCAGCATCACGAACAGGTCAGCACAATGAAAATCAGGATCCCATGCCGGTTCACCGCAGACCCAAGCACCGGCGCGCAGATAGCCTTTCAGCAGAGGTGGGATACGTGCATCATGCGTGGCATCCATCTCTTCATATGGAAACGGCAGCAGTGGCGTCACACGATATTCCAGAGGGGAGAAATCAGCCTCTTTAAAATTCCGGTAAATCGCCGCGGCGTTATGACCACCATCAGTCAGGCTGATACTTGCGCAGCCGATCAGGTACGAGCAACGCTCACGACGCATATACGCAGCCAGTCCAGCCCAGAGCAGCATGATGACTGCGCCGCTACGATAGTCAGGGTGGATGCAGGCACGCCCTGCTTCGGCAATACTGCCGCGGATGTTGTGAAGACGGGATAAGTCGAATTCTGTTTCGGAATAATAGCGGCCGATATGACGTGCTGCATTCGGACCGAGGATGCGGTAAGTACCGACGACTTTTAAAGTTTTGGTGTCACGTACGATCAGGTGATCGCAGTGTTCATCAAATTCGTCCTTGTCGAGACCGTCTGGGTTACTGAGCGCAGACAAGCCCATCGCTTCGATAAAAACCTTGTAGCGCAGGCGCTGGACTTCTTTCACTTCTTTGGCGGTACTCGCCAGACTCAGGCTGAGTTTAGAAAAACTCGGATTGGCATCCGCAGGTATCGTGAGTAATCTCATGCGTCATCCTTTTTGTGTTTAGCATTTTGACGGACGAAGATTAATGGAGGATTACTTCAACAAGATGACAGTTTGATGTCGGTTTTATGACAGGCAAAAATACAACAGGCTCGCGGTTGAGGCGAGCCTGCTTATTACGATGAGTGAGTGTGGTACTTTAGTGAGGTAACTTAGTGAAGCAATGACCCAACTATCGATTAAATATTCCACGCAAACGAAGTAGATGCCAGGTCCATCAGGCGATGAAACTACCACGACTATGTCACCTTTTTTGCCATCTTTTTCGTTATTCTTTTTGCCTGCTGTTACAGAGCAATTTATTTATCTTTTTTAGGACGTCCGGCCTTCAATGGTGCCAATGCACTGATTAACGTCTTCAGTTCTGTCACATTGGCCTTATTCAGCAAAACCAGACCTATGCGCAGCAATTGGCTCTTTTTCACTTCGATTCCGGCACTCAGGCAGGCTTTTTTCACGGAACTGAGGACTTCGTACTCGGACTCAGGCATGGTGAAACTGTCACGTACGAGTTTCTCTTTTTTCACCTTCGCGGTTGCGGCTACCGCTGTTTTGGCTACGACCGGTTTGGCTGACGCAGGCTTCAATGATGCTGGTTTCACTGACTTAGCAGCAGCGATTTTTGCGACTGGCTTGGCCTTAGCAACCGTTTTCTTAGCAGCTGATTTAGTCGCAGGCTTGGTTGCTGATTTGATCACTGGCTTAGCGGCGGGCTTAGTTGCTGGCTTTTCAGCAGGAGTGGCAACTAATTTAGCGGCCGTTGCAATTTTTTTGGCGGGAACTACTGCAATCTTACCGGCAGCTTTAGCAACCGGTTTGTCCGTTGTTGCAGTTTTTTTACTCGGGGCAGTAGCCATAAACACCTCCATGAATTAAAAGTACAAATAATATAAACGATTTATCTCAATTCTACAAATGTCATTTTTTCTATCTATATAAATTAATTGAATTAAATGACCTCTGCATGACATGATCTTTTCAAGCCGGATTCTGAATTTACGAGATAATACGGTTTGTTGTTGATTGCAATCCTGCTTTACTTCACCGATCCGCGTTACTGAACACCTCTTACCAGCTCCCTGAACACCATGAAATCTCTCTATCGTATTACGCCTGCCATCGGGCTATCCCTCTTGTTGTCTGCGCCATCTGTCACCACCAGCGCCGCTACCCTGAATGGCGCAGGTTCCTCTGCAGCAGCGCCGCTTTACAATATCTGGGCTCAGGCCTATACCAAGAAATCAGCCGATACGCTTGATTACAAACCCGTCGGTTCATCCGGCGGGATTAAACAGATTAAAGCCAGAGAGATTGATTTCGGTGCTAGTGACGTCGCAATGAGCACCGCCGACCTTAAAAAAGAAAAATTGATTCAATTTCCCTCCGCGATCTCGGGGGTGGTACCTGTCGTGAATTTGCCCGGCATTAAATCAGGGGATCTGAAACTGACGGGTGACATCCTCGCCGCGATTTTTTCACGAAAAATCACCATGTGGAATGACGCGACGATCGCTGCCATCAATCCGGCAATCAATCTGCCAGCGAAAAACATCGAAGTCATCGTACGTCAGGACGGCTCTGGTACAACCTATAACTACACAGATTATTTGAGTAAAGTCAGCGCAGACTGGAAAATAGCCTACAGCAAAAACTTTACCATCGCATGGCATAAGGACTTGACGCAGATCAAAGGAAGTAGCGGTATTGTGGCTGGCATCAAAAAAACACCCTATGCCATCAGCTATATCGATTACAACTATGTTTTGCAGGATAAATTGACCGCTGTGCAATTGAAAAATCGCGATGGTAAATTTTTGCCGCCCTCAGCGGAGAGTTTCGCTGCGGCGTTGACGGCGAGTCAGTGGAAGAGCAAGGCCAGTTTTGACGAAATGCTGACCGATAAGCCTGGTCCCAACGTCTGGCCAATCACGATGGGAACTTTTGTGATTGTGCCTCAGGTGTCTGCTACGCCAGAAAAGACGATTGCATTGCTGAAGTTCTTTTCCTGGGGATTTTTAAACGGCGATCATTTGGTCAACAACGTCGATCTGGTGCGCCTGCCTGATGCGATCCAGGCACGTGTGTATAAAGAAATGACCACGGTTACCGATAAGAATGGCAAACCATTACAGTGGTCATTGCAATAGCAATCAAGAATACTGCGGCGTGCGGAAACACGATGTACTGCTACTTTACTGCCGCCTTACTACCACTATGCCGCCGCTATGCTGAAGTCTCTTTGCCAGCGTCAGCTTGCAACTTCACAAAGCCGACCGAACACGCAGCGCAGATGAGCAGAACACCGGCTAAGCGAATCACGTTTTCAGGATTACCACCCAGCCAGCGCTGATAATACAAGGGCAAAGTAACAATCTGAATAATCATGGGAATCACGATAAACATATTGAAGATTCCCATATACACCCCGGTGCGCTCTGCTGGGATGCTACCCGCCAGCATCACATAGGGATTACCCATGATGCTAGCCCACGCCATGCCAATACCGATCATCGGGATAAATAATAAAGCAGGTGTATGAATCCCGGGAATACTCAGCATTCCCAGACCTGCCAGTGTCAAGCACACCGCGTGTGTGAGCTTCGGCCCGTAGTGACGGGTAAATGGTACCAGGGCAAACGCTGCGACAAACGCGATGAAATTATAAAAGGCACCAATCTGTCCATTCAACAATCCCGCCTCACGAAATCCCTGAGAACTTGGATCGCTGGTGCCAAAAATCGTCCGTCCCAGTGACAGCATGATGTATTGCCAGTAGCAGAACATGGCATACCACTGAAACAATTTGACCAGCGCTAACTGGCGCATGGTCGGCGGCATTTCCTTCATCGCCAGCACTACTTCTGTCAGCGTCGCGCGCCAGCCGCCAGGCTTGTTTTGCAAGACCTTGATCTCACTTTGACTTAAAGGAATTTCAGGTGAGGTTTTCAGTGTCCATAAAATCGAGGCGATAGAAAACACGGCACCAATCAAAAATGCAGCGATCACAATATGCGGAATATGATTGTCATTTACTGCATCGCGACTCATCCCTAGCAGGACAAGAATCGACGGCGTCAGGTACGCGAGTGTCTGCCCCAGTCCGGTAAATGCGCTCTGCGTCAGAAAGCCGATCGAATGCTGGCTTTTATCAAGCTTGTCGCTGACAAACGCGCGATACGGCTCCATCGTCACGTTGTTAGCGGCATCAAGTATCCATAGCAAACTGGCGGCCATCCACAAAGTCGGACTAAACGGCATCAATAACAAACCCAGACTGCACAGCAGTGCGCCGACCAAAAAATATGGCGTGCGTCGCCCCCAACGCGTCACCGTGCGGTCACTCATCGCACCAATCAGAGGTTGCACGATCAGACCGGTCACTGGTCCGGCGAGCCACAGATACGGCAAGCTGGCCTCATCAGCACCGAGATAGGCATAAATCGGGCTCATACTGCTTTGTTGCAAACCAAAGCTGAATTGAATACCAAAGAACCCGAAGTTCATATTCAAAATCTGCCAGAAAGATAAGCCAGGTTTAGCTTTCACAACACCGCCAAAACTCTGCTGACTGTTTATCTGATTCATGCGATGGCTCCCTTGCCAGTATTTTTTTCCACTGACTCTGCCGTCCATCTGGCCTGCCATTGTTCGTAAAATTGCATATCACTTGCGACAGCTCCGCGCACACCACAAATAGCTGCCGCAAATTGGTGTGCCCGCTGCAAGGTCAGTGACAGGCTCCAGCCTTGCTGTAAACCAAGTAAGAAAATCGCAGAGAATGCATCGCCACCACCAACCGTATCGACAAGCTCTGTCGCAATCTGGACGTCGCCATTACTGAGGTACTCACCGTCACGATCAAAATACGCATAGCCACGAGCACCCAGCGTCACGAGGATTGCGCGCAGCTTAAACATTGCCATCAGCGAAGATAGGCCGCTCTGCCAGGATTGTGCACTGTCACTCACATCCAGCGTGGCGTATTGCGTATCACGCAGATAAATTTTGACTAACGTCTGCAATTCTTCTTCGTTGATTTTCAAGATATCCGCCGCATGCAGAGAACGTTCTATCGTACTCATACTGACTTGCATCGCACGTAAATTCAAATCGAGATAAGTCATCGCCCGGGTATTATCCAGCAATGCGTATAGCGCTTTACGTGAAGATTCCATGCGCTGCGCCAGCGTTCCAAAATAGATAAAACCTGCATCATGATCAGGACAAAGCTTGTCGCGGACGCTCAGAGCTGCACCGGACTCAATATAGTCGTAGGCCTGATCTGGCAAAATATCAAAATGATGATTCGCCTTATTCCCAGCATCATTTTGCCTAACCTCTACCTTACCGGTAGGGTGCAGAGCATCTATCTGCATGCCGTCTTTTTGCAATCCAAAGCGCTGCATCTCATGCACGATCAGATCCGCATTTGCATCACTACCTATCCGCGAAATCATCAGGGGATTAGCACAAAAATAAGCGAGGGTGCGCGCCACATTCAACGGCGCTCCTCCCACTACTTGTTCACCCGGAAAATCATCGATCAACGCTTCGCCAAAAATAAGGACGGGCTTCCATTTGTTGTTCACGCGATGACTCCATTGGTAGTTGAAGACAGCTCTGGCTTGCCGGAGTTATCTGGCGACAGCGCCTGTGCATGCATTTCCTGCGTCTTTTCTTGTACCGTATCTGTAGCTCTAGTCAGCCAGACTTGCGACCAGGGCTGCAAAGTCAGCGTATCAGCATGGATGCTCTGATCTAACTGGTTGCGCCAGAGACATTGCTCTGCTTTTAGCCCGGTTTGCATCACACAGGAGAATAAATCTAATGTGATCGTCTGATCTGAAAAATTTGACATATACAGCAAAGCCTCATCCTCTGTGCCTCGGGCAAAGGCCAGTATCTGAGACGGCACACCCAACAACAAACGACGCGACTGATGCGCTGCCAGTTGCGGCAGAGACCGCCGTTGCTGTAACAAGTGACTTAAGCTGCGGAACATGGTTCCTGCAATCGTACTGACGTCATGAGCAGTCATTTCTAACTCCGTTTTCCAGAGAGGCCGGTGTAGCCAGCGGCTATCGTTTTCATGACCTGCATGCAGACGATAATCGTCGTCATTCATTTGTCCAAATTCATCACCCATATAAATCAAAGGCATGCCGCCAAAGCACAGTGTCAGTCCATACAATAATAATGTGCGTCGCAATGCGTATTCCTGTTCCAGCGACGTACTGGCACTGGCCAGACCCGCCAGTGCAGATGCCATACCCACAGTACCATGCACCGCATCCGGACCACTAGCCTGGAAGCTCGCACCGCGCGCGAAGCTAGCCTCTTCACCAGAAAAAAATCTGGATACATAGGATAGACGCTGCTGCACATTTTGCACGCCATGACTCGCCTCAGGACGTAGCACATTCCAGCCTATATCATCATGACAGCGCACATAGGTCAGCCAGCTTGCCTGCTCCGGCAATAACGGTGTCGCCTGAATAACTGCGCGCAGCAGATCGGCATCTTGTTCGGCAAGCGCGGCCCAGCTCGCTGCCATCAGGCTGCTGTGATAAGCAAGATGACACTCTTTTACCGAGGAATCCTGGCTGCCGAGATAGGCAGGTAATTCTGCTGTCGGGACAATTGCTTCTGCCTTAAGCAAAACACCTGGTGCGGCAACATCGACGATGCAGCGCAGGGCTTGCAATATCCAGTGCGCTTCGGGCTGATTCATGCAATTGCTTGCTTCACGCTTCCAGAGAAAAGCCGTTGAATCGAGACGAAATACTTCTACACCACGGTTAGCCAATTGTAGTAAGGCGACCGTCATATCGGCAAATACAGCGGGGTTGGTGTAATTCAAATCCCATTGATACGGATAAAACGTAGTCCATACCCACTTCTGCATCTCAGGGATAAAACTAAAATTACCCGGAGCCACCTGAGGAAAAACCTGCCCCAGGCTCGCTTCAAAAATCTCTGGTTGAGTGCGGTCCGGATAGTGATAAAAATAATCGCGATAGCTTGCATCTCCTCGCTTTGCAGCCATTGCCCATGGATGATCATCAGCAACATGATTCAAAATAAAATCTGAACACAAACTAATCCCGGAAGATCTCAGCTGCGTCGTCAATTCTTGCAGGTCTTCCATCGTACCGAGTTTTGGTTCGATGGCGTCAAAATCAGCTACGGCGAAGCCACCGTCATTCTCACCCTGTCTCGCCTTCAGGAAAGGCAATAGGTGCAAGTACGTGACGCCCAATTTTTTCAAATGAGGAATACGCGCGGCAACACCACCCAGATCTCCGGCAAAACGATCAACGTAGGCACAATAACCCAGCATATTTTGCGAAGAAAACCATTCCCTGCTGCCACTACGCTGTACATCCAGATTGCGTAATGCTAAAGGACGATCAGAAATCAAGCGTCCTGTTGCACGTAACATCTGCTCTAGCCAATCGATAAAACCGGTTTCGTTCTCGAATTTATTGCGATACAGAGTGCGCAACTTGTCTATCAATACTGGCGCCTGTTTCTGAAAACGCAAAGTAATTAAAACATGCTGATCTGAGGGCAGTTGTGCTACCAGAGATTGAAGAAGACGATCAAAAATAGCGTGCGGACTCATCAAAAGAACCAGACTTTAAAAACATAAAAAAGAAAATGGCTCTCGTCCACAGGGAGTGAATGTGACGAGAGCCTAAAAACTGCTGGAGTAGCAGGAAATCAGAAGTTATATTTCAGGGTCGCCCGCATTGTGCGTCCGTTGATCGAACGCGCCGCATGTCCATCACCTTCGACCTCGGTATAACCAATGGTATTGAGAAGATTATTCGCACTCAGAGACACTTGCACACGGTCTGTGAATTGGTAATTAACGAAGGCGTTAAAGACATTAAATCCAGGCAAGGTCAGCGTATTACCATCATCACCAAAGGACTTGGTAGTACCGATCACACTAGCGCCAAAAACCGCATCGCCGATGGTATAAGTCGGTGCAATCTGATACACGAACTTGGCCTGACGGCGCGGTGTCTTACCAATTACGGAGCTATCATTTGCTCCCACGATCGTCGCATTGGTATAAGTCAGACCACCGGTCATGCGGAACGCATCCATACGGTAACTTGCCTCAATCTCCAGACCTTTTGCATCATAGGTATTGGCAGTGAATTTCTGGGTGGTCGCCTCAAAATTCGACTCTGCGGTTTTTGCCTGGAACAAAGTCACAAAGCTACTGAAATCGCCGGTTTTCCACTTCACTCCTGCTTCAGTCTGTTTCACAATATTGGTACTGATCGGTGTCGTACCATCCAGCGGATTGCCGAACATGATGCGGTCAGCATTGAATGCAATACCTTCACTGACACGTGCAAACAATGCCAGGTCGCGTATCAGCCGATAGTTTGCGCCAAGGGAATAGGATGTGTGATTTACACCATAGTCGATGAATTTCACATTCGCGGCACGATATGCCTGATTGACTGCCTGATTATAAGTACCGGTTGCATCTTGTTTATCGTAGCGTAGGCTGCCGTCAAGATTCCAGTTACCGCTTTCCCAGCCCAAATTGGCGTAAGTCGCATTGGTTTTGTATTGCGCATCGATACTGCGATTGCAGCAACCACCAAAAACATCCGTTCCCTGAGCGAGCTGACCTTGGGTGCCGGGGATCGTCGTACTGGAATTAATCAAAGCTGGTTTATCACCACTGGCTTGCAGTAAATACTGGTTGAAATTCCACGTTACACCAAGATTTTGTATAGACGAATATAAGCCGACAGTCGCTGCCAACTTACCATTCCCAGTATCAAATACTTTTGATAATTTGATGTCATTTACAGTACTACCGAGATCGTCAAACGAGGTATTGAATACTGTTGCAGTAAATGCGGCACCTGTATAAGCCTTACCAGCATTCGGACCGGTTGCGTATGTCATCCCACTTGAAGTCGTGCCGTTATCTGCCGGGAAGATGGAAATGAATCGTCCGGTATTCGTCGACTTACGAAATTTTTCATCCAATGTCCAGCCGCCACCCAGTTTCAATGAGGCTTCCGCACCGAAAGCATTATTGACTACATGTAAGCCATCATTGATATTGGTCGAAATCTTATTATTGTTTTTATCCAGAACAATATCGCGCGTCCAGTAAGGGGAGTAAAAACTCGCAGTACGTGGATCGATTCCTGGCAATTCTGAGATCGTGCCGTTCACCGTTTTGACTGGAACCGGCATATTCATCGGCGACTTATCATCAAGATGTTTAAAACTCAGACGTACATAACCATTGTCCAGCTGATGCGTCATATTGGCGCGGATCTGACCGCCATCTTCCGCGGTTACCCCTGCCGGGCGTGAGCTATCACCATTGCGGTAGAAGCCGCCGATGAAGAAGCGTGTCTTATCTGAGATCGCTGCACCGTAGTCAAAATCATAGCGGGTCTGATTGAAATCCAGGCCTTTTGTAATGCCGATGCTGCCGCCTTTTTCACTACCGTTTTTGCTTAAAAAATTAATGATGCCACCTGGTGAATTCGTTGCCATCGTTGACGCAGTACCACCCCGTACTACCTCTAGATGGCTCAATCCACCATCTGCACGTAAATACATATCGGGGGTAACGAAGGCGATATCGCCGAATTGCAATAACGGCAAACCATCTTCCTGAAACTGCACGTAACGGGCGCCGCCCGCAGAGATAGGTACGCCACGTACGGTCAAGTTCGCATTACCTTCACCACCCGATGACTCGGCACGAATACCGGGTACTGCACGTAAAATCTCAGCCGCGTTCGTCGGAGAAGATTGCGAAATCTGATCAGCATCAAGTGTACTGATCGATACGCTGGCCTTCATCTTGGAGGTGCCAAATGGTGTTCCGGTCACAATCACGGAATTCAGGTTCAACGAATTTTTCTCTTTATCCTGACTAGTTGCCGCCTCCTGTGCCCAGGCAGCACTCATTTGAAAAATTGCCATCGATACTACGCTGGCCATACGTGTCATTTTGATGCGTTGTGATGTCATTACTGTCTCCGTTTTATTCATTATGTCCAAAACAATGCGCACTTGTTCCGGCGGTGTCGTCACCTTTTTTTCTGCTTGCCAGGACGCTGGCGATTCAGCGTATGCAAAGCAGTGACAAAAGACCTCCAGCAATCCTCGCCTGATTCTCCGATCATCTTATGGCAAACATTGATGAAGATCTTTTGTAGTGTAGGTGTGGTGAATTATCGTGCAAAATATTTTTCTTTGCAATCGATTGCAATCACGCAGTGCAATAAAATTACATCTGATGCAAAGGGGAAATTTTTAAGCTGATCGTGCTATTTTTAAATTGAAGTCTTTCTGCGAAGACTGTTTTACCTGTACCTGGTCTGGTTGAAACAGGTGATTTTTTTCCGCAAATAGTCTACCCAAATCACAATATTACACGGCTCATCTCTGTATGAGCCACGCAACATGAAAGATGCTCCACTCATATTTTTGCTGCAATGCAAAATGCTTTACGCCACTGAATCGGACTATTTATTTCCAAAAGTCAGGGGTATTTTTGAAATCTATGCAAACGATTGCATTTTTGAATTAACTATATAAATGACGTAGAAAATCTAGCCGGAACGGCTGCTTGAGCGTGGAATAAGTTCGGTCGAGAGCAACTGTGGCATCGCATTACGCTGATCTGCCAATACCAGTAAAGCGTCGACTAAGGCTTGCCCTGCCAGTGCAATTGGCTGACGCACGGTGGTAAGAGGAGGATGGAAGTAACGTGCCAGCTCAATATCGTCGTAACCGACTACGGCAACATCGTCAGGTGTCTGAAAACCTTTTTCTCTCAAGGTATTAATGGCGGTCATTGCCAATAAGTCACTACATGCAAACAGACCGTCAAACGCGATGCCACGCTGGCATAACTCTTCAACCGCCAGGCGCCCGCCCTCCTCAATAAATGAAGCAGGAACTACCAGCCGTTCATCCAGAGTGATCCCATGTTGACTCAGTGCGTTGCAATAACCTTCGTAGCGATGCGCGACCTCAGGCAATTGTGTGTCACCAAAAAAAGCCAGATGCTTTCGGCCAGATTGAATCAAGTGCTCAGTCGCTAAAAATCCGCCCATGACATTATCGCTACCGACGGTCACATACAATTGCTGTGGTAATTGTGCACCCCAGACAACGATGGGAACACGGCGAGCAGCGAGTTGATTCAATTGATCATGATGACGCCACTGACCGATTAAAATCACGCCAAGCACGCGGCCAGTATCATAGATTTGCGCTGCAGAATCGAGGCGCTCTGCGTCTACCCGCGACAACAACATGTCGAACCCGCGATCGGTTAAGGCGTCAGCAAGGCTGCCCAGCATACTCAGGAAAAACGGATCAGATAAATGCTGCCGGGTCGCAGAATCATAGGGAACAACTACCGCCACGGTGCGGTTTTGTTTTAAGCGCAAATTCTGCGCACCGATGTTGATGGTGTAATTTAGCGACCGGGCTAATTCCTCGATCCGCTTACGGGTCTCATCATTCACCAATGAGCTGCCACTCAGTGCTCTCGATACCGTCGAGGTAGAGACTCCGGCTAGACGGGCAATATCGGCCATTTGCAAACGGCGTTGCTCAGCGCTGCTGGAATCGGATGTCAATTTGTGTAATCCCGTTTTAGTCGTTATCTTGATGTCATTGTCAGGTCAGATTTCCCGGTTTCAAAATCGGGGAAATCACCAAGTCGCCCCTTTCTGTGCCGATTGAAAAAGGACTAAACAGACTTATTATAAAGGGCAATGATGCAAGAACGAAAAGGAAGTGAATACCCTTTCAATCGAGAGGTGCCGTGCGGTACCGGTTCACGTCAGACGCACCGATCACCGACGCTTTATTACCCCATGAATTTCTGACATAGGATATGACCAGAGCGACCTCGGCATCTGACAAGGTCGGCGCAAAAGGTGGCATGCCGTAAGGACGCGGATTACCTTTAGTCGCGGCAGGAAAACCACCAGCTAGTACCATGCGCACCGGATTCGCTACCGACGTCATTTGCAAAGACGCATTTCCTTGCAGCGCAGGGTACACCGGTGGCGCACCGCGCCCGCTGTCCCCGTGGCAATCGACACAATGGGCTTTGTAGAGCGCGCCGCCTAGATACATGACGCGCTCCATCTCCTCTTTACCAATCCCCTGCCCAGCAATGGCCTGGTCCAGTATGTCAGCTTTGGGCTTAGTCACTTTCGGCAAAGATTGCAGATATACCGTCATCGCCTGTACGTCGCTGTCGTTCAGGTATTGCAGACTGTTGGCAACGACTTCTGCCATTGGTCCAGATGCATGGGCCTGCGCTGAAATACCATCTCTCAATAATTGACTGAGCTGTGTCGCTGACCATGTCTGAACTCCAGCCTCCTCCTGCGCCAGCAATGATGGCGCGTACCAGTTACTCACCGGCATATAAGCACCGCCTAGCTCGTTGTTCAGATCACTGGCGCCCAACGCATTGCGGCTGGTATGGCAGGCGCCGCAATGTGCGAGACCTGTCACCAGGTAGGCACCGCGATTCCATTCAGCAGTTTGCGCGGGTTGTTGCTGATATTGTCCGGGCTTAAAATATAAAGCGCGCCAGAATGCCAACAGGCCGCGCTGATCATAAGGTGTACGCAGCGCATGCGACTGATTCTGTCGCTCTACTGCGGGTATCGACTGAAAAAAAGCAAAGAGCGCTTGTGCATCACCAGGTGAAATCTTGGTATAGCTAGGATAAGGAAAAGCCGGATACAACAAGCGACCATCCTTCGATTTACCGTTATGTAAAGCATTCCAGAAATCTCCAAAAGTCCAGTTGCCGATACCTGTTTTTTTGTCCGGCGTGATATTCGGTGAAGCGAAATCACCAAACTCAGAGGCAATCAAGCGACCACCGGCATAGGCAGCACCCCCTCTGGTCGTATGGCAGCCCATACAATTGCCGGCGCGCGCCAGATAAGCGCCGCGGGCAATCTGATCACTCTGATCCGCAGCTTGCTCAGTCGTCCCTGCTGTCTTTCCCATATCTGCTGGCAAAGGCGAGCCCAACTGATTGCCGTACCAAAAAATCCCCGATGCAATCAGCGCCAGCATTGACAATAAACTTGCAAAAATTCGTTTCATCATGTCAATCGCTTATTCAGGAATAGTGCCGCAGGACATAGGGCGCTTAGCCTTGAACTCACCAGCAGAAATCGCTACAGGATTAGCTGGCAATGTTTGCGAAGCCAACCATGCTGACACGGCAGCGATATCCTGCGGAGTCAATTTACGTGCAATCTGCTCCATGCAATCGGGCGCCTGCGCATGACGGCTACCTGTTTGCCATGCGCCTAATTGTGAGTTGATATAGTCTCGCGGCAACCCCAGCAAGCCCGGAATAAACGGTGCGACACCCGTCATTTTCTCTCCATGACAGGCAATGCAGGCAGGCAACTTGCTGGACTGATCGCCGCGTTGCACTAACTGCCGGCCACGTTCGATGACCGCTGCCGTCACATCAATCTGCTGAGGCGCAGGATAAGGTGGATGCTGCTCGGAGAAAAAATGGGCGATCTCTTGCAGGTAAGTATCCGACATATTTCCCACCATATAGGTCATCAAGGGATAAGTACGTTTGCCATCTCTAAAGTTTTTTAACTGATTCAGCAAATAGCCATCCGGCTTACCTGCAATCCGCGGGTAATAACCATCACTTGCTGCTTTACCTTCTTTGCCATGGCATGAGGTACAGGCTTTCAAACGTTGGTTTAGCGTATCCGGGATACTTTGTGCAGATGAGATATTTCCCATCGTCAGTACCATCATACACACCGAAACTGGGAGGACGATTCGAAGCTGATCAAGAAAACCGCACATACCTTTTGGAATAAACATAAATCAGCCACCTGAAAGATAAAAGGCAACCAAACCTCCTGGGAGCGAGATAAGTTCGTTGCAATCCGATTAGTTTACTTCAAACATTGGGGAAGAACATTAAAAAAGCCCGCACAATTACTGAGGTGCGGGCTCTTTTAATTTTCACTAAAACTATTTCAGTCGCAAAGGGTGATTTTTAGTTTCATGTTTGTGGTCTTGGTTTTGGTCTTGTTCTTGATCTGACTTCGCTATTTTTCTCACATTGACTGCATCTTTTTGTGCGACGGTAATATCACTGTCTGTTAAACGGAATAGCCCCATGGAATCAAGTACGGCATCTACCTGATCATTTAAGGATTCCGCCGATGCCGCAAGCTCTTCAACCATCGCTGCGTTTTGTTGTGTAACTGAATCAAGATCGGTCACTGCATCATTAACCTGCGCAATCCCAGATTGTTGTTCGGCGGCAGAGTTACTGATTTCGCTTAACATCGTGCGCACATTTCCGATTGACTTCAGTGCATCATCCATTCTCTGCCTAGCCTCGACACTTTGTTTACTACCAGCGTCTACTTTCTCATTAGATTCCTGGATCAAATGCTTAATCTCTCGTGCAGCATCCGTTGTTCTATGTGCTAACGCTCGCACCTCGGATGCGACTACCGCAAAACCGCGTCCTGCTTCGCCTGCCCTTGCCGCCTCCACCGCTGCGTTTAAAGCGAGAATATTCGTCTGAAAGGCAACCCCTTCGATGATGTGAATGATGTCACTGATTTTATGTGAAGATCCACTAATTTCTTCCATCGTAACGACAACGGCTTGGACTGCATCCTGACTACGATAAGCTAAATCCGTCATCTGCGAGGCCAATGTCGAACCTTGTGATGCAGCACTGGCGCTTTGTGCAACCGTACTGTTAATTTCTTCCATCGAGGCCGCGGTTTCTTCTAAACTACTTGCCTGAGACTCCGTCCTGCCAGACATATCTAAATTACCAGCAGCGATTTCCTCAGTCGTGCTGCGAACGTTCTGCAGCTCCCTCCTAGTATCACCGACAACAGTGCGAAGATTAACAGAAAGCTGATGTATCGCCTGCTGCACTTCTCCAGCCAAACCACCAGCTCCCAATGCTACCGGATGCGACAAATCACCTGCAGCAAGTCGATCAGCATCATTGAGGATAGAGTTCAAAGGCAGCGAGACCAGATAGCCAATCCATACAGTCAGACAGAGACCTAGTACTACCGCGACAATCGCTGCGATCGTCGGGGAAAAATACATCGCCGCGAGCAAGACCAGTAAGCCATAGGCTGCCTGAACTAAAAACAAGCGCGCTTTTTTCCCCATGTTGAAGACTTTACCAATAAGGCCAAATATGTCTTTTCGAATAACCTTGCCATGTTTTAACCCATAGACTTGCCGGCCCTCTTTAGCATCATCGCGCATGAGCTTGTAAAGAGCTTCAGCCGCATTGACTTCCTCTTTAGTCGGTTTTGTACGAACCGAGAGAAAGCCAGTAATTTTTTGCCCGTGCCGCATGGGAGTTGCGTTTGCACGCACCCAGTAGTAGTCACCATTTTTTCGTCGATTTTTTACTAAACCCGTCCATGGCTTACCCGATTGCAAAGTTGCCCACATATCCCGAAATGCCTCTTCTGGCATATCAGGATGGCGTACCAAGTTATGTGGCTGTCCCAGCAACTCATGCTGGAGGAAACCACTGGTTTGTACAAATGCAGGATTACAGTAGGTGATGCGCCCTTTTTCATCGGTCACGCTGACTAGGCTATCACTTGGAGGAAACTGATATTCGTTCTGCGAAACTGGGAGGTTTGTGCGCATAATCGTCGACTATCAAGTGGATCGGTGCGATTAATATAACACTTCCCTTACAATAAGTAGGGTTATTAATTATTAATTAAGTGATTTACTCCTAATCTGTATCACTTTTGCCATTAATAATGGCTCACATCATACTGTCGCTCTAAAAGAACTATTTATCTAACAATCCCTGCTTACAAATAAATTCAATCACCTGAGGCACGCCATCACCGCTGCGCAGATTGGTAAAAATAAATGGTCGCTCACCGCGCATTTTTTTTGCATCATGCGCCATGACATCGAGGTTCGCGCCGACATACGGTGCCAGGTCGGTTTTATTGATAATCAATAAGTCAGAACGGGTAATGCCGGGGCCGCCCTTACGCGGGATTTTTTCGCCACCAGCCACGTCAATGACATAAATCGTCAAATCAGATAGTTCAGGGCTAAAAGTGGCTGCAAGATTATCACCGCCCGACTCCACCAGAATCAAATCCAGATCAGGGAACTCAGCGCTCATGCGGGCAATTGCCTCAAGATTAATTGAGGCATCTTCACGAATCGCCGTATGCGGACATCCGCCTGTTTCTACTCCCATCAAACGCTCGGCGGGTAAAGCGTCGGCACGCAACAGGATTTCCATATCCTCCTTGGTGTAGATGTCGTTCGTGATGACGGCCATGTCGTAATCATCTCGCATGGCTTTGCACAGCATTTCGCATAAGGCGGTTTTGCCCGAGCCAACCGGACCGCCGATGCCGACGCGCAGAGGATTTGAGGTAGTTGCTACTGAAGTTGTTGTCATAATTTTCGAATGGAATAGTTGAGCACAATACGTTACCTTAAAAAGTACTTTTTACGATCGGTAGAGCCGGCTGTACTGGATCTCGTGCTGCATGGACAATAAGGATAAGCCGGGCGACCAGTTCGATAATTCGTCATCAGGCAAAGTGTGTGCGACAAGTGCCGCGGTCTCCAATTCTGGTCGTAGCGAGAGCAATAAGCGCTGCCCGGATACCTGACCCAAAGGTACCGATTTAACACATACCAGTACCTGATTTTCAGCCCATGAAAACAGCATAGCTAACACGCAGGCATCGGCTGGAATATCCAGCGCAACGGAAGCAAACGCCATGGCGGTTGGCAGAGGTACTTCGGCCTGTTGCTGCAAAATAGCCAGCAATGACGCATCGGCGATTTTTAAATCGATGGCGAGTTTCGACAAGGAATATCCCATCTGTATCGTCTCGGCACGGAACTCTGCCGTATCCCGTGCAGCGATAAAGCGCTCGGTCCACAAGCTCACAGCCCCTGCATCACGCGCAGAAAATGCGCTTAACAAACGCCAGAGTATCGGCGCCTCGAACTGGGCGACTATATGATGCAAGGCGCCAACGATCCAGGTGCGCGCCGATGCCTCGTCCCTGACGAGACCATTTTCTATGGCTGCCCCCAGCCCTTGCGAGTAGCTGTAGGCGCCGATAGGCAATGAAGGACTGGCAAGCTGAAATAAATGCAGGAGCGAAGCGGATTGCATACAAGTTTACGAAGTCTTGTCCGTAGTAAGCTGGGATGGCCGGTGAATCTTCTGCCGCAAAGGTACCGGTGCCAAGAGATTGTGATGATCGTCGCCGTGATGATGGTGACCGCCACCGTAGGCACCGGATTCTGGCTCAAACGCAGCCTGCTCCTCGCTCACGATTGCACCCAGACCTTCCAGCATTTCTTTCAGCACAGGGTCTTTCCGAATCCGCAAAAATCCCGTGCCCGCCTCGTCGCCGACTTGCGCTTGCGTATGCCGGTTACCAAGATGAAACGCGCAGCGCAACAAGGTATGGGGCGTCTTGCAGTCCACACGATAAGTCGCTTCTTTGGCGGCCAGTACCTTTACGACTTGAACCTCGCCGGACTCTGTCATCCCTTGCAGCAAATCGCCATGCCGCAGCACCGTACCGCGCACAGTAAATACCGCCACGTCCTCACCGGAACTCAGGGTCGCACGTTGCCGGCTTTTTTCACGTAATTCGTAAGGCAGAACCAGCTCACCGACAATGCTGTCGGCTTGATCTACTTTGGTGTTCAGGGTCAGCATAGTTTGTAAAGTTCGATTTTAAATTTGTTTTCTAATTTATTAAATGGGTTTCAATCGCAATCATTAAAACAAAAAATAGCGCTGCGCCATCGGTAAAATTTTAGCTGGCTCGCAAACCAATAATTCACCGTTCGCACGTACTTCATAAGTTTCAGAGTCGACTTCCATCTTTGGCGTTGCCGCGTTATGAATCATGTCTGCTTTACGCAAATGCCGCATATTTTTCACGGCAATCAGCGGCTTGTTCAGTTGCAGTTGCGCACCGATACCGGCATCCAGTGCCGCTTGTGAGACGAAGGTCACAGAGGTTTTTAATCCGCCGCCATAGGCACCAAACATAATGCGAGTGTGGACTGGTTGTGGTGTCGGGATTGATGCATTCGGATCACCCATCTGCGCCGCCGCGATCATGCCGCTTTTTAAAATCATCGTGGGCTTTACACCAAAAAATGCTGGTTTCCACAACACGATATCAGCGATCTTGCCGACCTCTAGCGAACCTACTACGTGTGAGATGCCGTGTGTAATCGCCGGATTAATTGTGTATTTAGCGATATAGCGTTTTGCACGGAAATTATCATTGCGGGCATTGTCCTCTGCCAGTGATCCGCGCTGCGTCTTCATCTTATGCGCCGTCTGCCAGGTACGCATGATGACCTCGCCGACCCGCCCCATCGCTTGCGAATCGGATGACATCATCGAGATTGCGCCCATGTCATGCAAAATATCTTCTGCCGCAATTGTCTCGCGGCGTATCCGGGATTCGGCAAAAGCGATATCTTCTGCGATGGCGGGATCAAGATGATGGCAGACCATCAGCATGTCCAGATGTTCATCGAGGGTATTCACGGTATAAGGTCGTGTCGGATTGGTCGACGATGGCAAGACATTGGCCTGACCGACCGCGGCAATAATATCGGGGGCATGGCCGCCACCGGCTCCTTCAGTATGAAAGGTATGAATCGTACGATCCTTAAATGCCGCCAGAGTGTGCTCCAGAAAACCTGCTTCGTTCAAGGTATCTGAATGAATCGCGACCTGGATATCCATACGATCAGCAACGGCCAGGCAATTATCAATTGCCGCCGGGGTCGTACCCCAGTCCTCATGCAGCTTCAAACCGATGGCTCCCGCCAGTACCTGCTCTTCGAGTGGCATCGGCAAGCTCACATTACCTTTGCCGAGAAAACCTAAATTCATCGGAAAAGCATCTGCCGCAGACAGCATCGAATGCAGGTGCCATGGGCCAGGCGTACAGGTTGTCGCAGCGGTGCCCGTCGCTGGGCCGGTACCGCCGCCCAGCATGGTGGTCACGCCACTCATCAAGGCTTCTTCTATCTGTTGCGGACAAATGAAATGAATATGCGAATCGATGCCGCCTGCGGTAACGATCATGCCCTCACCGGCAATGATCTCCGTCGCACCACCTATGCACATCGTGACATCCGGCTGGATATCCGGATTGCCCGCTTTGCCTATTGCAGCGATCTTGCCGCCTTTGAGTCCTATATCCGCTTTCACGATGCCCCAATGGTCGAGGATCACTGCATTGGTAATGACCGTGTCCATTACGTCTTTGTAATTACGCTGTGACTGTCCCATACCATCGCGGATGACTTTTCCGCCACCGAACTTCACTTCTTCGCCATAAGTGGCAAAGTCTTTTTCGATTTCAATAAACAGTTCGGTATCGGCTAAACGAATCCGGTCGCTGGTTGTCGGGCCAAACATTTCTGCATACGCATGGCGTGAGATCTTGCTCATTCGGCCTCCTTGATGTGATCAGTACTTGCTGTCGGCTGAAGATCAGATTCAGGCTGACTCAATGCACCCATCACCTTAGCATTGAAACCATATACTTTACGATCACCAGCCAGAGCGACTAGCTCCACCGTGCGCTTCTGCCCGGGCTCAAAACGAACCGCTGTCCCTGCGGCGATATTCAGGCGCATGCCGTAAGCGCCGTTACGATCAAATTCCAATGCGGGATTTGTTTCAAAAAAATGAAAATGGGAACCAACCTGTATCGGTCTGTCGCCACTGTTCGCCACCACGATAGATGCGGTAACACGGCCAACATTGAGTTCAATATCGCCTGCTTCAATCAGCATTTCGCCAGGAATCATGTGAGCACCTATGGAATAGGATGATGAACGGTGACCAGCTTGGTGCCGTCCGGGAATGTCGCTTCTACCTGAATATCGGGGATCATCTCGGCAATGCCGTCCATGACATCGGCGCGCGTCAGTATCTTGGTGCCATCCGACATCAGCTCGGCGACGGTTTTTCCGTCGCGGGCACCTTCCATGATGGCGGCAGTGATCAGAGCGACGGCTTCGGGATAATTCAATTTCAAGCCACGTGCTTGACGTCGTTCAGCCAGCAAGGCTGCCGTAAAAATCAGCAACTTGTCTTTTTCTCTTGGCGTTAATTCCATGTTTGCTCCTTCAATTTTCTGCAAATTTTTTGCTTTATTCTTCTATCCTCTCACGCCTGCGGTGGAGGAGTATAAAATCGCTGACTCCATCAACAATCTATTTCGTTATTTAACTGCCACAAGGCACATTAGCTTCAGCAATAGCCACGACTAGGTATTCCAGATCCGCGGCACCACGCCTTCACGCCCCAGCAATTCAGGTCGCACAATTTGCCACATGCGTGTCAGCCACTGACGTGCCATTTCACTCGAATGCCCCATATACCTTGCAACGACGACCGTCTTCATCTGAGTCACGCCAACGGCATGAGGGTCGCCCGTCAACGCAATCGCCTCTTCGCGCAAACGCTGGATCAGCGACGCCGGTAATTGTTTGCCGACTGCAATCAGGCTGGCACTGACGGTGTTACCTGCCAGTGCCAGCGGGCTATGCATAGCAGATGAGCCGCCGGCAATACTGCCCTGCTCAAACCAGAGTAACTTACCTTCGCGGCGGATTTCGCTGGTCTGTGTGATTTTTCCGGTATGAAAAGATTCGCCAGAGGCGGTGCGTCCGAAGCACAGAATGTCAGCACCAATATAGCTTGCATCTTTAGCCAAATTGATTTTGTTTTGCAAGCGCACATGCGCAGCATCAAAAAAAATCGTCTCTTGCGGCAACCATTCCAGCGATGCCTGCGCCGCGATATCGAGCTCAATCAATTGATGCGAAACATGGCCATTCGCCTTATACCATTTAGCCGCACCGGGAGTTGTAACAAAGGCGTGTGCACCTGAGGCAACGCTGGTTTTGATATGTAATTCATCTCCTCCGACGACACCGCCGGGGGGGTGTACCACGATGGCATGGCAAATCGACGGAGCTTCCGGATACAGCGGTTTTTGTACGCGCAGCGGGCCAAAATGGCTACGCTCGACCAGCCGTGTAGTACCGGCATCATCGACAAAACCCAGCGTTAGTCTGGCCTGACACGCGGCTTTGATCAAAGGCCCGACAGAAACGCCGGATATAAATGGGTCAACAATCTGATTCATCCTGAAACTATACCGCCAAGTGCCTCTTCACGTCCTCACTGTCCATTTGATCTGCCAGACCGGATGCCACAACTTCACCACGTGAAAGAATGATGAACTGGTCTGCCAGTGCGCGTGCAAAATCAAAATATTGCTCGCATAAGAGTATCGCCATATCGCCGCGCTCGCGTAACAGACGGATAACACGTTCAATATCCTTAATGATGGATGGTTGTATTCCTTCCGTTGGCTCATCAAAAATAATCAGTTTGGGTTCAGCCAGCAAAGCACGTGCAATCGCAAGTTGCTGTTGCTGCCCGCCAGACAAATCTCCGCCACGGCGATGCAACATTTCTTTTAATACCGGGAACAATTCAACCACTTCGTCTTTAATTACGGAGGCCTTGCGACCTGATTTGACAGCCATCCCCATGAGCATATTTTCTTCTACTGTCAGTCGGGCAAAAATTTCACGGCCTTGCGGAACATAGGCAATACCAGCGGCAGCCCGCTCATGTGGCTTGAGCCTGGTGATGTCGCGGCCTTCTAGCATGATGCTGCCGCTGGACACGGGTAACACCCCCATCAGGCATTTAAGCAAGGTCGTTTTGCCGACACCATTACGGCCGAGCAAAGTCAGGCACTGTCCTTTTTCCAGCGACAGCGAGACACCGCGCAAGGTATGGGACGATCCGTAATATTGATTGATGTGATCAACCTGTAGCATAAAAATCCTATTTTTATCGACTAATCCGCAATACTGCTGCGGCTGCTGGAAGCTTTTCGTGCCAAGAGGCGCATGGATAGTGCGGATTCAATTTCGAGAATCAAGACAAAACTGCGGTCTTAATTGAGGGAGTAGCACGTATCAACGCCCCAGATACACTTCGATAACCCGCTCATCCGACTGGACTTGCTGCATCGTCCCCTCTGCCAGTACCGAGCCTTCATGCAATACCGTCACCTTGCCTTCGCGTGCGATCTCTGTGACAAACGCCATGTCGTGCTCCACCACCACAATCGAGTGTTTGCCGCGCAATTCATTCAACAACTCGGCAGTACGCACGGTCTCGGCATCGGACATGCCAGCCACAGGCTCATCCAGCAAAATCAACTGCGGCTCCTGCATCAGCAGCATGCCGATTTCCAGCCATTGTTTTTGGCCGTGTGAGAGCAAGCCGGCGAGCCTGTGTTCGCTGCCGTTCAGACGTATCAATCGAAGAATGTCGTCAATCTTGTCCTTCTGCTCGCTATTGAGCTTGAAGAACAAAGTCGGTCTGACGCGCTTGTTCATCTTCATTGCCAATTCGAGATTTTCAAACACGCTGTGTTGTTCAAACACGGTAGGACGTTGAAACTTACGACCAATTCCGGCATGTGCAATGTCGTACTCAGTCATCTTGCTGAGATCCATAGACTGACCAAAAAAAACACTTCCGGAGGTGGGTCGTGTCTTACCTGTAATGACGTCCATCATCGTAGTTTTGCCAGCGCCGTTCGGGCCGATGATGCAGCGCAGCTCGCCGACGGAAATATCCAGATTCAGATAGTTCAAGGCCTTAAATCCGTCGAAGGACACCACAATGTCCTCAAGATACAAAATCGCGCCATGTATGGTATCGAC
Source organism: Undibacterium sp. Xuan67W (assembly GCF_049340165.1). NCBI lineage: Bacteria > Pseudomonadati > Pseudomonadota > Betaproteobacteria > Burkholderiales > Oxalobacteraceae > Undibacterium > Undibacterium sp. Xuan67W. The sequence continues at coordinate 41,126 of NZ_JBMPPN010000025.1, forward strand.
GCCTTCTGGTTTGATCCGCGAAAACGAGGCCTGCGGCTCGTCGCGCTGTACCAGATCAATCAGGATACCGGCGGCTTTATCATGCACGATATTGCTCATGCCGCCTCCTTCTTGCCGGTCGATGTATCCGGGGTTGCCTGGGTAACCAGTCCATCGGAAGATGCCGATTGCCATTTGCGTTTGAATTGATCGACCAGTCCCAGAATACCTTGCGGCATAAACAAGGTCACCAGGATGAATAACAAACCCAGCGCAAACAACCAAAGATCGGGAAAAGCCGCCGTGAACCAGCTCTTTAAACCATTCACAGAAAAGGCACCGATAATCGGACCGAGCAAAGAGCCACGCCCGCCAACCGCGGCCCAGATCACCATCTCGATCGAATTACCCGGCGACATTTCGGATGGATTAATAATACCGACCTGCGGCACATACAAAGCACCGGCGATACCGCATAAAATCGCAGAGAGCGTCCAGACAAACAGCTTGAACCATAAGGGGTTGTAGCCGATAAACATGAGGCGTGATTCAGAATCCCGTACTGCTTGCAGCACTCGTCCTAATTTAGATTTTACGATCCAGCGACACAGAATTAAGGCCGTAAGTAAAAGACCCAGCGTCACCAGATACAACACGGCTTTCGTCGCGGGTGCAGTAATTGAATAACCGAGAATACGCTTGAAATCGGTAAACCCGTTGTTGCCCCCAAAGCCAGTGTTATTCCTGAAAAACATCAACATAAAGGCAAACGTCATCGCCTGTGTAATGATGGAAAAATACACCCCTTTAATGCGGGACCGGAACGCGAAGTAACCAAACACAAATGCCAGTGTACCCGGCACCAGAACCACCAGCGCCATGCAATACCAGAAGTTATCGGTCATCGACCAATACCAGGGATAGGTTTTCCAGTCGAGAAAAACCATGAAGTCCGGCAGATTACTCTGGTACACGCCATCCCGTCCGATTGCACGCATCAGATACATGCCGTGCGCATACGCGCCCAGTGCAAAGAACACACCATGCCCGAGTGACAGAATGCCGGTATAGCCCCATACGAGATCCAGCGCCAGCGCAGCCAGGGCATAACACATAAATTTCGCGATCAGACCAACGGCATAACTAGAAATATGCAAGGCATGTCCAGCCGGAAAACTCAAATTCAAGATAGGCAACAAGGCCAGAATGACGGCGCAGAAGATGATGCCAGACCAGGCTAGGCGCGAAAATAAGGACTCGCTCATTCTGCACTCCTCCCCTTCATCGCGAACAGGCCCTGTGGCCGCTTCTGGATAAACACGATGATGAAAACGAGTATCGTAATTTTTGCCATGACAGCACCGGCGACGGGTTCAAGAAATTTATTCACTTCTCCCAGACCAAGTGCAGCGATCACCGTACCGATCAGTTGCCCGACCCCGCCCAGCACCACTACCATAAACGAATCGACGATATAACTCTGTCCCAGATCCGGACCGACATTTCCCAATTGCGATAGGGCGACACCGCCCAACCCCGCGATACCGGAGCCCAGACCGAAAGTCATCATGTCGATCTTACCGGTAGAAACACCGACGCAATCGGCCATGCGACGATTTTGTGTGACCGCACGGACAAACAAACCAAGCCGGGTTTTATTCAGTATCAGCCAGACTGCCAGCACAACAAACAAGGCAAAGAAAATAATCACAATCCGGTTATACGAGAGCACCAGTGAACCAAGCACGGTGACACCACCCGACATCCAGCTAGGATTGGCGACCTCGACATTTTGCGCACCGAAGATCGTGCGTACCGCTTGCATCAGCATCAGACTGATGCCCCAGGTTGCGAGCAGCGTTTCCAGCGGCCTGCCGTACAACCAGCGGATGACGGTGCGTTCCAGCACGATCCCTACTGTGCCTGCAACGATGAAGGCAGCGGGCAGCGCGACAATCAGGTATGCATCAATTGCGCCTGGCAAAAAATGCCGGAAAGCCATTTGACACACATAGGTCGTGTACGCACCAATCATCATCAGTTCGCCGTGCGCCATATTGATAATACCCATCAGGCCAAAGGTAATCGCCAGTCCCAGTGCAGTCAGTAACAGCACGCTGCCTAACGAGGCGCCATAAAACAAATTACCGGCAAACTCGGTTCTGACGATGCGGCTATTTAGCGCGTTCATGGTATTGGCGGCTTCAATACGAATACTTTCGTCAGGTTCCAAGGGCTTGCCATCGGGTCCCATATCCAGCATTTTTTGTAGCGCAGGCTTGATGTTGGCATTTGTGCTGTCTTTCAGCGCGATGACCGCGGCTTTGCGGACAAGCGGATCGGTAGACTGCAAATTAGCGGTTGCGGCAACGAGTTGTAGCAAGGATTTAATCTCAGGATCGTTTTCTTTTGTCAGTGCTTTAGTAATCAATGGCGCTTGTTCGGGACTGGCGCTTTTTTGTAGTTCCAGCACTGCAGCCAGGCGCAGTGCACGATCTGTCGAAAACAGCTTTAATCCAGACAGTGCGTCATCCACCACGGCACGCAGACGGTTGTTGACAGTGATGCCATCAATGCCCTCAGGTAAGGGCGTCGTTTTATCATTGGCGAGATTGGTGGCTTTATCATTGTCGACGATATACAACTGACCGTCTGGCGTTGCATAGAGGGTGTCATTTTTCAACGCTGTCAGCACTTTCAGGGCATCCTGATTTGCCAGTACCGCGATCTGATTGACGGCGGCAATACGGGCATCAGGATCATCGCCGGCTAAAGGCTTAAGTACAGCAGGATCAATCGCCGCGCTGGCGATTACGGCATGCAGGCAAAGCAATCCGGGCAAGACTATTTTTTTAAATAGCGACATAAACGCACTCTTCCGGGCTGAAAAATTCGTCAAAAAAATGAAGCGTCGTACTACGGTAGTGCAGATAGAACAGGAAAAAAAACAGCTCAATACCAGACCAGCATCAACACAATGCCGGGGTTGGCAATCACTCCTTCCCCGGCATTGGTGAATCACACGTCCAGAACTTATGTCTCAGTTTCAGCTCAATTCAACTCAATTCATGGCGTCGATCAACTCGGCTCCGGCAATAGCAGAGTCAAGTTGATCTGTCGTGCATCGCACTGAGTACATAGCTCAGACAACTACATTTTTTGCTTAGTCTCGTTACCAGGGATGTAAGGACTCCATGGCTGAGCACGGATCGGGCCTTTGGTTTTCCATACAACGCTGAACTGACCATCACCTTTGATCTCGCCGATCATGACTGGCTTGTGCAAATGGTGATTCGTTTTATCCATCGTCAGTTCAAAACCTGATGGCGCTTTGAAAGTCTGACCACCCATGGCAGCGATGACTTTATCCGTATCGGTGGATTTGGCTTTTTCTACTGCTTGCTTCCACATATGGATACCGACATAGGTTGCTTCCATCGGATCATTGGTGACGACGGTACTGGCGTTAGGCAGTTTTTTGGCAACGGCATAGTCTTTCCATTGCTTGATAAATGCCGTATTCACAGGATTTTTCACTGACTGGAAATAATTCCATGCAGCGAGGTGACCAAGCAAAGGCTTAGTATCGACGCCGCGCAACTCTTCCTCACCTACCGAGAATGCGACAACCGGCACGTCGGTCGCTTTAAGGCCGGCATTACCCAGTTCTTTATAAAACGGGACGTTGGAATCGCCATTGATCGTAGAGATCACCGCAGTCTTGCCACCAGCAGAGAACTTCTTGATATTCGCGACGATGGTCTGATAATCAGAATGACCGAACGGCGTATAGACCTCATCGATATCGGTATCTTTCACACCCTTGCTATGCAAGAAAGCGCGCAGAATTTTGTTAGTCGTGCGTGGATAAACATAATCCGTACCGAGCAGCACAAAGCGCTTGGCACCGCCGCCCTCTTTCGACATCAGATATTCGGTCGCTGGGATCGCTTGCTGGTTCGGTGCTGCACCCGTGTAGAACACATTTTTTTCCAGCTCTTCGCCCTCGTATTGAACCGGGTAGAACAAGAGACTATTCAGCTCTTTAAATACTGGCAATACCGATTTACGTGATACCGACGTCCAGCAGCCAAACACGACAGCGACTTTATCTTGCGCAACCAGCTGGCGCGCTTTTTCTGCAAACAAAGGCCAGTTCGAAGCAGGATCCACAATCACCGGCTCCAGCTTTTTACCCATCACACCGCCGTTCGCGTTGATCTCATCAATCGTCATCAAGGCAACGTCTTTCAGCGACGTTTCGGAAATCGCCATCGTGCCTGATAGCGAGTGAAGAATGCCGACTTTGATCGTGTCAGCGGCATACGCATGCGGCAACCAAGCCGCAGTAGCCAGAGTAAAGGCGCCAACTGCAGTCGATTTTAATAGGGTGCGACGAGACATTTGTTGCTCCTAAGCGTGAGTGTGAATGAGCTAGTTAAACAGCGTTAAACAGCGAATGTAAAAACGAACTAAATATCGAACGAAAAAGCAGACGACAAAGCAAACAAAAAAAATCACAAAGCTAAAAAAAAGCGGAGTGCGGAGTTCGCATGACTACCTTTAGCAGATTGCGTGCCAGAGGCAGGAGGTCTGCGTCATGCGGTTTGTAGTGAGCGGGCGTGACTATTACTGATGCATTCGCATCAATTTTGTGCAAGTGACAAAGAATTGTTGGTCGCCGCTTCAGTCTGGTGCGTTTCCAGGCAATAAAACGTGCGTAAGAAGATCTGTCGCCAAATAAAATTCGAGAACAAAATCAGGCCTTGCTAGAAAGAATCAAGCTCAATCGCGGACAAAATAACAGACGATACTGGGATACTAATCAGTTATTGAGTTCTTCGTAAAAACAAAAAAACCAGCAAGCCTGCTGGTTTTTTTATGTAATAAAGGACGAATGTGATGACCGGACTACACTGGCAGTAATTTCCGATTCGCAGCACCCGGTAAGGTCTTTAAAGTTTTACCCGGGACAACAGTATAAGTTTTGGATTTGACCGTACTGACGTATCGCCATTCTGCCCTTGCCTCTGTCGGGGTCGCCGTCACGATCATGAAGCCACGGTTTTTCGTTTCAGCATAGACCAGAGGTCCGATGATCTGCTCCAGGCCGCCTGCGACTTTAGCCGGATCTTCCTTGGGGAAAATTTCTTCAAAACCTGGTGAGGTAACCGAGGTCACGCCGAACTCGACACCAACTGCGTTCCCACTCAGATCAGCAAGATCACTGGCCCAGGTGTTATGAGTATCACCTGCCAGCGCGATCAAATTTTTATCCAATGCTTTGGCGGTCGCAAAAACCGTCTCACGTGCGGCGGCATAACCATCCCATGCATCAAGATTGTAAGGAATGGATGGCTGTGCCAAAATTTGCTTTTCGGCAGCAGTTAATGTCGCTGGCGCAGTCTGCGCTTTCACCAATAGCGCGGTGTAATCACTGAAATTGATTGCTTGCAGTACCAGTGGCGCGGGAATATTCATGCGTGCCATCAACACCTGCTGTCCCAGAATTTGCCAGGTCGCCGCAGACTTGCCGAGCTGGGATTGTAGCCAGGATGTTTGCTCTGCGCCCATCAGCTGGCGGGTCGGATTGCTAATATCAGTCGTAAATTTTACTGCATCAAATGCACCGCTGGCACTGATGTAATTGGTGTAGCTAAGCTGTTGTTCACGCCCGATCAGACGGGTATCCAGCATATGCAGGGAGACCAGATTACCAAAATCAAAAGAGCGATAGATACGGTCATTTTTGGTCGGATCCGGCAAGCGGATAGGCATCCACTCGTTGTAGGCCTGCAAAGCAGCAGCACGACGGGCACTAAAAGGTCCTTCTGTCGCCGGATCATGATTCTCCGCGCCACCGATCCAGGCGTCGTTGGCAAATTCATGATCGTCCCAGATGGCAATCAACGGCAACGCTGCATGCATCGCCTGCAAATCTCCGTCGGTGCGATATTGTGCGTAACGGCTGCGATAGTCGGTCAGCGTGATGATTTCATTTTTCGGATCAACCAGACGATTTAAGCTGGCCGCATCTTGCGAGGCGTAGCCATCGCGCTGGTATTCATAGATGTAATCACCCAGATGAATCGCGGCATCAATATCGTTGAGTTTGGCGACTTCAGCATACACATTGAAATAGCCTGCTGGATAATTAGAGCACGTAAATACCGCAAGTTTTACCTGGGAGACGCTACCAGTCGGCAACGTCTTGGTACGACCTGTCGCAGAACGTGCTGTGCCATACGTGAAGCGATAAAAATATACGGTGCTCGCAGACAGGCCAGTGACATCGACCTTGACAGTGAAATCCCTGGCCGCATTGGTCGTAAAGCTACCGGATTTAACGATGCGGGTAAATTGGTTATCGCTCGCCATTTCCCATGTCACGTCGAGATCCTGACTTGCCGACGGAGTCAGGCGCGTCCAGATAATAACTTTATCGCTTTGCGGGTCGCCACTGGCAACACCATGCAAAAAATTGACTGTCAAATTATTGCCATTCCCGCCGCCACAGGCAGCGAGCGACAATGCGCTGGAAACGGCAACCGTGCTGAAGGTGAAGTCACGGATAAACTGGCGGCGAGAATTTTTCATAGTCAGCAGAGGAAAGGAAGTGAGAAGCCGCCCAGCATAGAAAGTTTTTATGACTTAGAGATGACTTGGATGGGAAGACCAGTGGAGGAATTACTCAGGATATTTTCATATCAATGACATAATCTTGTGATGGAAATCTAACAGGAAAATTCTGAGAGGGACATGCGAATATTGAATTTCTGATGCGGTGATGTGATGTCCTGCACTAACGTAACCGGTTCCTGAGAGGGGTTATTTTCAACGGAACCTAAACCCGGCACAATCCCCCCAGTTCAACATCACGGAGCGGGAAAGGAGTAAGCCGACCTCAGATGTCTCAAAAGAATCGACATGGCGTCATCACCTGACAC
>NZ_JBMPPN010000026.1:0-46618 GCF_049340165.1 Undibacterium sp. Xuan67W
GCTGGTTATGGACTTACAATCACGACCGGCCCAACACGGGCATCGGCGGCATCACCCCGAAACAGAAACTCGCACTTGCCGCATAGCCTCTACTCATAGCTCGCGCTAAAAATGGGGGGATTACCGGCGATACTGTCCGGCGCAAATGTTTAACGCCCAAGTTATCTGACGCCGGAACCCCTCAGAGTACAGGCCGTGGGCCTACATTGACGCCCATCGTGCGAATGTTCGTCAATGTAGGCCACGGCCTGCTCAACCATCATTGGCCTGTCTACATGCCCGACGAAGCTTGTTCGAAAGTTGAGTCAGCATGAACTCTTGTTCGTGCAGCGATGTACGGATTGGGGATGTCTGAGCATGGTGCCCACGGCAAAACGACCTACTTTGTTTTACGGTGCATTAAGCTGGAGTTTTTGAGCTTCCGTTTTTCGCTGGGGCGACTTGGATTTCATTTGTGGTGCTGACTTCCACGCCTCCGGCCTTAATTTTAAACGCTGCAGCTCCAATAGCGCCCAATGCAAAAATTATCAGCACCACCCCTAAGATGACTGAGGCTGTTTCCTTACCTGCGGGGGCAAAAACGATAACCATTGACGCAACGATGAAAAGCAGACACGCAGCTGCTATCAGCAGACGCTTCGTCTTTTCTTTTTCTCGAAGTAGTACGCCGAGTTCAGCTACCGCTTCTTGGCCGGTTGCGCCGCCCCTAAAACCACCATCATCAATTTGCATAGCTGCTCCTTTTGATTCCTGGGTCTAACGTGGTCTGATCTGCAAAAAGAAAATTTAACCGGTAATAAAACAAGAGCTCTTCGGTTTCTTTTCTCTGGAAACCCCTGATGTTGCCTTGCTCAAATTGGTTATACTTCGAAAATAATAGTTATAACTAAATGGTCAAAAGAGACACAAAAAATAATTTTAATTTTACCAATAAAATTAACAAAATTAATATACTTTTTTACGTCTTTTTCTCAACAAAGTATCTAGCCGCGAATTGATCATATAAGAGCCATAGATCAACAGCGCAACATTGGAACCGAGAATGTTTACTCTCATGTACGACACATGCGGGGGGGCATGGTTTTGCCAAATTACTTTGCAGATAAGGCTTCCTAATTCAACCATTAACTTACCCATATCTGTTCTTGCGCAAGTAATCTTCGGATTGTCAACTGCGAACCTGCTTATCGCTTGAATGCTAATTCATATTGATATATATTATCATTATCATTTAGCTTTAGCCTGCAAGGAAATCACTATGAGCAGTTTTTCCGCAAAAACTGATACCGTTACCCTGGATAGCCTCAAGGTTGGGGATTTTGCTGTTGTTACTGATGTTGTCGGATCGCAAGCTGATCAGTCAAAAACGAGCTTTGATGTGATTCGCCGCTTGAAAGAACTGGGCTTTGTAAAAGGCGAATCGGTCAAAATCTTGCACAAAGGTTACTTTGGTGGTGAGCCGCTTGCTGTGCGGATTGGTCAGTCTACTTTTGCTTTGCGTCGATTTGAGGCCGCCTTTATCGGTGTTGCTAAGGCTGGAATTGTTTAATGAGTCATGCCGAATTGGTAGTGCCACGTGTCGCTTTAGTTGGTAATCCGAATTGTGGGAAAACAGCTTTATTTAATCGTCTGACAGGTGCGCGGCAAAAAGTAGCGAACTATGCTGGTGTCACGATTGAGCGTAAAGAAGGAAAGTTTCGCTCCCCTGCCGGTCGATTCTGGAATGTGCTGGATTTGCCCGGTACGTACAGTTTGAATGCAATTACTCCTGACGAAAAAATCACTCAAGATGTGATCACCGGGCAGCGTTCTGATGAGCCTGTTCCCGACGTTGTGGTTTGCGTGGTGGATGCGACAAATCTGAAGCGCGGCCTGAGAGTTGCGCTGGAATTAAAAAATATCGGCATGCCAATGATCTTGGCTGTCAATATGATGGACGTCGCGAAGAAGCGTCACATTGCTATTGATATTGATTTGCTCCAAGAATCATTAGGAATTCCAGTCGTTGAAACTATCGCAGTGGATCATAAAGGGATCGATCTTTTGCTGGATAAGCTGGAGGTATTCGCCCAGCATCTAAAACAGCCATCCACCACTGTCGCAAATACAGCGCATGATTTCAGTCAGATATCTCCCGAAATAATTCAAGCCGAAGCGAATGCCATTCTGGACCGTTGCGTCTCTTATGCTGCCAGTACGGATCATCATTTCAGTTATAAGATAGACAGCTTCGTCTTGCATCCTGTAGTCGGCCCACTCATTTTTGCGGTGTTGATGTTCCTGGTTTTTCAGGCAGTCTTTGCATGGGCTCAACTGCCTATGGACTTGATCAAGTCCGCTGTAGATGCTACGGGTGCGTTTGTTGAAGCCAATATGCAAGAAGGAATGCTGCAAGGTTTGCTCGTCAAGGGTGTCATTGGCGGTGCTGGTAGTGTGTTGGTGTTTTTACCCCAGATTGTCATTTTATTCTTCTTCATTCTGGTGATGGAAGATTCGGGTTATCTGCCAAGAGCCGCGTTTTTGCTTGATCGCGTGATGGGTAAAGTAGGCTTGTCTGGTCGGGCTTTTATCCCTTTATTGTCAAGTTTTGCTTGCGCTATTCCCGGCATTATGGCGACACGGACAATACAGAATCAGCGAGATCGTCTGGTCACAATCATGATTGCGCCATTAATGACCTGCTCTGCCCGGCTGCCGGTTTATGCCTTGATCATTGCTGCGTTTATACCTCCTAAGATGATTGGGGGCTGGTTAAGTTTACAGGGCTTAGTTTTATTTTTACTCTACCTTGCTGGCATTGTGTCAGCCATGGCGGTAGCGTTTGTGCTAAAGAAAAAATGGGGCTCCAGCGAGCAGCAGGCTTTAATGCTTGAATTGCCGGATTACCGCTTCCCTAACTCGCGTAACTTGGTGTTAGGTTTGTGGGAGCGAATCAAGATTTTTACCACCCGGGTCGGGACGATTATTCTGGCATTGATGGTATTGCTGTGGTTCCTTAGCAGTTTTCCCAGTGCGCCAGAGAATGCGAATCACCCTGCGATTTATTACAGCATCGCAGGTTTATTAGGCCGCGGATTGGAACTTATTTTCGCGCCGATTGGTTTTAACTGGCAAATTTGTATTGCGCTGGTTCCTGGCTTAGCGGCACGCGAGGTTGCAGTTGCAGCACTTGGTACCGTCTACGCTTTATCTCAGTCCGGAGAGGAATTGGCCAGTAGTCTGGAACCATTAATTGCGCACTCCTGGTCATTGCCCACTGCCCTATCTTTATTGGCCTGGTATGTATTTGCACCGCAGTGTATTGCGACGCTTAGTGTGGTGAGGCGTGAGACGAATACTCTGCGCTACCCGCTTCTGATGGCTGGATATTTATTTGGTCTGGCGTATTTTGCCTCCTTCGTCACTTATAACGTCTCACGCTTTTTCCTCGGAAGCTGATATGCAAACTGTGGTCACGATGTTGATTTTAGTTGCTGCATCCATTTATCTTATTATTAAGTGGATGCCCTCGACTATCAAGCAAGGTCTGATGGTCTGGATTTCGCCATACTCGCCTAAGCTGGCGTCTGCGCTCGGTGCGCCCGCTGGTGGATGTGGAAGCGGCTGCTCTTCCTGCGGTTCTTGCGAATCATCGGCTAGTAAAAGTGTGGAGCAAAATCAATCTATAGATATTGTAAATAGTCCTACTGAAAAGCCTATCAGATTTGTAAGAAGATAACATTTTAGTTATTTATTAACATGGAAAGTCACTGTTAATTGATGTATCCTGTTGGCAACTATAAGCATCACTGGCTGCAATAAATTTTCCTTTCAGCGACTATCGGTGCGTATCCGAGACACAATTACAAATCCACTATGCGCAACACTATCTACGATAAAAGCGACAAAGGTCGTGAAGAGATTGCGACACGCAAGTATCAGCTCGCGTCCCGAATGAGAAGTTTGCTCGTGATGATTGACGGTAAGCAAACCGAAGAAGAGTTGCTGAAAAAAGTCAGTGCCTTGGGATTGACCGGGCAGCATATTCAAGAGTTGCTGGATCAGGAGTTTATCACTGCGCCTTTGTTTGCAGACCCTCCGGTTGAAGTCAACGTTGTTGGTGTAGCCCCTGTCGCCCCTGTAAGTTCGGTAGCTGATATAGATATCCCGATCAATCCAGCCGACCTGCTGGATGAATCGAAACGCATTCAAGCCTTGCACACATTTTTCAATGAAACAATTAAAAGTACGCTTGGCCTGCGCGGTTTTACACTTCAACTCAAAGTAGAGCGCGCTGCGACAGTTGAAGATTTTCGTGCCTTAAGAAATACATATATCGAGGCAATTCTGAAGGCAAAAGGTAAAGAAATGGCGCGCAGTCTGCGCGATCGCCTCGATCAATTATTGTTCACGGGTGATCCTGCATTTGTCGATAAAATAGTGCCGGACGATGAATAAGTAATCGATGATTTATACTATGACTAGCCGTATAACGAAAAACAAAAAAGCTAGGAAATTCCTGGCTTTTTTATATCTCAATCAAACTGTAATCAACCGTCGTATAAAAATCCGGTTGAATGCGCCTATTTTTCACTCATTTATTCAATGCCTTGGCTCGTCAGATATTCTTCATACGAACCACGGAAATCAATAATTTCATTCTCTTTAATTTCCAACACCCGCGTCGCCAGTGAAGATACAAACTCACGGTCATGCGATACGAATACTAATGTTCCCGCATATTTTTCCAGCGCGATATTCAGAGATTCGATCGATTCCATATCCATGTGATTGGTCGGTTCGTCCATGAGCAATACATTGTGGCGACCCAACATCAGCTTGCCGTACATCATGCGCCCTTTTTCACCACCGGACAGCACTTTGACCGATTTCTTCACGTCATCGCCACCAAACAACAAACGACCTAAAATAGAACGTACCGCCTGATCATCGTCGCCCTCTTGTGTCCATTGGCCGATCCAGTCCGTCAGGTTTTTGTCTGAGGCAAATTCTTCGGTAGGATCTTGCGGCATATAGCCAACATTGGCATTTTCTGCCCATTTCACCAGGCCGCGATCCGCATGTAAGCCTGCGATATCATCGCCGCCAATACAGCGTAACAAGGTTGTTTTGCCAATACCATTGGCACCGATAATCGCTATGCGCTCGCCGGCTTCAATCATCAGATCGACATTTTTAAACAAGGTGCGGTCGTAGGCTTTCATCAATCCCTGAACCTCTACTGCAAGGCGATGCAGTTTCTTTTCTCCGTCAAAACGAACAAAAGGATTCTGGCGGCTGGAAGGCTTAAATTCTTCGATCTTGATTTTATCGATTTGCTTGGCGCGGGAAGTCGCCTGACGTGCTTTGGATTTGTTCGCAGAAAAGCGACGAACAAAATCTTGCAATTCCGCGACTTTTTCTTTGGCCTTTGCATTGTTCGCCATTTGCTGTGCGCGTGCTTGTGAGGACGCCAGCATGTAATCATCGTAGTTGCCTGGGTAGACTTTTAAGGTGCCATAATCCATATCGGCCATATGCGTACAGACCTGATTCAGAAAGTGACGATCATGGGAAATGATAATCATGGTCGAGTTACGGTCATTCAGCGTATCTTCAAGCCAGCGAATCGTGTTGATATCCAGATTGTTGGTTGGTTCGTCAAGCAACAAGATGTCAGGATTGGAGAACAAGGCTTGTGCTAGCAAGACACGTAATTTCCAGCCCGGCGCGACCGCGCTCATCAGCCCCTGATGCTGATCAATAGGAATACCTGCGCCAAGCAGTAGCTCCCCTGCCCTTGGCTCTGCGGTATAGCCGTCATATTCGGCAAACTTTGCCTCAAGATCCGCAGCCTTCATGTAATCGTCGTCAGTCGCCTCAGGATTGGCGTAGATCGCGTCGCGCTCAGACATGGCGGCCCACATCTCGGTGTGCCCCATCATGACGACATCCAGAACACGCATATCTTCAAACGCAAACTGGTCCTGACGCAACTTACCCAGGCGCTCATTCTGGTCTAGCATGACTGTTCCCGAGGATTGATCGAGATCGCCGCCCAAAATTTTCATGAACGTGGACTTGCCACAGCCATTGGCGCCGATCAAGCCATAGCGATTGCCATCACCAAATTTGACAGAGATGTTTTCGAACAGTGGCTTTGGGCCAAACTGCATCGTAATATTTGCGGTAGAGAGCACGGAAAAACCTTTTGCAATAGAGTTATAACTAGCCTTACATTATAACATCGTCACTGGCACCTCCTCTATTTCTGCGGCGTCAAAAGCAAAGAGCGCAGTGTTTAAGCTGCGCTCTTTGTTGAGTTGCTGAGCATTCCAGTCCAGCGAATCGCTGACTGGAATGCTCATTGATGCTAATTAGCCATTAAAGCTTTTGCCTTCTGCAGCAAGTTTTGCCAGCAATGGCGCCGGTTTCCAGGCGTCACCATGACGACCTTTGGCATAGCGTTCCATTGCCATGACAACATTTGGCAAACCGATGGTATCGGCATAAAACATTGGGCCACCGCGATGCAATGGGAAACCGTAACCAGTCAGATAGACCATATCAATGTCAGATGCACGGGTTGCAATACCTTCTTCAAGAATATAAGCGGCTTCATTGACTAGTGCGTAAATCAGGCGTTCTATAATTTCCTGATCGGTGATTTTACGACGCTCAATGCCCAGATCCGCAGAATGTTTGACGATCATGTCATTCACTACCTGCGATGGATATGCCTTGCGATCGCCCGCTTTATAGTCGTACCAGCCTGCGCCGGTTTTTTGACCAAAACGACCCATCTCACACAGCAGGTCGGCTGTTTTTGAATAGGTGATTTGTGGCTTCTCAACATAGCGACGTTTGCGAATATACCAGCCAATATCATTGCCAGCCAGATCGCCCATACGGAACGGCCCCATCGCAAAGCCCATTTTCTCAACTGCTTTATCGACTTGCTCCGGCGTGCAACCTTCTTCGATCAGGAAACCCGCTTGACGGCTATATTGCTCGATCATACGGTTACCGATGAATCCGTCGCATACACCGGATACGACGCCAGTTTTCTTAATTTTTTTAGACAAGGCCAGGGTCGTAGCAAGCACGTCTTTGGCAGTTTTTTTGCCGCGTACAATTTCCAGCAACTTCATCACATTGGCCGGGCTAAAGAAATGCGTGCCCACAACGTCTTCCGGGCGCTTGGTAAAGCTGGCGATCTGGTCGACGTCCAGTGTCGAGGTATTGGAGGCGAGGATTGCGCCTGGTTTCATCACTTCATCCAGTTTTTTGAATACTTGCTCTTTTACGCCCATATCTTCAAATACCGCCTCGACGACGATGTCAGCTTGGCCAATCGCTTCGTAAGATAAGGTGCCGGTAATCAAACCAACGCGTTGTTCGAATTTTTCAGGCGATAACTTGCCTTTTTTCATTGTGTTTTCGTAGTTTTTACGAATGGTTACCAGACCTTTGTCCAGAGCCTCCTGTTTCATCTCCAGAATCTGTACCGGGATGCCTGCATTCGCAAAATTCATGGCAATACCACCACCCATTGTTCCTGCGCCAATGACCGCTGCCGATTTGATCGGACGGGTTGGAGTATCTTCCGGCACATCAGGCAGTTTGCTCGCTGCACGCTCGCCGAAGAAGGCGTGACGCAATGCTTTGGATTCTGTGGTTTGTACTAATTCGAGAAACAGATCTCGTTCTACGTTAATACCATCATCGAATTTTTTGGTGACAGACGCAGCAACGGCTTCGACGCATTTCAATGGCGCGGGGAACTGGCCGGACATTGCGCGAACGGTATTGCGTGAGAACTGCAGGAAGGCTTCGTAATTCGGATAATCGATCTTGATGTCGCGCACGCGTGGCAGCGGACGGACGTCTGCGACTTTGGCGGCAAAAGCCAATGCACCTTGCATCAGGTCGCCTTCGATCAGTTCGTTAAATAAAGCGGTTTTGGCGAGTTTTTCTGATGGTATCGCAGTGCCAGATACGATCATATTCAATGCCATTTCCAAGCCAAGTACGCGAGGCAGCCGTTGTGTGCCGCCGGCGCCTGGCAGAATGCCGAGCTTGACTTCAGGCAGGGCGATTTGCGCACCTGGCGTCACTACGCGGTAGTTGCAGCCCAGTGCAAGTTCTAGTCCGCCACCCATGCACACGCTGTGTATCGCAGCGATAACCGGCTTAGTAGAACCCTCAACGATATTGATTACGGTATGCAGCGACGGTTCTGCTGATGCTTTTGGTGAGTTGAATTCTTTAATATCGGCGCCGCCCGAAAACGCTTTGCCAGCGCCAGTAATGATGATGGACTTAATTGCATCGTCATTTAGAGCCTGCTTCATGCCTTCGACAATCGCGCTGCGTGTCGAGTGACCTAAACCGTTAACAGGGGGATTGTTGAGGGTAATGACGGCAACATTGCCGTTGACTTGATATTCCGCGCTCATGTCTCTTCCTAAGGGTTGAAATACGTTTTTTGATTGTACAAGCGTCTCATTGGCACCCTACTAAAATAGGTAAATTGAATGCCGCTTGCTGACCAGAATGCTGTCTGCGAGTTTTTACGTCATCTCTACTATACCGCAAAAAAGTACGGTCGTATTATTTTTAGGGGAAATTTTTTACTCATTTAAAAAAGGCATACTCCCCATTATTTTATGGGAAATATGCCGATACCACTTGTATTACATGGCGTCTTAAAATATACAGGTGGGTAGTATATTAAGCATAACACTAAACTAATTCTTATACCTCTAACCACTCTTTACGAGTCGCTTCATTGGCACGCAAATCGGCGGGACTTCCTTCAAACACGATACTGCCGTGCCCCATGACATAGACCCTTTGCGAGATTTCTAGTGCGATCGCGAGTTTTTGCTCAACCAGCAACACGGATATGCCACGATTTTTAAGTTCTTTGAGATATTCGGCAACTAATTCGACGATCTTAGGTGCCAGCCCCTCAGTCGGCTCATCAATCATGATCAGGTCCGGATCTCCCATCAGCGTACGGCATAGGGTCAGCATTTGTTGTTCGCCGCCAGACAGTACGCCCGCCGCAGTATGTTGACGCTCCTTCAGGCGCGGGAACATTTTGTACATATCGTCCAGCGACCAGCGCGATTTTTTACCTGACTTTTCCCCCAGAATCAGATTCTGTTCCACGGTTAAGGTCGGAAAAATATCGCGATTCTCCGGCACATAACCCAAGCCTTTGTGGGCGATCTGGAAAGCTTTCAGGCCGATAATCTCTTCACCCTTAAACTTAATCGACCCAGTTGAGTCAACCTGCCCCATCGCGGCTTTGACGGTAGTTGAGCGACCGACACCGTTGCGCCCCAATAAACTGACGATTTCGCCTTGATTGACGACAAGATCAACACCATGAAGGACATGGCTTTTACCGTAGAAAGCATTGAGGCCTTTGATTTCTAATAATGTACTCATGCTGCGGCCTCCAACGGGGCATGACCACCCAGATATGCGTCTTTAACTTTTTGATTATTCCGGATATTGACAGGTGTGTCGTAGGCAATGACTTCGCCATATACGACAACGGCGATTTTATCTGCAAGGCCAAACACCACGCTCATATCATGCTCGACCATTAACAGCGTCTTGCCGACGGTAACTTTTCGGATCAGCTCAACGGCAGCATCAGACTCCGACCGGCTCATACCAGCAGTTGGTTCATCGAGCAAGATGACGTCAGCGCCGCCAGCAATAGTGATACCAATTTCCAATGCACGTTGTTCCGCGTAAGTCAGTAAGCCTGCTGTGATGTCACGCCGGCGTTTTAGGCCGATTTGCTCCAATACGGCCTCAGCCCGTTCATGCGCATCTTTCAAACCATTGAGTCGATGCCAGAATGAATATTTATAGCCGAGCGACCACAGTACCGCACAGCGTAAATTTTCGTACACCGATAAGCGATGAAAAATATTTGTAATCTGAAAACTGCGTGATAAGCCACGACGGTTAATCTCAAACGGACGTAATGTGGAGATACTCTCGCCATTCAATAAAATATCACCGGAGCTGATGGGAAAACGGCCAGAGATCAGATTGAATAAGGTCGATTTTCCCGCACCGTTTGGCCCGATGATTGCAAACCGCTCGCCCTTTGGCACTTGCAAATTGGCACCTCGGATGATTTCAGATTTGCCAAAAGTCTTTCTGACATCTTTTAACTCAAGAGAGAACAATGAAGTCACACTCATGATTGCACCCTCCTCATTTGATCTTCAATTTCGGTGCTGACTTCGCCCCATTTTTGTGTAAAGCTGGATTTGGTAATAACGAATCCCACGACGCCGATGGCAATCAATGCCCCGGCAGTCAGCCATGCAGCAGGTTGTGCCGTATCGACCATTACACCAAATAAGTTGACGGTAGAATTTTGCGATGCTTCCAAAGTGCGCTGATACAGCATTTCGATTGCGATCACTGTACCAAACACAGCAATTGTGGTTGCCAGAACAAGTTTCCACATGGATGGCCAGACCCGTTTGAACAAACCAAATTTGGCAACCCGCAGATTCAGCATCAATATACTGGCGATACCACCCGGCGCATACATCACGATGATGATGAAGAAAATGCCAAGATAGAGTTGCCAGGCTTTGGTGAAATCAGACAGCATCACCGTCAACACAACGCCGATTACCGCGCCGATCATCGGGCCAAAGAAGAAGCCGATACCTCCGATAAACGTGAACAAAAGCACAGCGCCAGAGCGAATGGCGCTGACGTTTTCAGCACTTACAATTTCAAAATTAATGGCCGACAGTCCACCTGCAATGCCGGCAAAAAAAGCAGACAAAATCAAGGTCAGATAGCGAACCCATTGCGTGTTGTAACCGACAAACTCAACGCGCTCTGGATTATCCCTGACCGCATTCGCGAGCCGACCAAGCGGAGTTTGTGTAAAGGCGTACATGCCAATCGTGCTGATAAACAGCCACGCTGCAATCAGGTAATACACCTGAATCTGGGGTCCATAGGTAATACCCAGAAAAGCTTTGCCAATCACGCGATTAGTAGAAATGCCGCCTTCACCACCAAAAAAACTTGGAAACATTAATGAACTGGCGAATACCAGTTCGACCATACCCAGAGTGATCATCGAAAAGGTCGTGCCAGATTTTTTCGTCGTAACATAACCAAACAAAATGCCGAAAAACATACCAGCAACACCACCGATTAATGGGATTAGTGTAATGGGAAACATGATCGTTCCATCGGTCACCAGATTCATCGCGTGGATCGCAAAGAAAGCGCCCAGTCCAGAATAAACGGCATGGCCGAACGACAGCATGCCGCCCTGCCCTAACAGCATATTGAAGGACAAGCCAAAAATCATCAGCGTGCCAATTTGGGACAATAGTGAAAGCGATCCGCCTGATTTAAAAATCAGCGGCGCAATGACCAACATCGTTGCGAAGCCAAGCCAGATGATCCAGCGCGCCAGATTCAGCGGTTTATAAGTCAATGTTTTTGTCATTTTTTATCCTTCGCGAGTACCCAGCAAACCTTTTGGCCGGAAAATAAGGATAAGCACCAATAGCAGGTAAGGCATGATCGGTGCGACCTGAGCAATCGTCAGGCTGAGCATCGAATAGCCGGGTGCAGTAGCGGAAATCTGTGTGCCCAATTTCGCAAAAACTGTGACGAAAGAGTAATCAAGCGCCACGGCAAAGGTTTGCAGTACGCCAATCAGGATAGAAGCGACAAATGCACCGGCAAGAGACCCCATGCCACCGACCACCACGACCACAAAAATAATGCTACCCAGTGTTGCCGCCATACCAGGCTCGGTAACAAAGGCGTTGCCACCGACCACACCTGCCAATCCGGCCAAGGCGCAACCGCCGCCAAACACAAGCATAAACACGCGAGGGACATTGTGCCCCAGGGCTTCTACCGTATCCGGATGTGTCAATGCCGCCTGAATCACAAGACCTATCCTTGTCCTGGTTAGCAATAAATAGATCGCAACCAGCATCAGCAAAGCGACAAACATCATGAAGCCGCGGTACATAGGGAAGGTCGTGGTGTACAAGGTGAATAAAGGACCATCAAGCTCAGCCGGAATAGGATATGGCACGGTTGAGCGCCCCCAGATCAACTGCACCAGTTCCACAATCACGTAAGACAAACCAAAAGTGAATAGCAGTTCCGGGATATGTCCGTATTTGTGTACTGAACGCAGTCCGTAGCGTTCCACCATCGCACCGAGAAAACCGACTATCAGCGGCGCCAGAAACAGCGCTGGCCAGAAACCTAATTTGACACTGATGCCGTAAGCAAAATAGGCACCCAACATGTAAAAACTGGCGTGAGCAAAATTAAGCACGCCCATCATACTGAAAATCAGCGTCAAACCAGAGGAAAGCATAAACAACAGCAATCCATAGCTGACGCCGTTCAGCAAGGTGATCAATGTGAATTCCACAGCAAAGATCCTTTTTAAAATCTTGAACGATCGTACTATTTTTATGAAAAAAAAGAGAGCGCATCGAAATGCAACTCCCTCTCAGATTTTGCCGATTAACCAGGACGTTTCATCTGACAAGACGAAGGCTGAGTAGCAACGAAGGCATCAATTTTTTGATTCGTCTTCCAGCCCAGACCTGTATTTTCCTGGTCAAATTTCACATCTTTGCCATTAGTTTTTACCCATGTAGCGATATACAGTGGTTGTTGAATCTGGTGATCCAATTTACGCATAACGGTGTCACCGTTCAGGCTTTTAACTTTGGAGTTTTCCAAGGCAATTGCCACTGCTGCCGGTTCAATGGATTTAGCGTCTTTTACTGCCTTACCCATATAGGCGAGAACAGAATAGGTCGCCATGGAATAGTAGTCGTCTTTGTACTTGGCTTTGAATCCTTCAACTATATCCTTACCTGCAAAGGTTTCGTTGTTAGCATTCCAGTAGCCAACGTACTTCACATGATCGACACCAGCAGGACCCATCGCTGTTGGAACACCTGTGGTCGATGCGTAGTAAGTAAAGAAATTTGCTTTTAAGTCAGCATCTTTCGCTGATTTAATCAACAAAGCCAGATCCGCGCCCCAGTTGCCGGTAATTACTGTGTCGGCGCCAGACGCTTTAATCTTGGCGATGTAAGGAGAAAAATCCTTGACCTGCCCGATAGGATGCAAGTCGTCGCCAACAATTTGAATATCAGGACGTTTGCGTGCCAGATACTCTTTAGCGGCACGAGTAACCTGATGACCAAAAGAATAATTCTGGCCGATGATATAGACCTTCTTAATGCTCTTGTCCTGCGCCATGTAGGTGGTCAGCGATTCCATCTTCATGTCAGAGTTGGAATCAAAACGGAAATGCCAGAAGCTGCATTTACCGTTGGTCATGTCCGGATCAACCGCAGCATGATTCAGATAAATGATTTCTTTGCCCGGATTGCGCTCATTATGTTTGTTGACAGCGTCAAGCAACGCCAGGCCAACACCGGATCCATTGCCCTGGGTGATATAACGGAAGCCTTTGTCAATCACGGTTTTCAGTACGCTCAAGGATTCTTGCGGACTACCTTTATTATCGAAGCCAACGACTTCAAATTTATGCGGGCCAGCCCAGCCTTCGGCATTGGCTTTTTCAGCAATGTACTGATAAGAATTCAGGATGTTTTGACCAACAGGGGCAAACGGGCCGGACAGTGGATCGATATAGGCGATCTTGATGGTATCAGCCATCGCAAGCGGTGCTGACAATGCCAGGGCAATTGCTAAAACAGATGTACGTAATTGAAATTTCATTTGTCTCACTCCAGTATTTTTGTGGATGTTTATGGAAATTACTTTTTTACTTTTTTTACGTGCTTTTTTGTTGGAAAGTGTTGATCTAACATGTCACTTTCCCTTCTTTGATCACAATCAGGCGGTTGGCAATTTGTAGTCTTTAAATTGATCCCTTAGCTTGTTTTTCAAAATTTTCCCCGTTGCTCCCAGTGGCAGTGCGTCGATGAAAACGACGTCATCTGGTGTCCACCATTTTGCTATTTTCCCGTCATAAAATTTTAGCAATTCTTCTTTTTCTATCTCTGCCCCCGGTTTTTTCACTACCAGCAATAAGGGTCTTTCATCCCACTTCGGATGGAATACGCCGATACATGCTGCCTGCAGGACGGCTGGGTGCGATACCGCTACATTTTCCAGATCAATCGTGCCTATCCATTCACCGCCGGACTTAATCACGTCCTTGCTGCGATCTGTGATCTGCATATAGCCATCAGCATCAATTGTTGCTACGTCACCCGTTGGGAACCAGCCGTTTTCGAGAATATCGCCACCCTCGTTTTTAAAATAACTACTGATAATCCAGGGACCTTTGACAAGCAAGTTACCATAAGTCTTACCGTCCCACGGCAACTCTTTACCTGCGTCATCGACAATCTTCATGTCCACACCAAAAATGGCATGACCTTGTTTTTCAAGGATGGCTTGCTGTGCATCGTCGGACAATGTCATGTGCTTGGCCTGAAGCGTGCCGGTGGTACCTAATGGCGACATTTCTGTCATCCCCCAGGCATGCACGACTTCAACGCCGTAGGTGTGGCGTAATGTTTTCATCATAGCAGGCGGGCAGGCCGAGCCGCCGATAACCGTGCGTTTGAAGGTCGAGAATTTGAGATTATTTTGTGCGACATAGGTCAGCAAACCTAGCCATACGGTAGGAACTCCTGCCGAGAAAGTGACTTTCTCCTGTTCAAACAACTCATACAAAGACTTACCATCCAGCGCCGGGCCAGGAAATACTAATTTTGCTCCGGTTAGCGGTGCCGAATATGGCAGGCCCCAGGCATTGACGTGGAACATGGGTACCACAGGCAAGACAGAATCCCGTGCTGATACATTCAGACCATCTGGCATGGCAGACGCATAGGAGTGCAGAACCGTCGAGCGGTGTGAATACAGTGCCCCCTTGGGGTGACCGGTAGTGCCAGAGGTATAGCAAAGACTGGACGCAGAGTTTTCGTCAAACTCGGGCCAGACAAAATCATCGGCATTTGCGTCAATCAAGTCCTCATAGCAAAGCAAATTCGGAACCGATCCATCGGCAGGCAAATGTTCACGATCACACATCATGATAAAACCTTTGATGGTGGGGCAATGGCTGGCGACCGCTTTCACGATAGGCAGGAACGTGATATCGAACAGCAGATACTGATCCTCTGCATGATTCACGATGTAGGCAATTTGCTCCGGATGCAGGCGAGGATTGATCGTGTGCAACACGGCACCGGAACCTGATACAGCGTAATAAGCTTCCATATGGCGGTAGCCATTCCACGCTAGCGTAGCAATACGGTCACCGATTTTGATACCCATTTTTTTAAAGGCATTCGCTAGTTTTTTAGAGCGACGATGACATTCGCGATAGTTGTAGCGATGGATGTCACCTTCTGCGCGGCGGGAAACAATTTCATTGCTGCCAAAATACCGGTCTGCGTGTTCGATAATGCTTGAAATGAGCAAAGGCTTGCTCATCATCTGGCCCATGACCGGGCTTTGTTGATACTCCGACATCTGTTCTCCTGAATTATGTTGTCATCTGAACTAGTTCAACAATTAGATCGTTTTTATCTGCTTTTTACCAAATTAAATTTTCTTGTAACGATTTTTGTACGACCGTACTAATTCGTCAATCCTTATTTATGCTGCATGGCACCATCTTTTTGATGTAAATAGTTGTCCATTCAAATTCTAGTTAGAGGAATCAATCAATTTATCGTCGATACTGAAATTGCAGTGCAACATAGAGCAAAAACAATTCAACAATTTGAGACATTTTCCCGTCTTTTTCTGACAGTTTTTTTAGACGAAAAAATTGCCGATAACATTTCTGTTCCGGCAATTTGGTTTCGATGTGTACTTGATGAGTATGTAATGAGCACTAACAATCGCATAAATTCGGTTTTTATACGTTTTATTTTTTACGTGCGCGCCCTATTGTCTGCGTTTCGCCAGAATCGATGCTAAAACTTGCTCCCGCATCGCGACCCAATACCTTGACTAAATACGGCATCACTTCGCGCAAACTTGCCTCCAGAGTCCAGGGCGGATTGATGATGAACATGCCACTGCTATGTAGACCGAATCCGTCAGGAGACGGGCCGCTGACGGACAAGGTTACATTCAGCCAGCCGTTGGCTTGCAAGCGCTTCAGCCGCTCAGGCAACTGTTTTGAGTCCGGCCGATTCAATACTGGATACCAGACAGCAAATACGCCCGTTGGGAACCGTTTTAAGCCATCTTCTACCGTATCTTTGACACGTCGGTAATCGTCTTTGACCTCGTAAGGCGGATCAATCAAGACCAGACCGCGCCTTGATGGCGGTGGCAATAAAGCCTTTAACCCCTCAAAACCATCCCCTGCAGTAATAATGACGCGCTTGCCACGAGTGGTGGGACGATGTCCCTGTGCTGCTGAATGGGCAACAATTTTGCGGAAATTTTCAGCGAGAATTTTAATTTCACTAGGATGTAATTCAAATAAACGCAAACGGTCTTGCTCGCGCAAAATCTTCTCGGCGCAATAAGGTGAACCCGGGTAATAGCGCATTTTGCCGCTGGGATTGAGCTCTTTGACCAGATCGACATATTCGGCAAGTGACGCTGGTAAGTCTTTACGATCCCAAAGAGGACCGATGCCAGTTTCAAATTCCGCGTTTTTAGTCGCATAACCGCCATCAAGCGCATACAAACCTGCCCCAGCATGAGTGTCAATATACGTGTAGGCAGTATCTTTTTGGCCTAAATAATTGAGTAATTGAATCGTGACGAAATGCTTGAGAACGTCTGCGTGATTACCGGCATGGAAGCCGTGGCGATAGCTCAGCATGGTGGAATTCCTATAAAAATCGATGGCTTGCCTCTGAAAAGAAAGCAAGCCATGTAAGTAAGATGCGTAATGTGCGTAATAAGATGCCGGATTTTACTCTTTTTACGCATGTACAGGCTTAAAAGAGCTTCAGACTATGTTTTCACACGTGTTACCCGTGGAAACATTGATATCTATATCTAACAAGCCTGCCAGGATCAGGCAATCCGTTTGCCCATGATAATCAAGTCACGTTCAACTCCATCCAAATTGGCGACTTTAGGCATGTTGGCCCAGATTTCAAAATTGAAGCTTGCAAACAAATTCATGCTAGGCGTGTTGTGTCCAAAAATAAAACCGAGCAAGGTATGTACTTTAATTTGCGGAGCGAAAGCGATTGCTTCCGTCAAAAGGTAGCGCCCTAATCCTTTGCCACGGGCATCTTCATGCAAATAAATCGACAATTCCGCTGTACCCGAATACGCAGGACGACCATAAAAATTAGAGAAAGACAGCCAGCCGAGGATCTGACCGTCTTGCTCAATCACCCATAAAGGCCGCTTGTCCGGGGTGTGCTCATTGAACCACGCATAGCGCGACTCAACGGTGACGGGCTCTGTGTCTGCGGTTACCTGACGCGATGCAACGGTTGAGTTGTAGATGGCGACGATAGCAGGTAAATCGTCAAAAGACGCGATGCGATGTGATGGGACAAATCCGGTCATGGAAAATATGGGGAACAAATAGCAAAAATAATATAACTATAAAAAGAATAAATTTAGCAATGATATGAGCGCGTGACCTGAAAAGCGCTGGTCAGCATTGCATTACAAAGTATGCGTTGCCCTGGATGAGCGAATCGCTGCACCTAGTAATTCCTCTACACGCAATTTAATACGGGTGCCGCTTTCATCATCAGGAAAATGAACTCCAATTCCCTGTGACTTATTATTACCTGCACCTGCCGGTGTGATCCAAGCGACTTTGCCAGCGATCGGATATTTATTCGGATCATCCAATAAAGTCAGAATCAAGTAAATTTCTTCGCCTAAACGATAGCTTTTGTTCGTCGGAACAAAAATACCGCCGTTCTTTAAAAATGGCATATACGCAGAATACAACGCCGCTTTTTCTTTAATCGCCAGTGATAAAACGGACGGACGTGCCGGTGTTGGCATGTTCAGGGGAGCACTAAGATCGGCTGGTAAGTCGGCCATAAACAAGCTTTCAGTGAAATAGTGAAGAGTAATCCAGCAGCATGTCTTCGATAAAGAGTTTGGCTGACAACGGATGGCTGGCTATCGCTTGCCGCTCATTCGTGTTTTTAATCACCTGCAATAACGCCGGAGTGTCTACCCGTGTTGCCAGTGCCGCCAACTCTTTTTGATAGCGTGGATGATACCGGATTCTGCCCGTTTGTTTAAAAGAAAAAATATCGTACAACCACCGCTGTAGCCACGCCACCGTATTAGGTACATTTAATTTTTGCATTTTTTCTGCAATTTTCAAACTCGACTCGACACCGGGTTTGCATAACTGTCGTAAAAAATCATCGAATTCAGCACGGTCTTCTGATTGTGCCATTTGCAACGCCGAGAGCGGTGCCCCGCCCTGCTGCGCCAGCCAGGTTTCGGCATCGGCGAGCTGTTGTGTTTTCAGCCAGGCCAGAGCTTGTGCGGTATCTGGCACTCCCATCGCGAATTTATGACAACGCGACAAAATTGTCGGCAGTAATTTATCGAGACTATTGGATACCAAAATAAAAACGGTATTCGGATTAGGTTCTTCCAGCGACTTGAGCAAGGCATTCGCGGCCGGAATATTCAAGGCCTCGGCTGGATACAATACGATCACACGCCTTCCCTGGCGATGCGTAGAAATATTCATAAAATCCGATAAGGCCCGGATTTGATTGATAACGATTTCTTTGGACGGCGCTTTACTCGCTTTAGCTTTTTTTTCTGGCTCCGGCGCATCCGCTTCGCTGGCGATATTATCTTCCTCATCCAGCAATTCTGGGCGGACGCGGCGATAGTCGGGATGACTGTATTGCCCAAACCAACCACAAGAAGCACACTTTCCACAAGCATGGCCATCCGGTGTTGGCGATTCACATAACAGGGATTGCGCTAGATGTTCGGCAAATACGGTTTTTCCTATGCCCTCGGGTCCATACAAGAGTACGGCATGCGGCATGCGCTGACGCAGCAAATTCAGTTGCTGCCATGCGTCTGTTTGCCAGTGAAACAAAGGATGCGTCATGAGTAAGTCGCATCCTTACATAACTGGGCAATTAAGATATCGAGTTGCGCTCTGATTTCAGGAATAGATAAGCTTGAATCGATGATACGGAAACGCTCGGGGAATTCTGCCGCCCGACGCAAATACTCCGCCCGCGTCCCAGCAAAAAAATCGGTTTTTTCCTGTTCGAATTTATCCAGATCGCGAGTCGCATCAAGACGTGCACGGGCAACCTCTAGCGGCACATCAAACAATAAGGTCAGATCCGGTTGCAGATGTGGATGCACCCACTGCTCTAATGCAGTCAGTTTATCGAGCGCCAACTTACGTCCACCGCCCTGATAGGCGAAACTTGCATCGGAAAATCGGTCAGAAATAACCCAGTCACCTCGGGCCAGTGCTGGCTCAATCACCTGGGCAATGTGTTCTCTGCGCACGGCAAACATGAGCAATGCCTCAGTTTCCAAATGCATTTTTTCTTGCAATAGTAATTCGCGTAATTTTTCACCCAAGGCCGTTCCGCCCGGTTCGCGTGAAGAAATAACTTGTTTGCCATGCTGCTTCAATAATTCGGCGACATAAGCAATATGGGTGGATTTACCGGCACCATCGATTCCTTCAAAGGTAATAAATTTACCTTTACTTTTACCCGTGTTTTTACCTTTGACCGGGTCTTGTGCAGTGCCGTTTTCCATGTGATCTGTTTTTATTTTTGTGTTCATACTACTTTATCAATTCACTCAATTCGTTATTTAATCCGTTGCACAAGCGACGCATATACTTGAAGCATCATCGGCATCATCGCTGGTATTTATTCACGGCGCGATTGTGCTCGGTCAGATTATCTGAAAAATGGCTGGTGCCATCTCCTTTTGCGACAAAATACAGCGCATCACTTTTCGCTGGATTAAATGCAGCCATTAGCGAAGCGATACCGGGTAAGGCAATCGGTGTGGGCGGCAAACCAGCGCGGGTGTATGTGTTGTAAGGCGTATCGGTCAGCAAATCATGTTTTCTGATTTTACCTTTGTATTGTTCTCCCATGCCGTAAATCACGGTGGGATCTGTCTGTAACAACATTCCTGTTCGCAAGCGGTTGATAAAAACAGATGCAATCAAGGTACGCTCTGCTTTTTGACCCGTCTCTTTTTCAATAATGGATGCCATCGTCAGTGCTTCGTATGCAGTCTTGTACGGTAACAAGGTATTTCTGTTCGCCCAGGCTTCATTCAATTTTTTAAGCATCGAGGCATGCGCTTGCTGATAAATTTCCATATCGTTACTCCCCTTGGCGAATAAATAGGTGTCGGGGAAAAACAAGCCTTCAGGCTGCGCAAAATCAGCATCGACCTTACGCATCAACTCGCGATCGGACATGCTCGCTGTGCTATGTTTGATTGATGGGTGACTATTAATGACTTTGCGCATTTGCTGAAACGTCCATCCTTCAATGATCGACAGAGACGCGAATGAGAAGTCACCGTTGACCAGCTTGTCCAGCAGATCCATGGGCGTTTTGCCCGCTTCAATATCGTAGGAACCTGCTTTGAGTTTGTTCGCTTTGCCAGTGGCTCGCGCGAGAATTTCAAACAGCCAAGGGTTCAGTGGTACGCCTGCCTCTTGCATTTGTTTGCCAGCACTACGCACACTGCTGCCGTTTTTGACGTTGAAGTCAATCGCTTCCGTTCCACCGTGAATCGGCTGGCCGGTCCAGTAGATCATGCCGCCTGCCGCCGCACCGCCAAGAAGAATCACTAGTATAAAAAGTTTTTTTATGAATGCCATGCTAAAGAGGAGATGTGGTTGGCAAACGCATTTTGCCGGAGCGCACTATAATCAAAATTGTGACCCGTATTTTAAACCGAGACTTCATGAACACAGAAACAATGACGAGCTGGCAGGATTTTTTAGCGCAACAGAGCAAAACGAATGGCCCTCCGGTCTGGCAAAGCTCTACTGCACAAGCATTGCAAACGGGCTTTGTTGCGGCACTGACGGATCAGGCATTGTTGCTGGCAACGGGTGAAGATGCCGCCACTTTTTTGCATAATCAATTGACCAATGATGTTGAGCATTTAAAAGATGATCAGGCTAAGCTTGCCTGCTATTGTTCACCGAAAGGTCGGATGATTGCCAGTTTTCTGTACTGGAAAACCAGTGAAGGTATCGTGCTGCAGCTGCATCAGTCTATCAGGCCAGCGATTCACAAGCGTTTGCAGATGTTTATCTTGCGGGCAAAAGCAAAATTGCAGGATATCAGCACAGACCAGATTGTGCTGGGCCTCGGCGGCACTGCCGCAGCAAGTGTTTTGTCACGCTGGTTTTCGGAATTGCCGCGCGAAGCATATTCAAAAATAGAGACGCCATTCGGCACCTTGATTCGAGTCAGCGATGCCAATAACATCGCTCGCTATCAATGGAGCACCAGCAATGCGATCGGGCAAGAGATATGGCCTCTGCTGCAAAAAGAACTGGCGATTGTCGATGCAAGCGCATGGCGACTGACCAATATTCAAGCCGGAATCCCACAGATCATCGATAAAACACAAGAACACTTCGTGCCGCAAATGGTGAATTTTGAGCTAATCGGTGGTGTGAATTTTAAAAAAGGCTGCTATCCCGGCCAGGAAATCGTCGCCCGTAGCCAGTATCTTGGCAAGTTAAAGCGCCGCATGGCGCTGGCGCGCATCGTTTATGACGGTGATCAGCCGATTATGCCAGGCACCGAAGTATTCACAAGTGAAGAGGCGGCGCAAGCTTGCGGCATGATTGTGAACGCCGAGTGGGTAAGTGAGGATGAGTGCCTGTGCCTGGTCGAGATCAAAGTCGCTGATCAGGAGGCAGGCTCTATTCACCTCACATCTAGCACCGGGGCCACGCTGACCTTCCTCCCCTTGCCGTATCCGGTGATTGACGTTACAGCATGATTTTAAAAATGATGAATAAATATATACTCAGCCCCAGTATGGCAAATAACTACCCCAATACGAAGGTAAAACAAGCGGATAACGCTGATAAATTCCTATACCCCCTATAAAATAATCATAATAAATAGATTTCTATCAGGGAGATTGTCGGGACTGATGGAGGATGACAAGTATGGATTGCTATATTTATTACAAAGTGCCGGTGGAGTTTCAGGATCAGGTAATGGGGCAAGTACGCGGTATGCAAGCCGCACTACATGCTCAGACTGGCGTCAGCGGTGGACTGCAACGACGTCCGGAGATCAGTAATGGCATGCATACCTGGATGGAAATTTATCGCCAGGTTCCCGACAGCTTCATCGCCAGCCTGACAGTGGCGGTACAGCAGACACGCTTAATACCACTGATAGATGGTGAGCGTCATCCTGAGTTTTTTATGGAGGTGATTCCATGTGTCTGATCGTTTTTGCCTGGAAGCTGCTTCCGCACACTCCTCTGATCGTGGCCAGTAACCGTGACGAATTCTATGACCGTCCTGCCGCACCGGCGATCTGGTGGGAAAACTCGCCGCATGTTTTTGGAGGACGTGATTTGCAGTCAGGTGGTACGTGGATGGGCGTTGCTGAAGTGCGCAGCCGTAGTAGCAATAGTGGTGGCGAGAGTCATACAGGTGAACAATCAACTGCCATGAAGAAATTTGCCGCCATCACGAATGTCCGTGCACCGTCTGAGAAAAGAACGGATGCGCCGTCACGTGGCAAACTCGTCTCAGACTATCTGACTGGCACCCTATCCGCACAGGATTATATTGCCAGCATCAAAGATAAAGTCGATGACTACAATGGATTCAATCTGCTGGTTGGCGACGACAATGATCTGATCTGGTTTTCAAATCGCAAACGGGACGATCCGCGCAATGGTCAGGCACTGCCACCCGGTATTTATGGAATTTCTAACGCTGCGCTGGATACGCCATGGCCCAAGGTTGTCAAGACCAAGGCCGAGTTCGCCAGCCTGCTCTGCCAGCGCGCACCTGAGGAGGCTTACTTTGAAATGCTGTCGAATACGACGCCAGCGCCAGACTGCCGCCTGCCCGATACCGGAGTGAGTTTTGAGATGGAGCGATTGTTATCTGCGGCATGCATAGAGTCCCCAGATTATGGAACGCGTGTATCGAGTCTGGTAAAAATCCACAGCCATCATCCGGCTGAATTTCACGAAAAACTACTGCGTTAGACCTGCTCAGTATTTCACGAAAAATTTTTCGCATATCTTCGCATCAAGCAATTTCATTCACACATCGCGTAAAGGCGCACGCCACAGCAACACCGCAGCAATCAGCTTGAGCAGGCACGGCAAAATCGCATAAGCGATACCGAGAGCAAATATGCCCTGAGTATCGGAAGTCCCGGGTATATAGCTCAGATAATCCAATAGCGGCAATGACACTCCTGCAGCCAGCGCCAGATTCATCTTGGTTGCCCAATTCCATGCGCCAAAATAGGCGCCCTCTCTTTGTCCGCTATGGCCACCACGCCGGATGACTGCGGCCAGTAATGCGGGCGGCAAAGCCAGATCCGCTCCGAGGGCAAATCCTGATAAGACGCAGACCATACCAAATGATGTCGCTGCGCCCGCGCCCAAGCCAAATACCCACATAAATGTGACAATCGATAACACCATGCCGCACAGCCAGGCTCTCGCCTCGCCCAACCGGCCTGCCACCATTACCCACAATGGCATAGACAAGGCTGCAGCAACGAAATACACGATCAAAAATACGCCGGATAAATGTTCAAGCTGCAAACGGTCTTTAGCAAAAAACAAGAATAAAGTCGCCGGAATCGATGCCGCAATACCATTGACGACAAATACAGTAAATAAATGCCGGAAATAGTGATTTTGAAATGGTAATGTCAGTGAGGCAAATATCTGCGCAACGCCAGAGCGCCCCCCATCTTGATTGCCAAACTCCGGCTCCGCTGCATCCGGCGGATTACTGGCAGCGGGTCTGGGTGCGTAGCTGATCAGCAAGCTACTCGCTAGCAAGAGTGTGAAGACGAAACTCGTCGACAACCAGGCAATGCTCACTAATTGTGATAATGCTGCGGCTGAAATGACGCCAAGCAAGCCGCAAGCCTCGCGCACTGCCGTCAGCCGCGTCCGTTCTAATGGCGCCTGAGTCAGCGCGGCGCCCCAGCTTTGGTGCGCAATTGTTGCCAAACTAAAGCCCGCATACACCACCATCAATGAGCTGAGAAACCAATAAAACGGCGCAAAATTAGCGACTGGCAATGGATGAAATAAAGCAAGAAAACCAAAAATCAGCGCAGGCAAAGCGAATGTAATATACCGAGCATGCGATCGGCGGTGCCGGTTCTGGTCTATCCACCAGCCGATTGCCGGGTCAATGAAAGCATCGAGCAAGCGCGCCAGCAAAAGTGCAGTGCCGATCAATGTTAACGATAGGCCGAAACGTGCTGAATAAAACTGCGGCACATACACATAAATCGGCAAGGCGACCAGAGCTAGTGGCAAGCCAAAAAGGCCGTAATTCAGTAATCCGGAAAACGATAATCGGCTCATCTTATCTGTAACTGTGCATCATGTGTATCGATCGGGGGCGCAGGATCAAGAGCGTTGGGCCAGCAGCGTTCATCAACCTAGGCTTTGAGTTTGAAAGGATTGAAATCGGTATCCTTGTCGTAATAATCTTCGTTCTCTTTTCGCTTCAAGAATGCGACCACCTTATAGGTGAACGGCGTCATTATCACCTCCCAGCTCGTCTTCAACACGTATTGCGCAATGATGACCGAGATCAGCTGATTATTTGACCAGATGCCGTAAAACGCGATCACATAAAACAAACTCGAATCGACAAACTCACCGCAAATCGTCGAACCTATGGTTCGCATCCAGAGTTGACGACCGGCCATTGCTACTTTCATTTTGGCCATGACATAGCTGTTCACAAAACTACCGCACCAGAACGCAATCATTGATCCAAGAACAATGCGCGGTGTATTACCGAATACGGCATCCAGATGCGTCTGATAATCGCGATTGAAAGGATCCGCTGCAGGCTTCAGAGATAACACCACAGCCGACATGATGCCGGCAAAAATCAAGACACCAAAACCTGCCCAGATCACGCGCCGGTCTCGTCCGTAGCCATAGACTTCTGTCAGTACGTCACCGAAGATATAAGAGATCGGAAAGAACAATACGCCGGCACCAAAAGTCACTGCACCAAGTATTGGCAAGGTCACTTCGGCAGCCTTTGCCGCACCGATGAGATTCGAACAAAGTAATACCGTCACAAAAGCCGTCATGACGAAATCGTAGTATTTATATTGAGTAACGGGGCGTGTCATTGGCCAGTATTCCGTTTTGATGTTAAGTGCCAGTTTGTCGAAATTTCGGATCAGATCGATTATTCATCAAATTATCCAAGGTCATCATTGGATACGCTTGGCAATACAATAATTTTCATTTTGCATGTGCTAAATAGTAACGTAGATACAAAAACAGCGTGACCACTTAACGAGGTTCACGCTGTTTTGCTGTGTTTTGCGGCAATCCTGCTTCATCCGACATAACTACATCATAGCCAATTACGTGCTGACAGTATTTTCATACATTTTGAGTAGCGTATTCGTATGCGCTGTATCCTCGTTTAGCTCAATTCTTCCAGCCGCAACTTCGTTACTGAGCCAAACACGGTAGATAGGCCTTCAATCTTTGCAATCGCAGACAGGATATTTTTTTCCTGGGTCTGATGTGTGAGGATGATGATGTCGGTCTTCTTCTCCCCTTCGCCCGGTTCTTTTTGCAGCATCGCATCGATAGAAATCGAGAAGTCAGCAAGAATTTTAGTGACGTCGGCCAGAACGCCGGCCTGATCTGCAACATGCATACGCAAGTAGTAACTGGTGACGATCTCAGACATAGGCAGAATCGGCAGACTGCTCATGGCATTCGGCTGAAAAGCCAGATGCGGTACACGATGTTCAGGATCGGCAGTTGCCAGGCGTGTGATGTCCACCAAGTCGGCAATCACGGCAGAGGCAGTCGGTTCGGCACCGGCACCCTTACCGTAGTACAGCGTCGCACCGACGGCATCACCTTGCACTAATACGGCATTCATTGCTCCTTCGACGTTAGCAATCAGGCGTTTTTCTGGAATCAGTGTTGGATGGACACGTAATTCTATGCCTTGCTCGGTACGCTTGGTGATGCCAAGCAGTTTGATGCGGTAACCCAATTGTTCTGCATAGCGTATATCTGTCGCTTCGAGTTTGGTAATACCTTCGACATGAGCCTTATCGAATTGCATAGGGATACCGTAGGCAATCGACGCCATGATGGTCGCCTTGTGTGCCGCATCGACACCCTCAATATCAAAGGTCGGATCAGCTTCGGCATAACCGAGTGCTTGCGCTTCTTTCAACACGGTATCGAAATCCAAGCCTTTGTCACGCATCTCGGACAAGATGAAGTTGGTGGTGCCGTTAATGATGCCTGCAATCCATTGGATGCGGTTGGCCGTCAAGCCTTCACGCAAGGCTTTAATGATAGGAATACCACCTGCGACGGCAGCCTCGAACGCGACCATCACGCCTTTCGCCTGTGCCGCAGCAAAAATTTCATTACCGTGCGTAGCGAGCAAGGCCTTATTGGCGGTAACCACGTGTTTGCCATTGGCGATCGCCTTCAATACCAAATCCTTGGCGATGCCGTAGCCGCCGATGAGTTCGATGACAATATCAATCTCTGGATTGGTGACGACAAGATTGGCATCATTCACGACTTCGACTTCACCATGAGTCAGTTCACGCGCCCGCTCAACATTCAGATCTGCCACCATGGCGATCTCAATCGAGCGACCAGCGCGACGCGTAATCTCTTCCTGATTGCGCTTCAAAACATTAAATGTGCCGGAGCCGACGGTGCCTATGCCTAACAGGCCTACTTTGATGGGTTTCATAATATTCAACTAGTAAGAATGGGTTTTATTTTAGTTCGCAGAAGCAAGGAGAACAAGCGTACGTGCCGCCCACAGTGAGGGACAACAGCAAGGCTCGGCGATACAGCAATGCAGCGAATGCACTCGTGCTCTACGAACTAAAATTAATTGGTACCGTGACGTTTTCGATATCCCTCAAGGAAATGCGAAATACGTCCGAATGCTTCAGTCAAATCATCCGTGTTCGGCAGGAACACAACACGGAAATGGTCGGGATTGATCCAGTTGAATCCCGTTCCCTGTACTAACAACACGCGCTGCTCGGTCAGCAGTTCGTGAATAAATTCCTGGTCGTCCTTGATCGGGTACATCAAAGGATCCAGTTTCGGAAACATATACAGCGCGGCTTTAGGCTTGACGCAGGTCACACCCGGTATATCGGTTAACAGCTTATGCGCCAGATCGCGCTGCTTTAGCAAACGTCCGCCGGGGCCGACCAGATCATTGATGCTCTGATAACCACCCAGCGCCGTCTGGATCGCAAACTGTCCGGGCGCATTCGCACACAGACGCATGGAGGCTAGCATATTCAAGCCCTCAATATAGTCTTTGGCATGACGTTTTTCACCGGAGACCACCATCCAGCCAGCGCGATAGCCGCAGGAGCGATAATTTTTTGATAGACCATTCAAGGTCAAAAACAAAACATCGTCAGCTAAAGAAGCGATCGACGTGTGCGTCGCCTCGTCATACAAAGTTTTATCGTAAATTTCGTCCGCAAAAACGATGAGCTGATGCTGCCGTGCGACGTCAACAATCTGCTGCAAAATTTCGACCGGATATAAAGCACCAGTCGGATTATTCGGATTGATGACCACAATCGCTTTGGTATTCGGTGTGATTTTGCTCTTGATATCGTCAATATCCGGCATCCAGCCAGCGCTCTCGTCGCAGACGTAATGAACGGGTTTGCCGCCAGACAGGCTCACTGCGGCGGTCCACAAGGGATAATCCGGTGCCGGCACAAGGACCTCATCGCCGCTATTGAGCAAGGCATTCATGCCCATTACAATCAATTCGGATGCGCCGTTACCGATATAAATATCTTCAATTGTTACACCGCGAATATGTTTTTCCTGGGTGTAGTGCATGATGGATTTGCGCGGAGCAAACATGCCTTTGGAGTCGGTATAACCGGCTGCATTGTGCATATTGCGGATCATATCCTGCACGATTTCATCCGGCGGATCAAAATTGAACACCGCCAGATTGCCGATATTCAGCTTGATGATCTTGTGGCCTTCCTCTTCCATCTGTTTGGCTTTTTCCATGACAGGGCCACGGATGTCATAACAGACGTCTGCTAATTTTTGTGATTTTTGTATGGGTCGCACTGCGGCAATCCTTGCTAATATTGGGGCTGCAGTGCAGAAAAATGCTGCACTGCCGAACGTTCCATTCTGCCCAATGCGCACGTTTTTATCAATGCGTTTCGTCGAATAATCTAATTTTATTCGCTGCTGACTGGCATTCGTCTTGATTTTACGACTGTTTTGCATGATTGCAGGAAATCTCAGTCGAATTGGAATATGCCTGGAGAAATCAAGCCCATTGATTAATTTTTGCAAAGACACCAGTTGAATTGGTGGCGGATCAAAATGATCTTAAATTGGCGCAAATCATCGGGTCGCAGCAGAATGCAGACTGAGTCCGGTAAAAAAGTTACAATGCCGCACTCATCAGTTACCCACTTAATCGAGCACGATAGATGAAGCTGCATTCCACTGCCACCCAGCAATACCAAACCATCACTGCCTATGATAAGGACAGTGTTGAAATCAACGCGATTACTTACAAGCACAGTCTGATCGTTTTGCCTGAAACAAAACCTGCGCAATGGTCGGCAAATAGCTTTGAAGACTTAAATACGACTGACTTTGCTCAGATAGAAGCGACGATGCCGGACGTCGTCATTCTGGGCACCGGCTTGAAGCAGCGGTTCGTTCATCCCAAGCTCACCGCCTCACTGGCAGCCAGGCGTATCGGTGTCGAATGTATGGATAATCAGGCAGCCTGCCGTACTTACAATATTCTGATGGCTGAGGGACGCAAAGTCGCTTTGGCGCTGATCATGGACGCCGTATGAAACAACACCGGTCTCCTTATGATTCTCCGGCGACACTCTGGCTGATCGCGTTAGTTTTTTTGTTGATCTGGTTTTATATGCTGGGTGCCCGCACGCTGGTGCCAACGGATGAAGGTCGTTATGCAGAAATGGCGCGTGAGATGGTCGCGACCGGTGACTGGATCACCCTGCGATTGAATGGCATTAAATATTTTGAAAAGCCACCCCTGCAAAACTGGATGAACGCGATCAGTTTTGAATTGTTTGGTCTTGGTGACTGGCAGGCGCGTCTTTGGACAGGATTGACTGGCTTGCTCGGTGTCGCTCTGGTCGGCATTGCCGGAAATAAGATGTTTAGCCGCCGGGTTGGCATCAGTGCAGCTCTAGTATTGGGCTCCAGCTTTTACTGGGCCGGTATGGGACATGTAAATTCGCTAGATATGGGCTTATCTGGCATGTTCACAATTGCTTTGTGCGGGTTATTGCTGGCACAAAGAAATGGTGCAAGTGCTGTGGAACAACGCAATTATATGTTGCTGTGCTGGATTGGCATGGCCTTAGCTACCTTATCGAAAGGGTTGATCGGCTTCGTTCTTCCCGGTGGCGTACTGGTGATTTACAGCCTGCTGACAATGGACTGGCGATTGTGGACGCGCTTGCATATGGGTAAAGGATTGATTGTTTTTTTTGCTATTACTGCACCGTGGTTTATTTTAATTGCCATGAAAAATCCTGAACATCCGCAGTTCTTTTTTATTCATGAGCATTTTGATCGTTTTACCAGCAACGTGCATAAGCGTGGCGGCGCCTGGTATTTCTTTTTTCCATTTCTGATATTAGGGATTGTTCCTTGGATTGGCCTGCTAATACAGGGGCTGTGGACCGGCACTCAAGATCGCAACGGTCTTGAAAAAGGTTTTCAAGCCAAAAAAATGCTACTTATTTGGGCAGTCTTTTTCTTTTTCTTTTTTAGCATTTCCGGCTCAAAATTACCCGGATATATCTTGCCTATCTTCCCGGCAATTGCACTGTTAATTGCCTGCTATCTTGAGCACGCGTCGTCCAGATCAATAATGATTGCCAGCCTCTCCTTTGCGGCACTTGGCGTTGTAGGTCTGGCGTTTGTCAGCAAGGCGTCTGGCATGGGTAAGCTAGCGTATGAGATCCCTTTATATCAAGCCTATGCCCCATGGCTGGCGGCCGCGGCAGTGTTAACGCTGGTCGGCGGCATCCTGGCATGCTTAATGGCGCGCAGACCATCTGTAGGCAAAGACTGGGCGGTAGTTATCCTGGCATTAAGCGGCTATGTTGCCGGACAGATTGCTTTTTTGGGGCATGATCCCTGGGGCAAATATATCGCGGGCACAGAACATATTCCCGCTATCCGTGCCGCGTTGCTTAAGGCCGATACGCCGCTATATGCAGTCGGACGTTATGAACAGGCACTTCCTTTTTACCTCCGGCACACCTTGATTCTGGTTGAGTTTCCGGATGAGATGGAGTTTGGGCTAAAGCAGCAACCCGAGCTCTGGATTCCCAAACTTGAAGACTTTGTTGCTCGATGGCGGGCTGATGCCGCCAGTGGCAAAGCTGCGGTAGCAATTGTCCGTACCGATATTTATGAAAAATTCGTCGAGGACAAAGTGCCTATGCGCGTGATCGGACAAGATCCGAGACGGGTGATTGTGTCCACAATTTTGACGACTAGTGCGACAGATACTGCTCCCGCAGGCGATCAGGCTACATCTCAATCAATCCAGCAACCAACTACTCAAGTGGCAAAATAAGATGAATATAGGCACCTTTGGCATTATCCTGACCGGCATTTTTCTCAATGCATGCGCACAACTCCTGCTTAAGATAGGTACTAAGGCGGTGGGCGCAATTCATCTGACAGCAGAAAACTGGTTTTCTATTGCTCTTCAGCTAGCTACGCAGTTGCCCATTATTGGTGGACTAACTTGCTATGTGGTGTCGGTTGTGGTCTGGATCATCGGACTGTCACGTGTTGATGTGACGATTGCTTACCCGCTGCTGTCGATTGGCTATGTGGTGAATGCGATCGGCGCCTGGTACTTCCTCGGCGAAGTGATGTCCTTGCAGCGTATGCTGGCGATTCTGGTGATTATTGTTGGCGTCGCCCTGCTGGTGAAAAGCTGAATCCGAGAACCAACTTATTAAACGAGAGGGAGTATAGGCAATAATAGCCCTTAATCCGTCTGTTTTATAACGTGCTTTAAAAATACTCTACCTGAGTATAAAAAATGAATAACTAAGTAAGTAAATTAATAGAAGGAATTTGTAATGACTACAGCCCTGCCCTTTCTGCCTTTCACGAAACCGACCATGGATGAGGAAACGATTGCCGCGGTTGGTAATGTTTTACGTTCTGGCTGGCTGACCAGCGGCCCGAATGTGCAGGCGCTGGAAGCGCAGTTATCCGAGTACTTCGGCGGCCGTCCGGTGCGCACCTACAATTCCGGCACTTCCACGATGGAAATCGCCTTACGGATTGCCGGCATCGGTGCGGGGGACGAGGTGATTACCACGCCAAATTCCTGGGTAGCCACCGCTAATGTGATTATCGAAGTCGGTGCGACGCCGGTATTTGTCGATATTGATGCACGTAGTCACAATATTGATCTCGACAAGGTCGAAGCCGCAATTACGCCACGTACCAGGGCGATTATTCCTGTTCATATGTGTGGCTTGCCGTGTGATATGGACAAACTGTACGCGATTGCCAAGAAGCACAATCTGCGCGTAGTCGAAGATGCCGCACAAGCCATCGGCTCTACCTGGAAAGGCCAGCGCATCGGCGCATTCGGCGACTTTGCCTCATTTAGTTTTCAGGTTAACAAAAACATCATGACCGGTGAAGGTGGGTGCCTGGTCTTAAATAACGCAGAAGAAGCTCGCCTCGCAGAAAAATATCGCCTGCAAGGCGTCACCCGCAGCGGTCTTGATGGTATCGATGTCGATGTCCTCGGCGGCAAATACAATATGACCGATATCGCCGCTGCGATTGGTCTGGGACAGATGAAACATCTGGCAGAATTTAACGCCAGGCGCAAAGCATTGGCGCATCATTACTTCACGATGTTTGGCAGCGAGTTTGAGGCACAGACAGGCGCAGAATTGCCGATTGCTGATTTTGACAACAGTAACTGGCATATGTTTCACATCGTTCTGCCCGAGCGTATTAATCGCGGTGAATTCATGCAACATATGATGGATGTCGGTATCGGCCTTGGCTATCACTACCGCGCAATTCATTTGTTCAGCTATTATCGTGCACGCGGCTTTACAGATGGGATGTTCCCGATTGCAGAGCGTGTCGGCAAACAGATCGTCACCTTGCCGCTTTTTCCAAGCATGACCGAAGCCGATGTCGAAAGAGTCGTGACTGCGGTAAAATCTCGCCTTTCCTAATTCGGACCACGCTTGATGAAACCTGAACTCTCCGTCGTCATCCCCGTTTATAACGAAGAATCCGGCCTCGCGAAGCTATACGCGCGCCTGTACCCGGCACTCGACTCTCTGGCAGCGCGCGGCGTCCCTTATGAAATCATATTCGTCAATGATGGTAGCCGCGATAACACCGCCGCAATGCTGGCAGATCAGTTCCGTTTGCGTCCCGACGTGACTCGTGTCGTGCTGTTCAACGGCAATTATGGTCAGCATATGGCGATATTGGCGGGGTTCCAAGCAACACGCGGCGACATTGTGGTCACGTTGGATGCTGATTTGCAAAATCCACCGGAAGAAATCGGTGCGCTGGTCGATAAAATGCGCGAGGGTTTTGATTATGTTGGCTCTATCCGCCGCAAGCGTCAAGATTCCGCATGGCGCACCTACGCCTCCAAGGCGATGAATCGCATCCGCGAAAAAATTACCCGCATTAAGATCACAGATCAGGGAAATATGCTGCGCGCCTACGGCCGTAATGTAATTGATCTAATTAATCAGTGCAGCGAAGTAAATACCTTTGTTCCTGCGCTGGCCTATACGTTTGCGCGCAAGCCGACTGAAATTACGGTGGAGCATGAAGAACGTGCGGCCGGTGAGTCGAAGTATTCCTTGTACAGCCTTATCCGTTTAAATTTTGATTTGATGACTGGCTTTTCTATCATGCCTTTGCAGCTATTTTCGATGCTGGGCATGGTGCTGTCAGCGGCCTCCGCATTGTTGGTGTTTTTGCTGTTGATACGCCGCTTTGTTCTGGGAGCTGAGGCGGAAGGCCTGTTTACTTTGTTTGCGATTGCCTTCTTCATGATGGGTGTGATTTTGTTCGGCATCGGCCTGCTCGGCGAATACGTTGGCCGAATTTATCAGCAAGTTCGCGGTCGTCCACGTTATGTCGTGCAGGCTATTCTCGAGCAAACTAACGGCGACGCGACGGAAACTAACTAAGATGTCTTCATCCAATACCACTGCGGTTGTATTCGCCTATCACAGCGTCGGCGTCCGCTGCATTAAAACCCTGCTGGCGCGCGGTATAACGATTGAACTGGTCGTTACCCATGAAGACAATCCGGCTGAAACGATCTGGTTTGAATCGGTAGCTGCGCTATGTAAAGAGCAAGGCATACCGACGATTACACCGGCAGACCCGAAATCTGCTGAGTTGCATGCGCAAGTCGCTGCCATTTCGCCAGATTTTATCTTCAGCTTTTACTACCGGAACATGTTGCCGCTCGAATTG
The DNA here is from genome assembly GCF_049340165.1 of Undibacterium sp. Xuan67W. Classification (NCBI taxonomy): domain Bacteria; kingdom Pseudomonadati; phylum Pseudomonadota; class Betaproteobacteria; order Burkholderiales; family Oxalobacteraceae; genus Undibacterium; species Undibacterium sp. Xuan67W. The sequence goes on from NZ_JBMPPN010000026.1 coordinate 33,805, forward strand.
CTTGCTCTGGCAAAACGCGGCGCGTATAACCTGCACGGTTCATTACTTCCCAAATATCGTGGTCGCGTGCCTGTCAATTGGGCGGTACTCCATGGCGAAACCGAGACCGGCGCCACCTTGCATGAAATGGCGCTAAAACCGGATGCGGGTGCCATCATTGCGCAGACCATGGTACCGATTTTGCCTGATGACACCGCATTTGAAGTGTTTGGCAAATTGACTGTCGCCTCGGAGCAAACATTGTGGTCTGCCTTGCCCGGCCTGATCGCCGGAACAGCGCCAAGCTTAAACAATGATCTGGCTAAAGGCAGTTATTTTGGGGGACGTAAACCAGAGGATGGTCGCATCAACTGGGAGCAGACTGCTCAGCAAGTCTATAACCTGCATCGCGCGGTTGCCCCGCCATATCCTGGAGCTTTTACTGAATTGCATGGCAAAACTTATGTTATCGGAAAAGCACGACTAAATACGACATCAACAGCAAAAAACACCATAGATTTGCCGACAGGCTTATGTGTAGTGGATAATGCTATCCTTGGCGTTTGCGGCGATGGCCGTGCGCTCACAATTATGGAATTATTGTTGAATGGTGAAGTAGTCACTGCCAAGGCACTTGATGCTGCACTCAAGTCTCGCTAGGTTCGGCGTCGCCCAATTATGTATCAGCAGCTTTTGACAGGCAGCATCGTCAAAAACAGCGCTTTAGTATTCATCAAGACACCAATTAATTTTTAAAAATTATAAAGAAATCATCATGAAAAAAGTCCTCATTCTCGGCGTCAACGGCTTTATCGGTCATCACTTGTCTAAACGCATCTTGGAAACGACAGACTGGGAAGTCTATGGCATGGACATGCAAACCGAGCGTCTGGGCGACATGATCAATCATCCGCGCATGCACTTCTTTGAGGGTGACATCACCATCAATAAAGAATGGGTTGAGTACCATGTTAAAAAGTGCGATGTCATTCTGCCTCTAGTCGCGATCGCCACACCATCGACTTATGTCAAACAACCTCTGCGCGTTTTTGAGCTGGATTTCGAAGCAAATCTGCCTATCGTCCGCTCGGCCGCAAAGTACGGCAAGCACCTGGTGTTTCCTTCGACATCCGAAGTATATGGCATGTGTCATGACGAGGAATTCGATCCTGAGCAATCCGAACTGATTTGCGGCCCGATCAATAAGCCCCGCTGGATTTATTCTTGCGCCAAGCAATTGATGGATCGCGTCATCTGGGGCTATGGCATGGAAGGCTTGAATTTCACGCTGTTCCGCCCGTTTAACTGGATCGGCGCTGGTCTGGACAATATTCACACACCAAAAGAAGGCAGTTCTCGTGTCGTAACCCAATTTTTCGGTCATATTGTCCGTGGTGAAAATATCTCCTTGGTTGACGGCGGCGCACAGAAACGCGCTTTCACATATATCGACGATGGCATCGATGCGCTGATGCGTATCATCGATAACAAGGATGGCATTGCCAGCGGTAAGATCTATAACATCGGCAATCCGACCAATAACTATTCGATTCGTGAACTCGCTCACATGATGTTGACTTTGGCTGCTGAATATCCGGAATATGCAGATACTGCGAAAAACGTGCAACTGACAGAAACCACGTCTGGTGCCTATTACGGTGCAGGTTATCAGGACGTTCAAAGTCGCGTACCAAAAATCACCAATACCTGCGAAGAGCTGGGCTGGGCGCCGACAACGGACATGAAAGACACCATGCGCAATATTTTCGATGCTTATCGCAGCCAGGTAGCCGAAGCCCGCGCATTGATGGACTAATCAGCACCAATGCCAAGCATCGTCCTAAAAATTGATGTCGATACGTTTCGCGGCACTAAAGAAGGCGTACCGAATCTGGTGCGCCTGTTAAAGCAGCACCAGGCTGGTGCTACTTTTCTATTCTCTCTGGGTAAAGACCATACCGGATGGGCGTTACGACGTGCTTTCCGTCCTGGTTTTTTCCAAAAAGTCTCGCGCACCTCGGTCGTTGAGCACTATGGTGTCAAAACCTTGATGTATGGCGTTTTTTTGCCGGCACCGGATATTGGTAAAGGCTGTGCAAATGAAATGCGTGCAGTTAAGGATGCTGGCTTTGAATGCGGCATTCACACCTGGGATCATGTCGTCTGGCAAGATAATGTGCGTCAACGTGACGCGGGGTGGACACAGCACCAGATGCAACAGGCATATTCGCGGTTCAAAGAAATTTTTGGCGCAGCACCAAAAACCCATGGCGCCGCAGGATGGCAGATGAATGCCCATGCGTTTGAGCAGCTCGATCAGTTCGGTATGTCATATGCGTCTGACGGACGTGCCCTGCTCAACGACAACGGCAGTCTGGCGAATACCACGGCGGGTCCTTATCGCTTGAAAGTTAATGGCAAATCCATGTCCTGCATTCAGATGCCGACCACGTTGCCAACACTGGATGAAATGCTGGGACGTGACATTGATGGCGTCGTCATTAACGGGTCAAATATTGCCGCTACAATCCTTAAATTAACGGCAGTACCAAGAAATCACGTGTTTACCCTGCATGCAGAACTTGAAGGGCAGAAACTCGCCCCCATCTTCGAGGAATTGCTGAAAGGTTGGCGCGAACAAGGTTACGATTGTGTTTCGATGGGAGATTTTTATGAGACCATCAAAAACGACAAATTACCAGCTCACACGATCAAATGGGTTGAATTGCCTGGTAGATCCGGTGAATTGTTTGCATTAGCCGCCTGAGCTGTAGCTGACCCGGATGGATGGCGGACAGCTTGAATGCTTCTCCATCCACCTACTCAGGAGACTACTGTGGCCGATAGCCCATCCGCACTGCAATGCCAGGTTCCAGAATTTTCTGCTGCGATGACCAGCGAACAAACGTTTCAGCTTAGTCACTACGCTGGAAAAACTATCGTCATCTATTTTTACCCTAAAGACAACACCCCAGGCTGTACGACGGAGAGCTTGGCATTTCGTGATGCCCATGCCTCATTTGAAAAAAACAATGCCGTCGTATTCGGCGTGAGTCGTGACAGCCTGCGTTCGCATGAGGGTTTTAAAGCTAAATTGGGCTTGCCGTTTGAGCTGATATCTGACCCTGAAGAAACTGTCTGCAATTTGTTTGACGTGATGAAGATGAAAAATATGTACGGCAAACAACATCGTGGCGTCGAGCGCAGTACGTTTGTGATTGACGGCAGCGGCAAATTAGTGAAAGAATGGCGTGGAGTAAAAGTAGCTGGACATGTTGATGAAGTGTTGGAATTTGTGAGCGCAAACCAGTAATTGAAATCTAAAATTTTCTTCGAGAAAAAGCCGCAGATGGAAGTGTCCCGGATTAATCCGGTGTCCTTCTTAGCGGCTTTTTGACTTTTAAGCTCTCACACTTTTAGAAGAGGTCCTAATGCCCCTGCCGAAAATGCCGACTAAACCAGCGGCCCTGCTGTCCCCTAAGGACTACCCTAAAGCAGATAAATCAAAATCTTTAAAACAAGATAGAACTGAAGTTAAAGCTGCACCAGCAAGAAAAATTGAAGTGGCTACACCCACAAAACCTTCTCAGTTAGCCAATATCGTTGCGCCTGTCGCTAAGATCGCGCCTGTGGCAAAGCTTGCCTCATCAGCAGTCGCGGCAAAACCGACAGCAAAACCAGCCGCCCTGAAACATGACAACCGCGTCAAGTCAGGAACCAGTCGTGCGGCCGATAAATCAGGCATAACAAAATTATTCGTTCTCGACACCAACGTCCTGATGCATGACCCGACATCGCTGTTCCGCTTTGAAGAGCATGATGTCTATCTGCCGATGATCACGCTTGAAGAACTCGATGATCACAAAAAAGGTATGTCAGAGGTCGCACGCAATGCACGCCAGGTATCGCGCTCACTGGATGCGCTGGTAGGCGATATTGATCATCACGAAATTGAAAAAGGGATTCCTTTAGCGAAGCTTGGCAATAAAGATGCAAAGGGTCATCTGTATTTTCAGACAAAATTGCAAGGCGGCGCCCTGCCCCAGGGACTTCCTCAAGGAAAGGCTGATAACCAGATTTTGGCAGTAGTCCGTGCACTTGAGGCTGAATCTCCTGGTCGCCCAGTCGTATTGGTATCAAAAGATATCAACATGCGTATTAAAGCCCGTGCGCTGGGCTTACCTGCCGAAGACTATTTCAACGACCATGTTCTGGAAGACTCCGACCTTCTATACACCGGCATCGTGCAATTACCAGATGATTTCTGGAATAAGCATGGTAAAGGCATAGAAACCTGGCAAGAAAATCGTAATGGTCTGAGTACCACGTTTTACCGGATTACAGGCCCGATCATCCCTAGTCTGCTGGTCAACCAATTTGTCTATTTGGAACCAAAGAACGGTGAAGCTTCGTTCTATGGTCACGTACGTCAGATCAATGGCAAAACGGCAGTACTGCAAACTTTACGGGACTACGGACATGCCAAGCATAGTGTGTGGGGTGTGACTTCACGCAACCGGGAACAGAATTTTGCCCTGAACTTGTTGATGGATCCTGAGTGTGATTTTGTGACCTTGCTGGGGCAAGCCGGTACCGGCAAAACACTGCTTGCACTGGCAGCTGGTCTGGCTCAGGTATTGGAAACCAAAACCTATAACGAGATCATCGTGACGCGTGTGACAGTCCCTGTTGGTGAAGACATCGGCTTCTTACCTGGTACGGAAGAAGAAAAAATGTCGCCGTGGATGGGCGCATTTGACGACAATCTTGAAGTTCTGAATAAATCGGATAACGATGCCGGTGATTGGGGGCGTGCAGCAACACAAGACTTAATACGCTCAAAAATCAAGATCAAATCACTGAACTTTATGCGTGGCCGTACTTTCGTCAACAAATTCCTGATCATTGATGAAGCGCAGAATCTGACGCCAAAACAAGTCAAAACTCTAGTCACACGTGCCGGCCCTGGCACTAAGATCATCTGTCTTGGCAATATCGCGCAGATCGATACTCCTTATCTGACCGAGGGATCCAGCGGCCTGACTTATGTTGTAGATAAATTCAAGGGCTGGGCACATAGTGGTCATGTCACGCTGGCACGGGGTGAGCGTTCTCGCCTTGCAGATCACGCTAGCGAAATTTTATAAAGAAAATCAGCCTCTCTTCGAACGGCACCTCAGGGTGCCGTTTTTCTTTGTGCGATTGCTTTTTAGATTGTGTTTTATGTCGCTATATCTTGATAAAAAATCCGTTTTGGCATCGTCAACACCATTTTTTGATTTGATATATTATATTGCCTAGGCAATTAATATTTAATAATCATGGAACAACAAGCTAAGCCATTTTCTTTTTCCAGCTACCAAGTCGAAGATAGCGTTGGTTATCTTCTCTCCAGAGCGAAAACGATGCTATCAAAAGCCGTAGACGATTCGCTGGTTGATCTTGGAATTACACATGCTCAGGCTAGCGTGATCATGATGCTGGCGATTGGGCGATGCAGTACCGCTGCAGAGTTAGCACGTGATTTATTTATTGATGCTGCCGCCATGAAACGCATGTTAGACAGGCTGGTAGCTAAAGAAATTCTGGCGCGTACGCCCGATGCGAATGACAAACGTTTGCTAAAGCTCGTACTCACAGAACAGGGGCGTGCATTGGCAGAATGCCTGCCCCCCATCTATAACCGCAATCTTGATATTGCATTTACTGGATTTAGCCCTGAAGAAATTGGTTTTTTAAGAAGTTTATTAAAAAAATTATTAGCGAACCGATGCTTATTTGAACCAATCGAATCCACATAACAATCATTGCCCCGACATCTATTATTTTTCTTTTTTGATAAAAATTATGAAGCTCATACCTAAACGGCATACTGGCTTGCAATTAGCGATAGCAAGTAGTCTGGTGCTCACGCTCTCGGGCTGTGCAAATTTTACGGGCATACAAAGTAGTGCCCAGTTACGCTCACTTCCGACACAAACGGCTGAGGTGAATTCTTCTCCAGCATACTGGCAAGATGCTAATTGGGCGCAGCAAATCGGCGGTAAAGATTTACAAAACCTGATTGATGCTGCAATTGCCGACAATCCCGGACTACAGGTCGCTGCCGCCCGCATTGGCAGCGCCAAAGCATTGACAGAAGTTGCTGGAGCCAACGATAAAGTGAATGTCAACGCGAGTCTGGATAGCACTTACCAGCGCTTCACAGAGCATGGCATGATTCCGCCTCCACTGGCGGGAACAACAAAAAGCAATAATCAAATTACCCTGAATGTCGGGTATGAACTCGATTTCTGGGGCAAACATTCGGCTGAGATGCGCTCTGCCCTATCCCAAGAAAAAGTTGCGCTTGCAGAACAGCAAAGTGCCCGGCTGATGCTGAGTACAGCAATCGCACACGCCTGGGTGCAATTGGCACGACAATATGAGCAACTGGATTTAAGCACCCGTCAACTGGCGGTGCGCAATAAACTCGACGACCTCACGAAACAGCGGGTAAAAGCAGGACTAGATACCAGTACAGAAATACAGCAAAGCCTGATCCAAAGCTCGACGCTGCAGGCAGAGATCAACCAATGGCAAGAAGCCATCGTACTAAGCCGTAATCAACTAGCTGCGTTATTGGGGCAATCACCTGAGCGCGGGCAGTTAATCGCTAAGCCTGTGTTCAAAGCATCAAATAATCAGGCTCTGCCAGAACAGTTGCCTTTGGCATTACTAGGACGCAGGCCAGATATTGTGGCAGCTCGCTGGCGTGTTGAAGCTATTCAAGGTGAGATTGACGTGGCAAAAACTCAGTTTTATCCAAACATTAATTTAATTGGATTCGCTGGCGTATCGAGTCTGGGTGTTTCCAACCTATTTCAAAGTGGCAGTACGATTATTGGCGCAGGTCCGGCGATTCGTCTGCCCATCTTTGAAGGCGGCCGTTTGCGTGCGCAGCTTAAGGGAAAAGTGGCGTCATACGATGCCGCAGTTGCTACCTACAATCAAAGTCTGACTGACGCATTGCGTGAAGTCGCCGATCAGGTGCAGTCACTAAAAACTACAGATGCACAGGACAAAAATCAGCGAATTGCTGATGCGGCGGCAGCCAGAACTATTGACCTGGCACAGCAACGACAAAGGGCTGGCACCGCCAATATGTTACCGGTGCTCGCAGCAGAAAATGGCCGGATAAGCCAACAAAAATTATTGCTGGATATTCAGATTCGCCGCACTGATCTGCAAATCAATCTGATCAAAGCCTTGGGTGGTGGATATGACTTGCCTGCAGCAATACAGGCGCCGTCAGCCCCACAAGCAAGCAATCTGTTACGAAATCAATCTCAATCATCAACTCAATTATTAATTAAAGCGGAGGCCGCATAATGAACGCGCCTGATACAAATAAAAACTCCAACACAACTATCGTGCAAGCTCCCGTTGAAAGCAGCTCTAAACGCCGCGGCCTGCTGATCATCGCAACCATCGTTTTTGTAATAGCCGGTCTTGCTTATGCATTCTGGTGGTTCACTGTCGGCAGCCATTTCGAACATACCGAGGATGCCTATGCGGCAGGTAACGTTGTGCAGGTAACGCCGCAGGTATCTGGAACCGTCCTCGCGATCCATGCTGATGACACTGAGATGATACAAGTCGGTAAGCCATTGATCGAACTCGACAGAGCCGATGCTAAAGTTGCTTTAGAACAGGCAGAGGCACAACTTGCCCAAAGCGTACGCGAAGTACGTGTGTTATTCGCGAATAACGCCCCCTTACAAGCGAGCGTCACTGCACGCAGTACAGAAGTTGATCGCACAAAGGCCGATCTCGCGCGTCGCCAGCAATTGATTAGCACAGGCGCGGTCTCAACAGAGGAAGTAGAGCATGCTCGCTCTGCCCTGCAAAGTGCCGAATCTGCTTTATTAGCAGCACGCGAACAACTCGCGTCAAACAAAGTTCTGACAGATCGCACCAGCGTAGAACAACATCCGAACGTCCAGCGCGCGGCAGCTCGCGTGCGTGAAACATATCTGGCGTTTTCCCGTACGAGCTTAGTTGCGCCAATCTCAGGATATATCGCAAAGCGCTCGGTTCAGGTAGGGCAGCGTGTCGCAGCGGGTGCACCTTTATTGTCGATTGTCCCGCTGAATGCATTGTGGGTTGATGCAAACTTTAAGGAAGTACAGTTAGCGCATATGCGCATAGGTCAAGATGTGACTTTGCATTCTGATTTATATGGATCGGATGTTGAATATCACGGCAAGGTTGCAGGAATGTCTGCCGGAACTGGTTCCGCCTTCGCATTATTACCCTCACAAAATGCCAGCGGCAACTGGATCAAAGTGGTTCAGCGCGTTCCTGTCCGTATCGCCCTAGATGAAAAAGAGTTAATCGCTCACCCGTTGCGTATCGGACTATCAATGCAAGTCAAGGTCGATATCTCACAACAGCAAGGTAGCGCCCTGACTGCAGCAGCACCGGTTCGTAACACTAGCGCTTTCAAGACCAATGTATTCGAGCAGGCGGGTAAAGAAGCGGATCAGCGTATCACTCAAATCATTAGCAATAATATCGCCAAAAATCCGTAATGAACTCCCCATCTAAACCAGCGACAGGAGCAGGTCCCCTGCCGCCGCTCAAAGGTTCTCAGCTCGCAATGGGAACCCTGGCACTGTCTTTGGCAGTGTTTATGAATGTGCTCGACTCATCGATTGCAAATGTCTCGATCCCTGCTATTTCCGGCAATATGGGTGTCTCGCCTCAGCAAGGTACCTGGGTGATTACCTCGTTTGCAGTAGCGAACGCGATTTCAGTCCCTTTAACAGGGTGGTTGACAAACCACTTTGGACAAGTGCGCTTGTTCATGTCATCTATCTTGCTATTTGTACTGTCTTCCATGTTATGCGGCATGGCACCCAATATCGAAACATTAATTGCAGCGCGCGTACTGCAAGGTGCCGTTGCCGGACCGATGATTCCGCTCTCTCAATCCTTGCTTCTCGGTAGCTACCCGCCTTCAAAGAGTGGGATGGCGTTAGCCCTTTGGGGGATGACGACGCTGGTAGCGCCGATTATGGGGCCGCTTCTCGGCGGTTGGGTATCGGATAATTATTCTTGGCCATGGATTTTTTACATCAATATTCCTGTCGGTTTATTTACAGCATGGGCGACCTGGTCAATCTATCGCAAACGAGAATCACAAATTAAACGTCTGCCAATTGACACTGTCGGACTAGCACTGCTGGTCATCTGGGTTGGCGCATTGCAATTGACCCTCGACAAGGGTAAAGAGCTTGATTGGTTTAATTCAGGTGAGATTATTCTGTTGAGTGTGATTGCGGTCGTTGGATTAATTTACTTCGTCATCTGGGAACTGGGTCACGATCATCCTGTGGTCGACTTATCCCTGTTCAAGGGCCGTAATTTTACTGGAGGAGTAATTGCCATTTCTATCGGTTACGGTTTGTTCTTCGGTAGTCTAGTGATTATGCCTTTGTGGCTACAAACGCAATTGAGTTACACCGCTACAGAGGCTGGCAAGGTAATGGCACCTGTTGGCGTATTTGCGATCTTGTTGTCACCGATCATCGGAAAAATTTTACCGAAAGTAGATACACGTAAAGTAGCAACGATGGCGTTTATTTTGTTCGCGCTGGTTTTTTATATGCGTGCACAATTTACGACGGACGTTGACACGGTAACTCTGCTGATCCCGACCTTGATCCAGGGAGCAGCAATGTCGATGTTCTTTATTCCTTTGTCGTCAATTATTCTGTCCGGTCAGCCTATGGAAAAGATTCCGGCAGCATCCGGATTGTCTAACTTTGTACGCATCATGTGTGGCGGCATGGGTGCGTCAATCACGACAACCTTATGGGATAGCCGCAGCAGTCTTCATCATGCCCAGCTAACTGAGAGCACCGGTAGTGCCTACCCTGCTTTTGTTCAGAGCGTGCAATCTCTGATGCAACAGGGAATGCCGGAGCAAGGCGCATGGGCCGTGATTGACCGAGCAATTTCGGTGCAGGCAAGCACAATGGCTGCGACGGATATTTTTTGGCTATCGTCGTTTATGTTTCTAAGCCTGATCGGATTGGTCTGGGTGACAAAGCCGAAAAAATCAGCCGCACCGGTTGATGCCGGCGGAGCGCATTAAATTTTACTAATGACGCCTGTACCATCCGGCCCGCCACTCATCTGTCGCTAAAGGTCATATGTTTATGAACCTCCGGTGATTGATGAGTGGTATTTTTTTGCTTCGATAAAAGTAAGTTTTTTAATATTCAGTGCTTATAGAATTGGTATGATGCAATCTACGCTTCTGATTTATCCTTTTGATTGACCTACGTCAAAGTAATTTTCAGATGAAAAAAAACTCGCTTGAGTATTCAGATAGCTATTTTGCTGGCAATCCTTGCCGGACTCACGTTGCCAGCGCTGATCAGTGGCTGGATAGTAATTTGGGGCAAAGAAAGACATCTCGCCGTAGAACAGCAAAAACTCGACCTCCAGAGAATTACCAATACTCTTGCACTCAATTTACGCGATCCTGTTTGGAATAAAAATCCATCTGCAATTAAAGACCTGGTTGAAGCCGCCTTCACTTCGCCAGACATCAATAAAATCGAAATTTTCGAAGGAAATAAATCGATTTTCCTTAAAGACCTGTCCAGTCGAAAAATAGGCAGCGTCGTCACGACAGCGCAACCGATTCTGTATCAGGGTGAATTACTTGGGCGCGTCGAAGTCGCGCTGGACAGCGGTTATCTGGATGCTGATTTTTTGAGACGGATTAAAAACTATAGCGGCAGCATTGCCCTGCAAGTGATTTTCTCGCTCATCATTATTTTAATTTTGCTCTACTATCGTTTCGTCAAACCTTTACATCAATTAGCAATCGATGCAGACAGACTGGCTTTGGGTAATTTTTCTACACCGATCAGATGGGCAAGAGACGATGAGCTAGGCTATCTCGCAGAACGCCTGGAAGTCACCCGCAATACGCTGAATCAATTACTTGCAAAACTAGCCGAAAAAAATATACAACTACATCACGAACTATTGGAACGAAAAAAAACAGAGCAACTGATACTGGACCTGAATGAATCGCTGGAGCGTAAAGTCGAAGTCAGAACCCAAGAATTAAATCAATCGCAAAGTGAATTAGTCCGCTCTGAAAAATTGGCTGCTCTGGGATCATTGGTGGCGGGTATCGCTCACGAACTCAACACACCTATAGGTAATGCCTTGTTGGTATCAACATCATTCCTGGACCGAAGCCAAAAATTCTCAGAGATGTATCAGGCGGGTTTAGTAAAACGTTCTAGCCTCGAAGACTATTCGGCTAACTCGATTGAAGCAGGGCAGCTGATCATTCAAAATTTAAATAATGCGGCCGAACTGATCAGTAGCTTTAAACAGGTCGCAGTTGACCAGTCTAGCGACAAACGTCGCAGATTCGACACTAAATCGTTTATCAACGAAGTACTAGCGACATTACATCATCTGATCAAAAAAACGCCACATAACATTGAGGTAGAACTAGAGGCTGACATCATCATGGATAGTTATCCTGGTGCGTTGGGACAAGTGATTACCAATTTTTTTACGAATGCACTGTCGCATGGTTTTGAATCAGATGCAGCCGGCGTGATCCGTATTCAGCTGCGTAACTTATCGGATAAGGAACTTGAATTTAGTTTTAGTGATAACGGCAGCGGTATTGCGCCGGAAAATATCAATCGTATCTTCGATCCATTTTTTACGACTAAATTTGGCCAGGGAGGCAGCGGTTTAGGACTCAATATAGTCTACAACATTGTGCACGATATTCTTGGCGGGACAATCGAAGTCGAGAGCCAAAGCCATACTGACACTTACACCAGATTTATAGTACGCCTCCCTAAAGTAGCGCCGTATGCCAATGAGCAAAAATAATAATCTATAAAATAAATATCCTATATTCAGTATTTAATCTCAAGCTTGAATCAAGGAGGTGACAATGAAACGCCAACTTCTATGCATCATGATCGTACTTTGTAGCACCGCAGTTTTTGCGGGAGAAAAAGTCGTCTTATTGGGTGACGATGACTATGCACCCTATTCTTATGTTGAGAATGGGCAATTCAAAGGTATGTATGTGGAACTTCTAAATAAAGCATCGGAATTATTGAAGCCAGCCTATGAGGTAGAGCTCAAACCACGCCCCTGGAAGCGCAGTCTGGCAGATCTGGAGAACGGAACTGCATTTGCCCTATTTCCACCGGGGATGAAAAAAGAGAGGCCTTATATTGCGCCGTATTCGGTCGTACTTTACACCGAGACCGTCGTGTTGTTTTGCAATTCCGACGTCATGAAAACTTCCCGAAAAAAGTTTCCTGAGGATTTTAATGGTCTGACTATTGGCGTCAACGCAGGTTTTTTACTCTCCGGACGGTTAATCAGCGCTGCCAATGCAGGAAAAATCAGCTTATCCGAAGCAAAAGGAAACGAGGCGAATTTAAAAAAATTAGCACTGAAGAGAATTGCCTGCTACGCCACAGACAGAGGTGCTGCTTTTTATACGGCGAGAAAACTTCAGTCGGATCCTGATCTGACGAATTTCAAGTTGCAAGAGGCGCTTGAATTATCTGGCGAAGATACTTTTATTGGCTATAGCATCCATAGCAATCCACTGTATAAAACTGATTTTATTGAAAAAATGAATGCTGCAATAGAGACCATTGGTAATCCCCCCTGCAAACAAGCGTTGAAATGAGTAGAATTTTCTAAATATGATTTTTGAAAGTTCTGCATGAAGCCTTCCCGTTACACCGACAGTCAGATCATCGCCATCCTCAAGCAGGCCGAG
>NZ_JBMPPN010000027.1:0-45358 GCF_049340165.1 Undibacterium sp. Xuan67W
TTACATCGAAGTGTTCTACAATCGCAAACGGCGACATAGTCATTTGAATCAGATGAGTCCCCTAGCTTTCGAGCAACAACAATTTGGAAGTTAAGAGTTGTCTACGAAATTAGGGGAAGTCCAGAGTTCCAATGACAACATTTAAGAAAAGTGCTGTCGCTCTTTTTCTTGGATTGTTGCTGACAATGGCAATTTCAACCGTTTTGTTGTATCTGAAATTACTGGTTGTATTCGCAGTATTATCCGCATTAGTCGGTTCACTTTTTTCATTTTTTTTTGGGTCTAACAGTTTGTTTTCCTCGGTTTGGTAGTCGAATATTGTTGGGGATGAAAAACAATTTCAAAGTGACTCGACTGTTACCAAAAAATGCATGTATGTAATGCGGTCTGTTAATGTGGTAAGAATACCATTTGAATACTAATTAAATTTATATAACAGTGATTTTGATAGTAATGGTGCCTGACCGCGGGAAAGAATTTGAAGGATTGCCTGTTTACGTATGTTTGTTCGCGACTGTTGTTTGGAAAATTGACCCTGCCGCTGAAATACATCTCAAATGAATTTCATGAAAGTGGTCCTTAGATTGATTTTCTTGAATCCGATGATCAAAAGTTCCCGTAGAAGATTGTGCGATCTCGCATTTACTTTATAAGGAAACGATCATGCTCAAATTCAATTTCGCTTTTATCTTTGCGGCAGCAATGGCGGCAACTGCGCTAAGCAATGCAGCTGATGTCATGGTGGGTGGTCAGAGTATGCTGGCAAACAAGGACATCATCGACAATGCGGTGAATTCTGCCGATCACACAACATTAGTCGCCGCAGTCAAAGCTGCAGGTCTGGTTGATACATTGAAGAGTAAAGGTCCGTTCACGGTGTTTGCACCGACGAATGCCGCATTTGCTAAGCTACCAGCCGGGACGGTAGAAACTTTGGTGAAGCCGGAAAACAAGGCGACGCTGACTAAAATTCTGACCTACCATGTAGTGCCAGGCAAGCATGACTTTATGAGTATTGCCGCTCAGATTAAAAAGCAAGGTGGTGTTGCAGAAATGGATACCGTAAGCGGTGGTAAATTGAAATTCATGATGAATGGCTCACATAATATTGCCGTCAAAGACGACAACGGCAATGTCGCCAACATCAGTACCTACGATGTATATCAGTCTAATGGTGTGATCAATGTTATTGATACTGTATTGATGCCTAAGTAGCTTGCCCTAGCTCGTAAGACCTCGACGTCCAAAAAACACCGGATGATTTGTCCGGTGTTTTTACGTCAGGCGCTTCATATTAAGAGCATATTGTCATCGCTGACTAATTGCGAACGTGCAGAGTTATTTAATTCTTTGCTTTTCCAGCTTGCGTGCCAGTGTGCGCCGATGCATGCCCAATCGTCTGGCTGTTTCAGATATATTAAAATCGGTTTCTGCCAGAACCTCATGAATTCTTTCCCATTCCAGGTTTTTGATCGATGTAGAACGATTCGTCAGTTCCACTTCAGCTGCGCCAGCAATATGACCGAAAGCTGCTTCAATATCGTCGGTATTTGATGGCTTGGACAGATATTGACAGGCACCTAATTTGACGGCCTCAACAGCAGTCGCAATACTAGCAAATCCTGTGAGTACCACAATCAACATCGCAGGATTGTGATGGTGCAATAGCTGAACGCAAGCCAGACCGGATGAATGGCCGTTGAGTTTGAGATCTACTACCGCGTATGCCGGTGTATGCGTTTTTAATAATTGTTCAGCATCTTCAAAACTGGTGGCATGCAGCACCATATACTGGCGTCGCTCAAATGAACGCGTCAGGGTTTTTGCGAATGCGGTATCGTCCTCAATAATAAGCAGTTGACGATTATCAGACATAAATTCTTCCAGTTTTTTTAAAGCATGATCGCTGAGAGCGGCAGAGTAAGTTCGACTACGGCGCCTCCTTCGGTACGATTGTGTACACGCATACTGCCGCCTAATTTTCGTGCCACATTCGTTACAAAAAATAGTCCTAATCCGCTGCCTGGTTGTGCTTTCGTTGATTGATAAGGTTCTCCGATTCTGGGTAGTATCGAGGGCGAAAATCCATGGCCTGAATCGGTGACTGTGAAGATCAGCATGTCGTTTTGCCGCTTAATTTCGAATCGTAACCAATCTGGCGATGCTTCTAATGCGTTATCTAGAACGTTATAGAGCATTTGCTTTAACGCGGTATCAAAAACGATGGCGATATCGTTACCGATATTGTTGAGAAACTCAAAACCGACAGGATGCCGGGTAGTCGTGAATTCCTGCACTAGTTCATTTAAAAAGGTCGTCATCGTGGTTTTGATCGCAGACTCTCCCCGTGCTTCGCCGGCAGAGAGCAAGATGCCGCTCACGATACTTTTACAGCGCTGCAGTTGAGTTTGCATTTCGCTGATTTCTTCGATTAGTTCGGTATTTTTGCTTAATTCAGGCATTCGTTTCCAGTCGCCGAGAATGACTGACAGAGTGGCGAGTGGCGTGCCTAATTCATGAGCTGCACCGGATGCCAATAGCCCCATGCGGACAATATGGTTTTCTTCAGCCGATTGCTGACGCAGATCGGCGAGTTGAATATCCCGAGCCTGAAGGTTGCGTGAAATGCGTTGAATAAAAAATACTAAGAGTGCGGCATTCAACACAAAACAAATAATCATGCCTGCGATATAAAGTTTTGACAGTCCGCCATTTTCTGCAACCGGGAGGGGCAGGGGGATAGAAAAAGTGGAAAGGCCTGCCAGGCACGCGCTGGAGATCATCGCAATGATCCAGCTCGACCATGCCTCCAGCAAGACGGCACTTAATATGACCTGTAAGAGATACAGCAGACAAAAGGGATTGGTCGTTCCGCCACTCAGATACAGCTGTGCGGTCAAGCTGGCAACATCGACCAGCAGCGCAAACAATAACTCACCGTTACTCACGACCGAGCGCTCGTGCCACCGCAGATGACTGGCGATATTGAAGGCAATTAAGCAGATCAGCACGAACAGCATTTTTAAAATCGGCAAATGGATATTGAATTCGACACTGACGATAAAAATAGTCGATAGTTGTCCCAATACTGCCATCCAGCGTAACTGAATGAGTTGCAGCATATTTTTATGACCCGCGGAGTTTTCGTAATCTTTGGCGATGGCTTGTTGAGTTTCCTTGACTCTTGGTTTTTCAGACAAGCCGATGTAATTGATCATGCAGATGATGCTCCACAGAGATTGGTTGTCGCCCGGCGGCATTCAATGATTTTACTAGCTCAGCACTGAATCACCATGATTACTTTTCTGGCGAACCAGAATGAAACAAGCGAAACAGGTCATCAGTGCTAGCAGGTACCAGACGATTGCATAGACCAGATGGTTGTTATGAAATTGAATGACGGTTAAACCACCTGCGGGAGTTGCGCCGGGTACCGTATTGGCGAATGCTTTCGCCTCCGGCGTCGCATCCATGTCAATGAAATAAGGAGCAACATGGCTCATCGCAAACGAGGCTGCCATTGCTTTGACATCGCGGGAATACCAGCGATGTTCTGCCGGTTTATTTGCTCGTAAAAAAGTACCGTCCGGTTCGCTGATTCGTAGTAGTCCCGTGACTACGATTTTATTTGAAGAGGAAGTCTGGTCGCTTGCTACCTTGATGGGCGGCGAAGAATTTTTTACAGATTCCTGTTGCAAGATTGCAGCATTTTTTTCCGACACAAAACCACGATTAATAAGAACGATGCATTCTTTACTGATCTCGAACGGTGTGATGACCCAGTAGCCGCGACCCAGTTCTGTGGAGGCGAGTACGAGAATGTTGCGTGTTGTGTTTGAACCTGCAAAGTTACCGCTGACACGGACATGCCGGTACTCGTCGGATTTTGCTGTGATCGTTGATGCAGTATTACAGGTAGGAGCATCTTGTGCAGGCGCATGAACGCGCTGTTCTACTCTTTGTATCAGGTCCAGTTTCCACTGTAAGCGATATATCTGCCAAGTTCCTAATACTATAAATCCAAGTGTTATTGCGACGAGGGTACATAAGATCCACCACCTCCAAGCGCCGGATGAAGATGATGGATTTCTCTTTATCGTAAATCCGTCGCTTGGTATGGCCGAGGGTGACTCGATAAGACTCATGGCATAGAGCGCATAGTCTTCATATCATCTGCTGGCTGCTTAGGTATAGCTGGTGGCGCTACCGGACTGACCACAGACTCCGGCTTAGTTTCTTGCATGGTGTCGTGCATCATGCCAGGCATCATATTGTGATTTAAGTGGTACATCACCCATAGCGAACCGCTCATCATAATGAAGACCAGCATGCCGGTGAAAAGCAGCGCCAGCATTGACCAGCCACCTTCGGACCTGGTATTCATGTGCAGGAAATACACCATATGTACCACGATCTGTACTGCCGCAAATCCGAGGAGAATAAATCCGGTCGTACTTGATTTATCAAAAACCTTGCCCATAACTAACCAGAATGGGATTGCCGTCAAAATCACTGCCAGGATAAATCCTGTGGCATAGCTTTTCAAACTGCCGTGATCGGCATGCATGTGACCATGTTCATGATGCCCGTCGTGATGACCGCTGTTGTCGTGGACATGCGCCATGTGTTCTTGGTTTGCGCTCATGGCAAGACTCCCATCAAATAAACAAAGGTAAAGACGCCGATCCAGACCACATCAAGAAAATGCCAAAACATAGACAGGCACATCAATCTTCTGCCGTTTTCTGGGATAAGGCCATGACGACCGATCTGGAACATCAATGTAATCAGCCAGACAATACCGAAGGTGACGTGCAAGCCATGTGTACCAACTAAGGCGAAGAACGAGGTCAGGAAGCCGCTATGTTGAGGACCGGCGCCTTCATGGATCAGATGTACAAATTCATACAGCTCAAAGCCAATAAAACAGGCTCCAAGCAAACCGGTAATGGCAAGCCAGATCAATGTGGCTGGAACGCGCTTACGCTGCATTTCCAACATGGCAAAGCCATAGGTGATCGAAGATAGCAAGAGCAGCGACGTATTGACAGCAACCAGCGGGAGATCAAATAGTTCTGCTCCTGTAGGGCCACCTGCATAGTTGCGACCGAGTACAGCATAGGTTGCAAACAGGCAGGCGAAAATCAGACAGTCACTCATTAGATAAAGCCAGAAGCCTAGCAAAGTGCCGTTTTCCGGATGATGCTCTTTGACATAGAAGTCACTGCTGGCATGCATGCTTGCGTGTGAAGTTACACTGTTGTTCAAGTTTGTGTCCTCGTTTGGAAAAGTTACCGTATTAGACATAGCTCGCACCTTGGCCGATACCTAACAAGCGGGTACGTTCGCCTTCTGTCGCGACGACATCAGCAGCAGGGATGTAGTAGTCACGTTTGTAATTGAAAGTGTGAACAATAATCGCCACCATCATTGCGGCAAAACCCAGGCTTGCCAGCAACCACATTTGCCAGATCAGGGCAAAACCACATGCCGCACTCAGCAAGGCGATGATGAAACCAGCGCCCGTGTTCTTTGGCATATGAATCGCGACAAAACCATCTTGAGGACGAGCGTATTGATTGCTTTTCATATCAGCCCATGCATCGTTGTCATAAACTTTAGGTGTGAACGCAAAGTTATAGGCTGGTGGTGGAGATGATGTTGACCATTCCAGCGTACGACCACCCCAAGGATCACCAGTAAAGTCACGCAATGAGGCGCGACGTTTAAAGCTGACATACAACTGAATGATGAAGGAGGCGATACCCAAAGCAATCAAGAAAGCACCGAATGCAGCGATCTGGAACCAGATTTGCAAAGTGGGATCTTCAAAATGGCTCAGGCGTCGTGTCACACCCATCAGGCCGAGTACATATAAGGGCATGAAAGCGAAGTAGAAACCGATCGTCCAGAACCAGAAGCAGCATTTGCCCCAGAAATCATCGAGTTTGTAACCAAACGCTTTTGGGAACCAGTAGTTAATTCCGGCGAACATGCCGAACAATACGCCACCAATAATCACGTTATGGAAGTGAGCGATCAGGAACAGACTATTATGCAGAACGAAATCGGCTGGCGGCACGGCTAACAACACGCCTGTCATGCCGCCGATGACGAAAGTGATCATAAAGCCGATAGTCCATAACATTGGTAATTCAAAGCGAATACGGCCACGGTACATTGTGAACAGCCAGTTAAATATCTTCGCACCGGTCGGGATAGAAATAATCATGGTCGTGATGCCGAAGAACGAATTGACACTCGCGCCAGATCCCATGGTAAAGAAGTGATGCAGCCATACCAGGTAAGACAAGATCGTAATCACCACGGTTGCATAGACCATGGAGGTATAGCCGAACAAACGCTTACTACAAAAGGTCGACACGATTTCAGAGAAAATACCGAACGCTGGCAAGACCAGAATATAGACTTCAGGATGACCCCAGATCCAGATCAGATTCACATACATCATGGCGTTGCCGCCCATGTCGTTAGTGAAGAAGTTGGTGCCGAACATACGATCCAGTGACAACATACCCAGCACCGCAGTCAGGACCGGGAAGGCAGCAACAATCAGTACGTTGGTGCACAGCGCAGTCCAAGTAAATACGGGCATCTTCATCATCGTCATGCCAGGGGCACGCATTTTTACGATCGTCGCTATCAGGTTAATCCCTGAGAGCAGTGTGCCAACACCAGCAATCTGTAGTGACCAGATGTAGTAATCAACGCCGACATCCGGGCTTGCCAGAATCCCGGACAGCGGCGGATAAGCCAGCCAGCCGGTACGGGCAAACTCACCTACAAACAGTGACGCCATCACCAGGCCGCCGCCGAATGCGGTCATCCAGAAGCTGAAGTTGTTTAGGAAAGGGAACGCCACATCGCGTGCACCAATCTGCAACGGTACTACATAGTTCATCAGTCCGGTGACCAAAGGCATCGCCACGAAAAAAATCATGATCACGCCATGCGCCGTAAAGATCTGGTCATAGTGATGTGGTGGCAAAAAACCGGCGGAATCACCGAATGCCAGCGCTTGCTGCAGACGCATCATGATGGCGTCTGCAAAGCCACGCAGTAGCATCACCAAAGCAAAAATTACATACATGATGCCGATACGTTTGTGGTCGATACTCGTGAACCAGTCACGCCATAGCATGCCCCACAAACGGAAATACGTCAGTGCGCCAAGAACGGCAGCACCGCCCAGACCGACCGCAATGAATGTCGCGAGCAGTATGGGTTCGTGAAAGGGGATGGCATCCCAGGTGAGACGGCCGAAAATCAACTTTGTCAGATCGATGTGGTCTTGCATCTTTATTTTCCGGTGGTAAGAGGGGATGCGGAGCAGATATCAGCATCTGTATTCAATGCGAGGCGCGACGTACTGTCTTGCTTTACGCGCTCAGCAAACATGTTAGTGAAACTGGTTTTGATACCCGATGCAGCATAGGCTTTTGCGTTTGCGTTTGCGTTTG
Organism: Undibacterium sp. Xuan67W; assembly: GCF_049340165.1. Classification (NCBI taxonomy): domain Bacteria; kingdom Pseudomonadati; phylum Pseudomonadota; class Betaproteobacteria; order Burkholderiales; family Oxalobacteraceae; genus Undibacterium; species Undibacterium sp. Xuan67W. The sequence goes on from NZ_JBMPPN010000027.1 coordinate 7,482, forward strand.
CGCTGGCATTGCTCATCATCATTTTGTCCATACAGACCTCGCCATCTGCAACACAGCGGTTCAGGATGGCGTGATATAGATCCGCGTCAACGGCTGCATAGCGGCGTATCGGGTCGCGTTGACTAGACTTTTCCAATTGCAGATAGTCGTTGCGAGCCAGCGTGCTTCCTTGTGCCTTGGTTTTTTGTACCCAAAGATCAAAATCTTGTGCGCTTAAACCATGAAATTTGAACCGCATGTCCGAAAATCCTGCGCCACTGTAATTAGCGGAAAAACCATCAAACTCACCTGCTTTATTGATCACTGCATTCAGCGAGGTTTCCATGCCGGGCATGGCGTAGATCTGACCCGCCAAGGCAGGAATGAAAAAGGAGTTCATGACAGTAGATGCAGTGATTTTAAAATGCACAGGAACATCTACAGGTGCTGCCAGTTCATTCACCGTAGCGATTCCGAGGTCGGGGTAGATGAATAACCATTTCCAGTCCAAGGCTACCACTTCAACATTCAGCGTTTTGGTGCCCGCAGGGATGGGTTTATTTTCACTGATGCGTGACAATTTGCGGTAAGGATCTAGTGTATGGGTGCTAATCCAGGTAATCAGTCCCAGCGCAATAATGATCAGCAGAGGAGCGCCCCAAATCACGAGTTCCAGCTGGGTGGAATGATCCCAGTCTGGCTCATACGTGGCAGCGGTATTATTTTTTCTGTATCGCCATGCAAATAAAAATGTCAAAATGATCACGGGAACAATGATCAGTAACATGAGCATGGTGGATACCCAGATAAGATGGCTTTGCTGTGCCGCGATATCGCCGGAAGGATTCATTACAACGGTGTTGCAGCCTGCAAGCAAGACCGTTGGTAATAAAACCAACATGAACCGAGTTATTAGTGAAGTCATTTTTGAGCTATATCAATACTAAAAAAATTTGTGCTACTGTACTTCTAGTGACGGACATTGACGATTGGACGTTTTGTCCTACCCTAACCATACAGACATGAGTAACCGCAGAGTTACCGGCAATAACGACAGAGACGACCATGACTACCATTATCAGCAGCAGCGAAAAACAATCAAACTTCACTATAGATTCTTCTACAAAGAACACCAGAAATACCAAAGCCGATCACGGGTCAATTGCACCCGGAGAGATTGCGATCGGCGTTGTGATAGGGCGAGCATCGGAATACTTTGATTTTTTCGTGTACGCCATTGCATCGGTATTGGTTTTTCCAGAAGTATTTTTCCCTTTTGAGCAAAGACTCGAGGGTACGCTGTACGCTTTTGTTATTTTTTCATTCGCTTTTCTGGCGCGTCCTTTTGGGACGATCGCTTTCATGGAGATACAGCGCCGCCTTGGGCGTGAAGCGAAGTTGACGATCGCCTTATTTTTGTTAGGCATTTCTACAGCGGGCATCGCGTTTTTGCCGACATTTAGCCACCTCGGCGTGACGTCGATCGTCTTGCTGTCTGCGCTGAGAATAGGGCAGGGGCTTGCTCTGGGCGGTTCCTGGGATGGCTTGCCGTCCTTGCTTGCCTTGAATGCACCTCAGAATAAACGCGGCTGGTATGCGATGCTAGGACAACTGGGCGCGCCCGTTGGTTTTATGATTGCTGCAGGATTGTTTGCGTATCTTCTGGCAAATCTGTCGGCTGCCGATTTTCTCGATTGGGGCTGGCGGTATCCTTTTTATGTCGCTTTTGCTATCAATGTAGTGGCGCTGTTTGCCAGATTGAGACTGGTCTCCACTAATGAATACACGCACTTACTGGATGAAAAAGAACTGGAGCCAACCAACATCGTAGAAATGGCTGGTTCCCAAGGTCGTAATTTGCTGATCGGCGCGCTGGCTGCCCTGGCAAGTTATGCCTTGTTCCATCTGGTGACAGTGTTCCCGTTGTCCTGGATTACCTTGTATTCACAACGTGACCTCAGCCATTTTTTAATCATACAAATGATTGGTGCCGCATTGATGGCGGGTGGAGTAATTGTTTCTGGCCTGATTGCAGATCGTATCGGACGCCGTAAATTATTGGGCTCACTCGCATTAATGATTGCGGTGTTGAGCGGATTTGTGCCGACGCTACTGGGTGGCAGCGAGCTGGGGCAAAATATCTTTATTTTGCTCGGATTTAGTGTGCTGGGCTTGTCTTACGGTCAGGCAGCAGGAGCAGTAACGGCTAATTTTTTACCTAAATATCGCTACACCGGTGCTGCGTTAACTTCGGATATCTCCTGGCTGGTCGGTGCGGGGTTTGCTCCTTTAGTGGCGCTGGGCTTGTCGTCGCATTTTGGTCTGGAGTATGTCAGCCTGTACTTATTGTCTGGTGCCGCATGTTCCATGGCCGCCCTGAGTTTGAACCGTGCGCTTGAAATAAAAAATTGATGTGAAGAGGTAAGCTGAGTTTATAACGCTACATGGGGAACTGTTAAAAAACTCCATATTCCCAGGAATCGCTGACTTTTGCTTTTTTTTTGTGTCAACTCGTATCTGTTATGCGCGGGTTTAGTATTTGCATCAGTCCTGTAAATATCGGATTATGGAATAATTCGAACAATGAATCCGCAGTATTGATGCGCCTTCTGGAGTGAAATGCCTCTGGAAGGCGCATCAATACTGTGGACTAAATCCAGAAAATTTCTAAGAACCTCATCTCGGACATATCGCCTCGGGTTATGGCAAATTTTTAAGCCTTGTAACACCGGCTATTGGCGTATGAGTGCATCGGACTCAGTCATCTGCGAGGCGCTGCTATATATTGTTTAAAAGGCAAATCGAACGTCACCGATGTCCTGATAAGCCGCATTGTTCTTTTCGGGTTTATCGGTTCATGCAAGCCTCTCATATTCCATTGGAGTTAAACTCTTTTACATGAGAAAATATTTTCCCATGGAAATAATTGCCATGTGGAAATTAAAAAGTTACACTATGCGCCTTTGCTTTTGGCGAGTGTTGTCAGGGCAAATTCCTATTTTTTAATTTCTGGTGTAATGATGACAAAATTCCTGATCGCATCCCTCTTCTTAATTTCGGCGTCTTCTGCATTTGCTTCTGAAAGTGTGCCTGTTCTCGAAAAACAATCCTGTGAGAAACCAGCCTATCCAAAAGCGTCCTTGATGAATGAAGAATCTGGTACGGTTGTTTTCTCGGTCTTGGTCGGCCCGGATGATGCTGTAATGGACTCTAAAGTTGATAAGTCCAGTGGCTCAAAAACTCTGGATAAGGCAGCCTTGAAAACTTATACTGCATGCAAATTCAAGCCAGCGACAAAAGATGGCAAACCTCAGCAAGCCTGGACAAAAATTGAATATGTATGGAGCCTGACCTGATCATCAATTTGGCCGCTAACTTGTACATCGCTGTCAAAACTACCCGTCACTGATTTCCTCTGCTCAATCATCGCAAAACAATGCAACACTTGAGCGAACCTGGCTAAAGCAAATCAACGCAGATCAACGCATAAGCATGCGTGAAAATGTTCTGCTTTAACCGAGAGAATCGCGAACCCTGGTCGCTGATATATTTGCTAAACTAAAGGACTCACTACTTCTGGTTTTTGCAAATCATCTGATCCCATGAAAATTCAATCTGACGTATCTGCCAGCACTGCACGCACATTATCAAGCGTACTGGTGAATTCTATTGCCGGTCTGATTTTATGTTCGGCTAATTCCGTTTTTGCAGTGGACAAACCTGCCATATCAGCAGCATCTGTCGCCGCATCAACTGGTCACAGCGACTCAGGCGGTATCGATTGGCGTAAAGATAATGATGTGGACGCCGCATTTGTCCAAGCGAAGGCATCGAAGAAACCCTTGTTTTTATATTGGGGAGCCGTTTGGTGTCCGCCTTGTAATCAAGTCAAGGCAACTATTTTTAATCGGCAGGATTTTATCGACCGCTCCCGTCATTTCATCCCAGTGTATCTGGATGGTGATACACCAGGCGCGCAAAAACTGGCAGCCCGCTTCAAGGTGCGCGGGTATCCGACCATGATCTTGTTCAAGCCGGATGGTTCTGAAATCACGCGCTTACCTGGTGAGGTTGATGCTGAACGATATTTGCAAGTGCTGGTTTCGGCGATGAACAGTAGTTTGTCAGTGCAAGACAGTCTGAAGCTTGCTTTGGCCGGAAGTAAAAAAGTCAGCGCGGAGGACTGGAGTTTATTAGCAGATTATTCCTGGGATGATCCTGAGCAAAAGCTGGTCAATAACAAAGACGTTGCAAGTACTTTGTTTCGTCTGGCTGAGCTTTGTCCTGCCGGTCCCAATGCGACCCGCTTATACTTAAAAGCCTTGTCGGTGAGTGCTTCGACACCGCCGGGACAGAACAGTATTGACAAGACTGTAGCGGTGGAGAAGGTGATTAAGGCATTGGGAGATACTCATCTCGCCAGGGATAATATGGACATCGTCACCGGTAGTCCCGCTGAGTTACTGGATTATCTCAGCGCACCTAAAACCGATACCAGAAGTAAGTTGATTGCGGCACTGAATGCCGCTTTGCTTAAACTGGCCGATGACACAACCCTGTCAAAAACGGATCGTTTAGGTGCCGTCAATGGTTTAGCGACGCTGGCTAAATTAGATAACGCCAAACCTGAGCCTGGTTTTCTGAAAGATATTCAAAAACGTGTAACGCAGATTGAGCAGGCGACGACAGATGCGTATGAGCGTCAATCGGTCGTGAATGCTGCTGCGCATGCGTATGGCTCTGCGGGAATGCTGGATGAGTCTGACAATCTGCTGAAGGCAGAATTAAAGCGCTCACATTCGCCATATTATTTCATGTCCAGCTTAGCGTCGAATGCCAAGAAGCGCGGTGATAAAGCTGCCGCCGTGAACTGGTATGAGCAAGCCTATAATGCTGCCAAAGGTCCTGCAACGCGTTTGCAGTGGGGCTCCAGTTATGTCAGTGGTTTGACAGAATTGGCGGCATTGGAAGATGCACGCATAGAAAAAGCAGTGCAGAGCGTACTGGCAGAAATTGGCACTACCGAAAACGCATTTTATGAGCGTAACCGCGCCTATCTGGATCGTATGGGAAAGAAGCTATTGGAATGGAATAAGGATGGCAAACATCAAGCATCTTTCCAAAAAATCCGCACACAACTCGACGGCATTTGTGCAAAATTGCCGGCAAATGATCCGCAACGGGCAGCATGTCAGGCTGTTCTGAGCAACGCTAAATCTTGAGACACTCCTGATAAAAAAACAGCTCACACGCTGAAAAGCATGTGAGCTGTTTTTTTATCTTCAGGCAAGTGCTGAAAGGCGCTTTTAGTATTATTTATATATGGGCATACCGTGTTTTTATGCGCGACTGCAATAACATTGAATGCTTAAACCATTTCTGGAACTGGTTCACTAATAGCCACTGGAACCAAAATACCTTTCGCCGGATGGCCTGCAAGGAACATTTTCAGTTCACCCGGGTGGAATGCGGACCATGCTTCATCGGATGTGAGTGGTTTGGTAGCAATCACGGCGATTTTATCGTCAGGTTTATTAAATTGACTAAAATCGATGCTCTTGTCGCAGTCGATCAAGGCCGCGGTAGAGAATGGATACTCACGCACGACATAGTGTAAGTTGGTGGAGCAGTGTGCAAAAAGAGCATCGCCGTTGGACAGCATAAAGTTGAATACCCCGTGCGAGGCGATTTCCCGCGTGATATCGGTGATTGCATCGAACAGGACATCTGATTCTGGAATGGTCTGTGCGCTGGCATCTGGAAAGCGCGTACGCAGGCCTTCCATTAGATAGCAGAACGCCCATTCACTATCGGTTTCACCAACCGGATGGTAGAGGCCTTGTAATTCGGGATGGAAATTTTTCAGATCACCATTGTGGGCAAAGATCCAGTACCGCCCCCATAGCTCACGCATAAAGGGATGATTATTTTCCAGAATGATTGTGCCCTGAGTCGCTTTGCGTATATGCGCAATGACGTTGCAGGATTTGATGGGATTGCGTTTGATCATCTCGGCCAGAGGCGAGGTGATGGAAGACAGGTGATCAGTGAATAAGCGGCAACCAGAGCCGTGATAAAAGGCGATACCCCAACCATCCTTGTGTTCATCCGTCAGGCCGCCACGCGCTGAAAATCCTTCAAACGAGAAGGTGATCTCAGCGGGGTTATTGCAATTCATTCCGAGTAACTGACACATCGCCTGCTATCCTGACACTAAAAACAAAGTACTACTTCTAAAATACTCTTGCTGTGAAGTAAGGTGTAAATTATTTACACTTAATTGCAATTATTTTTCATTTATTCGACTTTGAAGTTCTGTGCGAAGGTAAATTCGTCGGTTCTTGCCGTATATTTGAGGCCTTTTCGCAACGCCCAGGTTGCGTACTGGTGATGTAATGGAATTACTGCGTAGTCTCTCATTGCAAGTCCCATGGCTTTTTTTGCGAAGTCCCGGCGTTTGCTGTCCTCAACGGATCCCAGCGAATTGCGGATGAGGTTATCTAAAGCGATATTGCTATATTTCCCCCAATTCCAGCTTCCCCAGCCAGTTTCTGGATTCACTGTCCCGGTAACCGTCCGAAGTGCAAAATCGCCAGCCAGAGTGCCCCAGCCGAGTAACGACATGCTGAACTCGCTTTTAGCGGCTCTTGGCAGATATACGGTCATTGGTAAGGTTTCAATTTTGGTTTGTATGCCGATTTTGCTCAGGAATTGAGCGACAGTCTGTACTACTTGCTCATCGTTGATGTAGCGATTATTCGGGCCATGCAGCGTCAGAGAGAAACCGTTTGGGTAGCCTGCTTCTGTGAGTAATTTTTTTGCACCTTCCGGATCGTAGGCTTCGATCTTTAAGCTGTCGTCGTAGCCGAGGATACCCGGTGCCACGATATTCGATGCGGGGACGGCAAGGCCTTCTAAGATGCGATCGCTTAGGGCCTGACGATTGATTGCTTTGGAAATCGCTTTACGTACGCGGATATCATGAAAGGGATTATTCGGCAGAGGTTTGCCAGCCTTGTCCGTTATGTAAGGTGATACGCGCGTCTGTTGATCCAGGTGCCAGAAAATCGTCCGCCAGGAAATTTTTTGTTCTAACTTGATCTTAGGGTTCGTTTTCAGCTTTGGCAGGTCTGCAGGCGGCACGCCGTCGATGGCGTCTACATCTCCCGCCAGCAAGGCGGCAATGCGTGGCGCGCCGCTGGTCAGTATGCGAAAAGTCACTTTGTCCCAAGTGGGTTTTTCACCCCAATACTGATCATTGCGAATCAGCTCAATACTCTCGCCACGTTTGGCTTTGACGAATTTAAACGGGCCGGTGCCGATCATGGCTTTGCCGCTATTGAAATCATCAGTACTCGCTGTTTGAGTAATTTTTTTCGAGACGATAAAGATCGAATTAACATCCAATGGCAGCGGCCCGTAAGGCGTTGCTGTTTTTAAGCGAATGGTATAGGCATCGACGGCTTGCTTGCCGACGATTTGTCTGGTGTAGCTGGTGAAAGGACCAGGGCTAGTGAGCAGTGTGGCCGGGCGATCCAGTGAGAAAATGACGTCAGCCGACGTCAGCTCCGATCCGTCATGAAATTTTACGCCATGACGTAATTTGAACTCCCAGGTTAATGGATCGATTGCCTTCCAGGATGTCGCCAATCCAGGCACGAGATTGCCGTTGGCGTCGACATTGACCAATGCATCGAACACGTGAAAAGCAAAAGAATTATTAGGTCCGCTATTGACGTAGTGCGGATCAAATGAGGTTACATCAGCCGATAAGCCTATATGCAAATCAGCGGCCTCGCTATGACTTGTCCAGGTTGCGCCAAACAGCAATGCGCTGGCCGTGCTTAAAGCGATCAATGTCGTGCGTGCGAATAAACGCATGGTATTACTCCGTGTCTTAAAAATGCCTGAACGCCTCTTTGGTGCCACGCTGCGTTCAAAAAAGCGATAGTAGGTCTTGCTTAGCATAAAGTAAAAGAATCAATGCGTCTGCTTATATGCTGTCAAGGTATAAGGGATGGGCGAGTTGGTCAGAAAATCTGGAGTGGCATTCCTTATTCATTCGCTTTTAATTATGTTAATCTGACAATCTTGTCGATTATGTTTAATCGGTTTCAGTTTCATTTTATGTGGAGACGTTATGCCTGTATTTGCTCAATCTGGACTCCAGCGAATTTTTCAGGGTATTCGCCAGAGCCAAACTTCAATGACTGCTATGTTGATACTGCTGGCATCAGGGCTGACGATGAGTGCCTGTGCTGCAAAACCCCCGGAGAAAATTGCGATGGCTGATCAGGAACCACAAGTGATCTCGCTTTCTTATCATCAGCCTGTGACTTCTGCAGACGGGGTGCTAAAACTTGAAGTGACGGATGTTACGGATAGTCGGTGCCCTGTTAATACGCGCTGCGTCTGGGCAGGGCAGGCAACAGTGAGTGTAAAAGTCAGTATGAATGGTAAGGCGGAAGAAAAACTGGTAATCGGAACATCTGCACCGCCCGCGATGAATTTGCCAGGTGATGCTAGCTATGGCGCTTATCGTTTTTCTTTAGTCAGCGTAAGTCCTGCGAAGGCAAGTCCTGACGCCATCGCATCAGAGGCTTACAAATTTGGAATCAAAATAGTCAAATCCGGTAGTTAGCGCTACCAAATCAATGGACGAAAAAAAGCTGCCGGCCTGATTGACAGGCGCGGCAGCTTTTTTATTCCGGTATTCCGGCAAATATAACGAGTATTAGTTACGTACTACGCGTTTGTATTCGTTGGTACGCGTATCGATTTCGATTACATCGTCCTGGCTCACAAACAGTGGCACTTGAACTGTGTGGCAATGCGCTTCTATCGCATTTTCGATCTTTGCTTCTTTCAACACGTTGCCTGATGTATTGCCTTTAACTGCTGGCTCAGAGTAGATAACCTGACGTGCGATCGTCGTTGGCAATTCGACCGAGATGGCTTTTCCATCATAGAAAATCGCTTCGCATTCCATGCCGTCTTTCAGGTAGTGCAATGCATCGCCCAAATTTTCTTCTTCAATTTCGTACTGCTCATAGTCCGCGTCCATGAATACAAACAAAGGATCGGCAAAGTAAGAATAAGTAACCGGTTTTTTGTCCAGTACAACGACGTCGAATTTGTCATCGCCGCGGAATACGTTTTCTTGCGGGCTGTTTGTCAGCAGATTCTTCATCTTCCACTTGTAGGTGAAGCCCGTGCGGCTTGAGCCATTGACATCAGAACGCAAAACGATCATAGGCTTGCTGTCGACCATAATAATGTTGCCAACACGAATTTCTTTTGCAGGTTTCATAGTGAATATACGTAAAAAGGTGGTTGCATAAAAATCATCTGTCACCTACTGGCTACTTTGGGTAGTGAGCCTTGCAAGCCTACGTCTGATTGAATTAGATAAGTCATTTTCAAATACGTCAAAAATTAACCGCACATGTTACCTCATTTTTACCCGCTAATTACTTAAGTGAACGGGCAAACCTGAGTAAATTGCTGCTTAAATCACCATTTTTGTGCAATTGCGCTTGCCAATCGATAGAGTGATTCGTAATTTTTTGTATATCTGCCAGAGTGGATTGCCAGATTGAGGTCCAGTCAACCGGACCCTCATGATTAAGAGCATCGTTCCAGGCCAATGAGAATGTGGCAGCACTTGCAATATCCGGCGAATAACGCTGTAAAAATGCTTTCAATTTAACGTGATGTAAGTTCTCGTCTTGAGGATAAATATGCCAGATGAATGGCTTGCCTGCCCATTGAGCGCGGACGAAAGAATCTTCTCCCCTTACAAAGTTGAGGTCGCATGCCCATAGCAGTTTGTCGTAGTCTGGTTGGGGGATAAAAGGCAGCACGCGAACTGTCAATGCACTCCTCGTTGACGAGGTGCCGGCAAGGGCTTCTTCGCCGAGAAACATTCCGACTGCCGATGAGGCTACTCCTTCCGGTACCAGGCAAGTGACCGGCGTGCAGCTCCTTTCCCAAGCTTTGAATAATGCTGAAACGGGTGCTTGCGGATAGCAAAATAAAGAGACTTTGAACGCTGTCATTTCCGATGGCGTAACACCTAATTGAGCAAGAAAGTTCCTTGCTGCAACGGGATTGGACTGAAAAGTTTTGCGATTTTTCTCCAGTTCGGCCTCTAGTAATAAGCCACCGGTTTTATCGGTAAATCCGGGAAAGAAAAAATGCTTTGTCAGTGATAGTCTGGGATGTGGCGATGGTAATGTATGGCAACCTTCCACCCATTCTTCGGCAGTCAGGCCTTCGAGATTTAACCAGACCGGACGCGGCACGCACATTGACATTGCCATAATGTAGGCTGGCGGAATATCACAGGCAAAAAATTCGATCACGATGTCCGCAATGTCATCAGGCGTAAACTGTGCTTCCTGATTATGCCAATGTTTGATGACGACATTAGCGAGCCGTTGCTCATCATAATGAATATTAACGGCAGGACAAATTCGTTGAAAGCTGTGCAAATCGTCTACCCATAAGGTGACGGCGATCTGATGTTCTTGTTCCAGCTGCCTGGCCAGACGCCAGCAAATGCCGATGTCGCCGTAGTTGTCTACAACTTTGCAAAAAATTGCGAGCGATGTTGTCGGCGTTTTTTCTAAATGCATAGTAAATCGTTCAGATTGTACAATTTGTAATCAGCATTACTATGAGTGAATGTGATAAAGAGTGTGATGAAGAACATGGGAAGCAATGTAGTAAGCCTCACTGCATTCTGATCAGTTGGCATATGCCTTGAGGCATCGTTTAGCGGTAATTATTTTTCCATTCGCGCAAAGCGCCAAAGTTGCTCGCGTCACTTTGATTTGCCGGGATTTTACCAGCGTCGATTAAGCGACGAATGACAGCAGTTTCCCTGATACGCAAAAATGGATTGGTTTGTTTTTCCAGACTGATCTGACTTGGTACGGTCGGGATATTTTCATCACGTTTTTTTTGTTCGGCGACGATGCGCTCTAGTAACGCTTGATTATCCGGCTCTATTTCTCTGGCAAATCGCAAATTAGACATCGTGTATTCATGCGCACAGTACACTTCGGTATCCTCCGGTAATGCTGCTAAGCGATCGAGTGATTGCAGCATTTGCGCAGGTGTACCTTCGAATAAACGTCCGCAGCCACCGGCAAATAAGGTGTCGCCACAAAACAGCCAATGCTGCTCAGGGGCGAAGTAGGCAATATGACCTGAAGTATGACCCGGCACTGCCAGCACATTCAGCGTTAACCCTATTTCTGATAAAGTCAATTTTTGATCTTGCTGTAAAGGACGAGTTACTGCGGCGATGCCATCATTCGCCGGGCCGTATACTGGGACTTTGTGGAGTTGCAATAAGGACGGCACGCCACCTATATGATCGTTATGGTGGTGTGTGAGTAAAATAGCCGTTAAGCGTAATTGATGTAAATCCAGTGCAGCAATGATGGCATTGGCATCGCCCGGATCCACAGCGACTGCATTTACGCCGTTATGAATAAGCCACAGATAGTTGTCGTCAAATGCGGGTACAGTCAATATACTGAGCGCAGCTTTTTTGCTACCCGGATGCTGGGATGAAAACACATTTGGTGAGTTGTCCGGACTAATCATGATTTGAGATGAATACAGATAAAAGTCCCATTATAGACCTCGGTGCATGGTTGGCTCAGCCTGCAGGCAGCTATATTCTCGACTGGGAGCAGTCATTGCTCGATCGACTCACTGTGGATATTTTTGGCTTTAATGCAGTGCAAATCGGCTTGCCACAAATTGATGCCTTGAGAGCGAATCGTATGCCTAATAAATGGCGGACGAATAACGGCTTGCTAGCGTCACCAGCTAAGCGACGTGACATGGTAACTATGTCGGACTTATCTGATGCGGCCGATATGTCAGATCGTGTGAATCCCGTTGTGCCGCCTATCGTGCTTTGTCACGATTTTTGTGAACTGCCGTTTGACTCGCATAGCATTGATCTCGTTGTCTTGCCGCACATATTAGAATTTGCCGAAGAACCCCATCAGATTTTGCGTGAGGTAGAGCGGATTTTGATTCCTGAAGGTCGCGTGATTATTTGCGGATTTAATCGTGCAAGTTTGTGGGGGGGGCGGCAAGCGGCAGGGCGTCTTGCTGGGAATTATTTTTTACCGAAAGAAGGTGATTTCATCAGCGTGCCGAGGATGAAAGACTGGCTCAAGCTTTTGAATATGGAGGTGAATCACACCGATTTTGGCTGTTACGCACCACCGTTTCGGACGGAGAAGTGGCTAAAGCGCAGCGGTTTGATGGAAAATGTGGGATCGAGGTGGTGGCCTTATTTCGGCGCAACTTACACTATACAAGCAATTAAACGGATTAAAGGAATGCATTTAATTGGTCCGGCATGGAAGCATAAACGTGCAGCGCGCGGTAATGCAGTGCCCGTGACCAATCGCAATAAGAATCATGGATAAGATAGAAATTTTTACAGATGGTGCGTGCAAAGGTAATCCTGGCGTGGGTGGCTGGGGGGCTTTGTTGATTGCCGGTGAGAATAAGAAAGAAATGTTTGGCGGTGAAAAAGATACGACCAACAACCGCATGGAATTGATGGCAGTAATCCAGGCTTTGTCGGTGCTAAAGCGCCCTTGCCATATCACTTTGCACTCTGATAGCCAGTATGTTTTAAAAGGGATTACAGAATGGATACAGGGATGGAAGGCCAAAGGCTGGAAGACGGCATCCAAAGCACCCGTAAAGAACGTCGATTTGTGGCAGCAACTCGATCAGGCTCAGGCTACTCATCAGATTGAATGGAAGTGGGTGAAGGGACATGCCGGACATCCAGGTAATGAGCGGGCGGATCAACTAGCGAATCGCGGCGTTGAGTCAGTACTGTCGTAAGCGGTTAAGTCCGATGAAGCCCGGCCAAGCAAGCGCAAGGCATACTTTTTGCTCGAGATGAATACTATTGAAGATCTGCGCCAAATAAGTGCGCTTTTATAGGGGAGAATAAAGTGCGTATCAGCGAAAAAACCTTATACCGGGCTGTTATTGGCGGCCTCTTATCCGTGTATGCCTTGTCGGCTTTCGCACATGATGGCGTGCATATGGAGGTGATGGGATTTGCCGATGGATTTGCGCATCCGTTTTCCGGGCTGGATCATATTCTGGCGATGGTCGCGATAGGTTTATGGGCTGCGCAAAATAAGCGCGCAGCTTTATGGGTACTGCCTGTTTGTTTCCCGCTAATGATGGTGGCAGGCGCTGTCTTCGCGCGCTCCGGTTATCCACTGCCGCTGTTTGAATCAGGTATAGCAAGCTCGTTAGCGGTACTTGGCCTGTTAATCGCTTTTGCCGTCAAAATGCCATTATGGTCAGCGACGCTTATCGTATCTGTGTTTGGCGCTTTGCATGGCTACGCGCATGGAATAGAGATTTCCACTAAATTATCCATTGTCAACGCAGGTGCTGGATTTGTAGCAGCTACTTTGATATTGCATGTTTCTGGACTTGGTTTAAGCTGGTTTGCAACTAGCTCAAGAATGAAAACTATATTGCGTTTGAGTGGTTTTGGAATTGCTTTAATCGGCGCATATTGGTTAACTATTTAAATTCAAAAAGCCATCTCTCATCATCGAAAGTGTGAGCCGGTTGATAGGTCTCAATTCAATAAAAGACGAATATTTTTTTGTATGCGATGGCACATCAAATTGTTGAATAATATTTATTGGTTTTGAGCATTCAAATAGATATACTGCTTTTTCTTGACACTTAAAATATTTTTTATGACACGCCAACTAAATCTAACATTCACCTTGTGCAATAAAGTTGTAGTTCAATTTTTTAGTGCCGCTTTATTTTTAGCAGTCTCAATTTCCTCTGATGCGAGCACCGTCACGATCAATGCTAACAAGCTAATCCCTGTTGAGAGTTTTTTTAAAAATTCTGAATTCAGCCAAGCGAGTTTGTCACCTGACGGTAAATGGGTGGCGATGCTTGCAGCAGATTCGAGAGATCGTTTAATGCTGGCTATCATGGACGTCAATACCAATACTCCCAAAATCTTGGCTCGCTACTCTGAAGTCGATGTTGGCCAGTTTTATTGGGTAAATAATAAGCGTTTGGTCTACAGCTTAATGGATCGAAAAACTGCGCCGGGAGATACTTATTCTGGATCTGGTTTATTTGCGGTTGATGTTGATGGGGGCAATCAACGACAACTTATCGAGAGGCAATTTTCTTCTGAGCGAAAGACTCAGCGCATTCTTTCGCCGCGTCATGCTTTTCATGATGTCATCAGGGAGAAAGATACAGACGATATTTATGTTACTGAATATATTGATTCTGGAAGTAAGCGACGAGGGACTGTCAACTTGTTGCGTTTAAATACCCGAACAGGTCAAACTACAACGATACAAAGACCTGGTGACGTAGAACAATGGATTGTCGATCAGGATGGTGTGCCGCGCGCCGTGGTTACATTTGAAGAAGGCAAAAATGTTAGTTACATAAAACGTGCAGATAAGTGGGTAAAGCTTTTTGATTCTGATGCAATGGATGAGGAGGGAGTTAAGCCGGAATTTTTTGCGCCTGATGGTACTTTTTACGTAACTGCATTGTTCAATCACGACACTCGCGCATTGTACTCATATGACTTAGATAAAAATAAAATGTCTCCTGAGCCGGTAGTCTCTTTGAAAGGATACGACTATAACGGTTCCCCGGTATTTGATAAAAAGACGAACAAATTATTGGGAGTTCATTTTGAAACTGATGCCCCTGGCACGCTTTGGTTAGATGAAAGATACAAAGCAATTCAGCAAAAAATTGATGCATTGATTCCTGGCAAGATAAATCGTATCAGCGTCCGTACCGATGGCGATTCTGACACGGTGTTGGTTATTTCATTCTCAGATGTTGATCCTGGTGTGACCTTACTTTTTAATACGAAAACAGAGCAAACCAAGGTATTAGGTTTAAGTCGTCCTTGGATCAAACCTGAACAAATGGCATATCAAGATTTTGTGAAATATAAAGCACGCGATGGCTTGGAAATTCCGGCTTATTTGACTTTGCCGCAGGGAAAAAACAAAAATCTCCCACTTGTTGTATTAGTCCATGGCGGACCTTATGTGCGCGGAGAGCATTGGGGCTGGAATCCTGAGGCACAGTTTCTAGCTTCTAGGGGTTATGCAGTATTGCAGCCAGAATTTAGAGGTAGCACTGGTTACGGACTTAAACACCATAAAGCAGGATGGAAGCAATGGGGATTAAGTATGCAGGACGATGTTACGGATGGCACTCGGTGGTTGATATCTCAAGGAATCGCCGATCCAAAAAGGGTATGCATAGCAGGAGCGAGTTATGGGGGGTACGCGACGTTGTGGGGTCTAATCAAGGAACACGATTTATACCAGTGTGGCATATCATGGGTTGGTGTCTCTGATATTAATTTGCTTTACAGTGTTGCATGGAGTGACGCAAATGACGATACTACCCGCTATTTTTTACCTAAAAAAGTAGGTGATCAAGAAAAGGATGCTGCTCAATTAAAGGCAACATCACCACTAGAAAATGCGAGTAAGCTAACTCGGCCCCTAATCCTGGCGTACGGTGGAGCTGACCGGCGTGTTCCAGTTGTTCATGGGACTAAACTTTTGAAGGCTGTGAAGGAGCATAATTCTAAAGTAGAGTGGATCGAATATCCAGAAGAAGGGCACGGTTGGTCTCAACTTAAGAACAACGTTGATTTTTGGACTCGCGTAGAAAAATTTTTAGGTGAGAATATAGGCCAATGATATTTCTGACTTAATTTGAATTACTACATTCACTTCTTAGGTAGTTATCAAGGTAAAAGATTCGAATTGTAATTTAAATAAATAAAAAAACTCCAAGGTTCTTGGAGTTTTTTTTATGCCTATAGAGATAACGTTGCTTGAGCGAGCATTGGTTTTGATCGATGCAACAGGTAAGAGAAATTATTGGCGCTTGGCGTCAGAAATATAATGACGAACGGCCACACAGTTCGCTGTGTTACCTGACACCGAACGGATTTGCAGAGCGTTTTTTAACTGCGTGCTCCAAGTTGGTTTCGTACTAAATTTGGGGCAGTTCAGAACGTAAAAAAGCCTTTCATTTCTGAAAGGCTTTTAACTGGAGCGACTAACTACAATTGCTCTTGGGCGCACCTATTTTACAGGCGCTATGAAGTAATTAAAATTTATACTGAAGCCCAAGTTTAACTGCACGACCACGAACTGCCAAACTACTATCAGAACGAACGTTAATCAGTGAGTGGCGATCAAATAGATTGATGACGTTAAGTGTCAAGAAAGTATTTTTAATACCTGAATAAGACAGAGAAAAATCAGCTGTTGTATCTGCTTCTATACGGCACAGAGACTCTGGTATTTTTTGAGCCGCACAACCTTCTGGTGTGTACGATTCATCATATTTATCGGTATTTAAACTGGTAGCACTTACATGATTAATACGTAAGCCAGTGTCAAATTCCCCCTTTGACAGAGTAAATTCGAGTACGCTCGCTACACGATTTCTGCCATAAGTACCGACTAAATTTTCAGTATAGTTATTTGTTGTAGTGTCCCATCCGCGGACATCTAATTGGTAGGTGGATTTGAGGTTAACGCCAAATTTACCGTAGCTACCCCAGTCCCATTTACTCTTTAGATCTACGTCTACTCCAGAGACACGAGTTTTATTCAGGTTGACATACTGTTGTGATGCGCCAGTAATATTGCCTGCTGTAAAGCTAGGTGCTGTAGGGTCCAGCTCTCTAGCTCGTTTGACCGCTGCTATGTCGGCAGCAGTAATCGCTCCGCGTGTAATGCCACCCAATGTATCTTCCTGATTGAGAGTATCGGTAATGCTCTTAGTACCAATCTCATTGCGGCGTTCAATATGGTAGTAATCCAACGCTACACTGATATTTTTAGTCGGCTCAAATACTAAGCCCATAGTGCGGACATTTGACTTTTCTGGTTGAAGATTTGGATTTCCTTTGATCATCGCGTTTACGCTGACGGAACAGCCGCTGTCATACACCCGTTGAGCTAAATTCTGATCGTCTGCATTGCCTTGACTTAAAACATCTGCCAAAGCAGTCGCTGTATCGCAACGCTTGGGATCTCGCTGCGAATTGTAGTACCCAGTTACCGCTCCCTGAGAGGATTCTGGTAAGTTTGGCGCACGGAAGCCTTGTCCTAAAGTGCCGCGGACAATCAGAGCAGGATTAACCTGGTAGCGTAAACCGAGTTTCGGAACCAAAGAGGTATCAGCACTTCCTGCTTTGTCCGCACGAACTGCAAAATTTGCCTCGAGTTCTTTAGTGAATGGTGCATTCAGTTCTGCAAATGCAGCATATATATTACGTGCACCGCTAATATCGGCTGCCGTCGCATTAACTATTTCAGCATTGAGCAAATTTGCACTATTTTTAATACTCATGGACTCATGGCGCGCCTCAGCACCAAAGGCAATTGCAAGGGATCCACCACCTAATGCCATTAATTCTCTAGATGCCTTTACATCAGCGAAAGCTTGTTTTGTTTCACCAGTAAGAGTCGTGTTCGGGAACATGCGATTCAAAAGTTCAGCGCTATTTACGCCACCGAATTTATATTCTCCACTCTCAATTGCATTAACGAAATTAGCATAATGTGGCCAGTAACGATCATTCAATGTTGATTTGGCGCCCATCACACCCGCAGCAGAACTCCAATCCCATGCACCCATGGTTCCTTCAAATCCCGCCAGTACGCGATATTGGTCTGCTTCCGCTCTTTTATTAAAAACACTGCCGTTATTATCTAAGAAACGATAATTGATATATGTTGGTACGCCGTATGGATTAACTGAGCTGCTTGCCGGTACTTGAGGCTCAACATAGCTAATAACTTTATTATTTTTTGAATCAAACCAACTCCAAAAAGGATCATTAGCACCAGATGCCAAAATAAAAGCCGGACTCATATAATTGGTTTTGGTCTTTGAGTAGGTAATTTCAAAAAATCCCGAAAGTGCTTCTGAGAAATTCATGCGACCAGCTGAAATTACATTTACACGATCCGAGTCAGGCATCGCCTCTACTCTTGGCAACCGGTCATACCTGCAGCTATTGCTAACTACATTTGTGCATCCAGCCACAGGGCTATAACCGCCGGTATCTGGATTTTGGATATTTCCAGGGTAGGAATAACCGCTGGTATTTCCGAATCCTTTATCTTTGTACTGACGGTACCAAGAGTCAACATTTGAAAAAATATCTCTAACTGTGTATGGATTCCGACGGAACAACTCTACGTTTGCATATGCGTTGTAACCATCTTTATTCAGATCGCCAAAACCGTAAGTTGCAGAAACGGATTCATTTCGATCCATTTTTTTATTGGTTGTGGAACCTTGTCCAGTAGCTTGCAGTGTTAAACCTTTGAATTCTTTTTTTGTAATAATGTTGATTACGCCAGCAACTGCATCGGATCCGTAAATTGCTGACGCACCATCTAGCAATATTTCGTATCGATCAACGATATCAAATGGAATAGCATCTACGTTAGTAAAAGTAGCTTGATACCCATCTGCAAGACCATAATTTGAAATTCGGCGTCCATTTAACAGAACTAATGTAGAGCCTAAGCCAAGGTTGCGCAAGGATACGCCAGAGGCACCGCCAGCAAAAGATAAACTGCCACCAGAATCGGTAAGTGCACCTGTATTTGCAGTTAATGTTGAGAGCACTTCACGGACTGTTGTTGCACCGGTTCTAGCAATTTCATCACGGCTAATAACTTGGACAGCAGAAGCCGTTTCGCTGTTGATACGCTTAATGTTTGAGCCAGTGATTTCTACTTTTTGGATTTTCTGGTCAGTTTTAGTTTCGTCTGTGACTTGTGCATGTACTGCACTAACTGCAAATGTTGAGCAGGCCAACATGCTCAACGCAATGCGTACTGATCGGACGCACGATTTTTCTTGAAAATTCATTGTTTTCCCCAAAGTTACAGTGCAAGGCAGAGAATTTTTCTATGCCATTTTTGTCATTCAAGTCTATAAGTACTCTAATTTATCTAGAATAATGCTAACGACAAGACATCACATTATGTGACGTCTTGCCATCATCTGTCCTTGAAAACGTTGCGTAGAAGATACTGAAATTTTCAAATAAATTGCAATTGATATATTCGTAATAATTAGCAGAACTTCACGATAAGAAATTTGGAAAGTAGACCATTTTTGATGTTTTTATACTGGTAAAGTTGTCAAAGTAGGTTCGTACTTTTTCGATGTAATTGCGTAGTTTTATCAAGTGTGATTTTAAAGATGCAACTTTATGCTGATATCCTGTGTTTTGAGCTAACAGATGAACTAAGTTCGACTAAGATTAATTGCGTAGAGTAAATTTTTATCTATCGAATGTTCATTTTATGTAATGGTTCCAGAGAGAGACTTTTTTCATTTGCCTAACTGATACTCACGCAAAATACGTTCTAATTTTTCTGTGTCCAAGCAGAAAAGACGTATCCCTTCAGATAGTTTTTCTGTTGCCATCGGATCTTCGTTCAGCTGGAAGCGGAAGGCTTTTTCGTCGAGACTAATTTTTTGTATATCAGATGCCAGAGCGGCTTCTTTATTAAGTTTGGCTGATAAGATGGTCGTTGAGTCTGCGAGTTTTTGTAGCAGATCCGGGCTGATTGTTAATAGATCACAGCCCGCTAACTCAAGGATTTGCGATGTATTTCGGAAGCTGGCACCCATGATTTCGGTGTCGTAGCCAAACTTACGGTAGTAGGTATAAATCTTTTTTACGGATAAAACGCCTGGATCATCTGCGCCGAAAATTTCTTGTCCGGTTTGCTTTTTATACCAGTCATAAATACGGCCGACAAATGGCGAGATGAGTTGCGCGCCAGCTTCTGCGCATGCAACGGCTTGTGGCAGACAGAACAGTAATGTCATATTGCAGCGGATACCTTCTTTTTCGAGAATCTCAGCCGCACGGATACCTTCCCATGTAGATGCAATTTTGATGAGGATACGGTCACGCATAATTCCTGCTGCTTCATACAGTGCGATTAGCTTACGACCTTTTGTAACTGTGGCCGCGGTATCGAAGGACAGGCGTGCATCTGTTTCTGTTGAGACGCGACCTGGAACAATTTTCAAAATTTCTAAGCCAAACGCAACTAGCAAATGATCGATGATGTCATCGACGGATTTGCCTGCATGAGTGGTGATAATCGTCTCTAACATAGGACGATATTCCGGTTTTTGAACCGCCTTCAGAATTAGCGACGGATTCGTTGTCGCGTCTTGCGGAGTGTAAGCTTTCATCGCCTGGAAATCGCCGGTATCGGCAACGACAGTCGTGTATTTTTTGAGTTGTTCTAATTGATTCATGATGTACTTAAATGAAGGTAAATAGTGAGTCAGTAAAATTGAACGGAGTCAACGCGTGGTATTAAGGCAGAGTGTAAATGTTAGCGTAACGATGATATGGCTTCAGGTACCAACATGGACAACTGGTGAACCTGCAATAATTTCTCCTATTACCGCTGCTTCCGAAAAATGTTCCGCTTGGAATAGTGCCAGTACTGCCGGGACATCATCGGGGGCGCAGGCGACCAGCAGGCCTCCCGATGTTTGCGGATCGCTTAGCAAAGCCTGTTGTGTTGCCGTGATTTTTTGATCGAGTAAAACATCTGTGCCATAGGCTGCCCAGTTTCGTCCTGATGCTCCGGTGATATACCCGGCCTCGGCCAATGCCAGAACATTTGGCAGCAGGGGAATCCCGGACATGCTTAATGTTGCGGCTACGCCTGCGCCTCTGCACACTTCCAATAAATGACCCAATAAACCAAAGCCAGTAACATCGGTCAGCGCATGTACACCTGCCATGTTGGATAAAGCGATTCCCGGGCGATTGAGTTTGGTGGTATTGCTGATCATACTGGCATAACCGGCATCATCTAACGCTTGTTTTTTAAGCGCGGCCGATAATATGCCCACGCCTAGTGGCTTACCCAGTATCAGTTTATCGCCGACATTGGCACCTGCATTTCGTTTGACTTTGGACGGATGTACTAAGCCCAGCACGACTAAGCCATAAATAGGCTCAACAGAATCGATGGTATGTCCGCCTGCAATTGGTATCCCGGCTTCAGCGCAAATCGATTCGCCTCCCTGAATGACCTTCCCAATTACATCAATGGGTAATTGACTGACGGGCATGCCAACCAAGGCTAAGGCCATAATCGGTGTGCCGCCCATTGCATAGACATCAGAAATCGCATTAGTTGCTGCAATCCGCCCGAAATCGAATGGATCATCAACAATAGGCATAAAGAAGTCAGTTGTCGCAATCAGCGCTTGTTCTTCATTGAGCTTATATACAGCAGCATCATCTGCAGTTTCTATCCCCACCATCAAAGCGGCAGGAATAGGGAATCCTGTCGATTTTTTTAAAATCTCGGCCAAAACACCCGGCGCTATTTTGCAACCGCAGCCGCCGCCATGAGAAAAAGAAGTTAGTCGGACAGGTGCTGTACTTGAGGTCATCTTGAGGCTTGAGGTGAGTGAGTTAATTTGCAGAATAATTCTGCTATCGTCTATTTGCTTAGTGTAATCGAGATAACTGTACTATGTAACAGTCTCTGGCGTGATAGCCAATATAAAAAAAGCGACCACATAAAGTGATCGCTTTTATTTTTTGCTTACAACTGAAGCTTTCTATTGCCTGCTGGCCAGTCGATTACCGATCGCCAAAAGAGCGACGTGCACCGGTATCGCCTGAACGAGTGCCTTTGTAACCGCCGCTACCTTCTTTGCGTGGCGCACCAGCGGTGCTACCAGCCGGCTTACTGAAAGTACGTTGACCTGGCTTGCTTGCGCCGTAGCCTGTGCCTTCGCTACGGTTGCCGTTCGCTGCATTATTGCCGCGATAGCCGCCGCCAGTGCCTGTGTTAGCACTACGGCTGTCGCCTGGACGCCAGCCGCTTGGCTTACGCGCTGCGCTACGGGCAGGTGACGCTGTTTTCTTCGGTTCAAAACCCTCAATTACATCGACAGGGATTAATTGCTTGGTGAAGCGCTCAATACGTTTTACGTTGATGCCTTCTGCGTGATTTACCAGAGAAACTGCCACGCCATTGCGGCCGGCACGACCGGTACGGCCGATACGGTGGACGTAATCTTCAGGGAACTTCGGCAAATCGTAGTTGAATACGTGAGTAATTGCCGGAACGTCGATACCACGTGCCGCTACGTCTGTTGCTACCAGAACGCGAACCTGACCACGGCGCAATGCGTCTAGTGTGCGGTTACGTGCGCCCTGATGCATATCGCCATGCAAAGCAGCCGCTGCGAAACCAGCGATATTCAAACGGTCAGCGATCGTATCTGCGTCACGTTTGGTGGCAGTGAAGATAACTGCCTGATCCACTGTTTCGTCGCGCAGTAAATGGTCCAGCAAACGATTTTTGTGAGACAGATCATCCACGAAATGGACTTTTTGCTGAATATTTTCATGCTTGGATGCCGATCCGGCGATCTGGATGATCATCGGATCTTTAGTGATACGACGAGCCATATTGCCAACAACACCATCCAGTGTTGCGGAGAACAACATGGTTTGACGTGATTCTGGCGTAGCAGCGACGATTTTTTCGATATCGTCAATGAAACCCATATCCAGCATGCGGTCTGCTTCATCCAGAACCAGAATCTCTAGTTCAGAGAAATCGATTTTGCCGGATTCCATGTGATCGATCAAACGACCAGGTGTCGCTACGAGGATCTCTGGATTGCGTGACAGCAATTGCATTTGTTTTGGATAAGGCATGCCACCCAGAATGGAGACAGCTTTGACGCGACGCATGTAAGCGCAGTATTTATCTGTTGCCGTTGTTACTTGCAAAGCTAGTTCACGTGTTGGTGTCAACACCAGCATTTTTGGTTTTGCTGCAACGAAACGCGGACGATCACCACGGGCACGTGCTGACTGTTGTGCTTGATTGGGTGTTTTGCCCGGGGACTCTAATGCGGTTTCTGCTGCAGTCGCAAATTTGTGCAGTGCTGGCAACATGAAGGCGGCAGTTTTGCCTGAGCCTGTTTGTGAGGATACTAATAAATCACGGCCGCTGATCGCAGCCGGAACAGCTTGTTCTTGAACACCGGTTGGCTTGGTATAGCCAGCATCAGTGAGAGCGCGGATAACGGACGTGTGTAAGCCTAATGCTTCAAAAGTCATTCTAATCTTTCGTTAAAAATCAGCGCAAAGCAAACGTAGATACGATTGCAATACGCGTAAAAAAGCAACGCCAACCAAACGAAATGAACAAAGGATACCAATAAGGAAACGATGAAATTTCGGCACAAAAAGCTTTGCGCCGGGATGATGTCCAAGATGTGTTACTGGACATGCAGGGCGGGAGGGCTTTTACATTGCATTATTTGTGTCATCACAAATATGCAGGGTTTGCGGTGCTGCAAGGTACTTTTAGTCACTACAAATTTATATTGCAGCGCAAAAACAGGATAATACAGTATTTCTCAGGAAAAAGCAGCTACGTATCAGAAATCCGCTGACACATGACTAGTTGCTGCAAGCTGATTTCCATTTTAGCAAGACATCGCCCTTACCGTTAAATTGATAGCGTTGCTCTTGCCAGCCGCGGGCATACATAGCGAGAACCTGATCGTAATACGCATCGGTTTTGATGGTCTGGGCTTGTATCCGTAAATTCTGTTCTTCATATGCTTTATGCGCGCCAGATGCTTTTAAAAAAGGTAAAACCGCCGCAGAAAAGCCGCTGGACGCTGGTTTATTAAATTCACCCGTATCAATGTTGATCAATTCCGGTGGATAGCCCTTGCCTTCGATCAGCGTCGCCATTGGTTTGAGAGCTGTTAGTATATCTTTGCGATACCGCTCCTGTTCTGACAGCATGCCGGCCCAGAGGTAAACGCGAATCGCGTTATAGCCGCCATTCCCTTTTTCTGCACCTTGCAAATCGGGAATGAAGGTTTGCCTGCCATTGCTAGCATCAAAAATAGTCCAGTCCGGGCTAAAGCCTTTGATCGCGGAATGAGTGATGACCGAGACCGATGAGCTGATTAATTTGTCCCAGCGGTCGTCATCGCTATGGCTGGCAAACCAGCGCAGAATCTGAATCGGCATGTAGCTAGGATTTAATTTCCAGCTCGTTGTGCTGGGAGTGAAGCCGCTCGGTGCTGGCAATAAAGTCAGTCCGAGTTTGGGCAGTGTTGCGGTCTCTTCACGCAAGATACGTTTTGCGATCAGCGTTGAGAGTGCTGCATACCGTTTGTCGTTCCACACATTTGCCGCTTCGCCCAAGGTATAGGCGAGCCAAAGATCGGCATCTGAAGCCGGGTTTTTATCAATGACACCCCAGCTACCATCATCTTTTTTTCCCCATAGCCAGGCAGGCAGGCGTGCTGTCAGGTCACCTTCTGCGAGATTCGCCTCAGTCCAGCTCAACAGTAAATTAAAACTTTTACGATCATTCGCAACAAGGGCGAAAAATAAAGCATACGCTTGCCCCTCTGATGTACTCTGGAGGCGCTGCGTACTCGCATCAATGACGCGACCACCTTCATTGATAAAATTCTTTTTAAATGTGTCCCACTCAGCCCAGTTCTTGTCACAAGTAGTTGTTGCCCTGGCGTCAATCATGAACAATCCCAGAGATAGCATGGATATCGTTATTATTTTTGTCGATAGTGATGCTGTTTTATCCGGATAGGTCATTGTTTTAGGCTTAAGTCGAAATTGTCGGAATTCGTCAAAGACGTATAGGGAATTTGTTTGTAAAATTCGGAGAGTGCCAGGAGTTATAACTCAATGAAACAAGAGGTACAGAACCTGTACAAAATTATTCCCGCTATGTGCAGTGACGCGACAGTACACATCGTATGCATGGTACACAAGAGCGCGGTAATATTGACGGAGTGGTTTTGCCTAAGTTCGATTCACAGACATACCTAGTTTATCGTCAATAAGGATTAAATGAAAATACCTGCGTTTATTTTTCTGGTGTTGTCTGGCGTTCTGGCTCCTGCAGTACAGGCTGAGACGATTGCGGTCGCTGTTGCTGCCAATGTCCAGTACGTATTTGAAGACTTGAAAATCGAGTTTAAAAAAGAAACAGGGCATGACATACGGGCCAGTTTCAGCTCTTCTGGTAAGTTTGTGACGCAGATCATGAATGGTGCGCCGTTTGATGTGTTTCTTTCGGCCGATATGGAATTTCCGGAAAAGCTGCATAAAGAAGGTTTTAGCGTCTCGCCACCACAGGTCTATGCCCGCGGTGCGCTCGTGTTGTGGACACTCAAAGACGTGGATCTGCGTGACTGGCAATCACTGCTTGCCAGCACCGCTATCGATAAAATCGCCATTGCCAATCCCAAGACCGCACCTTATGGACGGGAGGCGATGAACAGTCTTCAATATTACAAACTTGCTGCGCCGCTTCAAGCCAAACTCGTTTTCGGCGAGAGTATTTCGCAGACCAACCAATATATCCACTCGCGCGCGGCCGACATTGGCTTTACTGCCAAGTCGGTTGTGTTATCTGCTGAGATGAAGGGGCAGGGGAAATGGATTGATGTGCCACCGGCGAGTTATCAGCCGATTGCGCAAGGCGCAGTTATTCTCAACTATGGTAAAGATCATCATCCTAAAATTTCACAACAATTTTTTGACTTTATCTACTCCGCTAAATCCCGTGCAATTTTTGAGCGCTACGGTTATTTGCTTCCATGAATAAATTCTCGGGGAAGATTGCTGCGATTGAAGCTTATGGTAGTGTCGCGATTGTCGATGTGATGGTCGGGCCACATTGCTTTACTGCGACCTTAATGGGGGCGGCTGATCAGTTTGAGTTATGGAAGAACGGACAAGCGGTGAACCTCTTATTTAAAGAAACAGAAGTCGCCCTCGCGAAAAATTTAACTGGTCAGATCAGCTTGCGTAATCGTATGCCGTCCATCATTACGGGACTGGAGTATGGACAATTGCTGACACGTGTTGCCATGCAGATGGATGGCATGATGCTGCACTCGGTAATTACAACGCGCTCTGCACGTCATTTACAGCTAGAGCTGGGTGATCAGGTTGAGGGGCTAGTGAAATCGAATGAGATGAGTTTGCTGTCTGACTTAACGGATGCAAGCGTATGAGCGCTACAGTGCCTGATCTGCAACCTTTGTGGTTAACCTTCCGGCTGGCCTTGTTGACCACCTTCATTTTGTTATGTGCAGGCATCCCGCTTGCCTATTGGCTGGCATACACACGCAGTCGTATAAAACCAGTTCTGGAGACGCTGGTCAGCATGCCTTTGGTCTTACCGCCGTCTGTGCTTGGCTTTTATCTTTTGCTTGCCTTTAGTCCGCAACAGGCGTTTGGACACTGGCTGGAGCAAGTTCTGGGATTGAAATTAGTGTTCAGTTTTAGCGGTCTGGTCATCGGTTCGGTGATTTTCAGTTTGCCGTTTATGGTGCACCCATTGCAGTCGGGTTTGCAGAATTTGCCTGCTTCATTCAGGGAGGCATCGCGCACTCTGGGTAAATCTGATCTGACTACCTTATTCTGTGTTTTGCTACCGAATTGCCGCAGTGCGTTATTGTCTGGAGTCGTATTAAGTTTTGCTCATACGGTCGGCGAATTTGGTGTTGTGCTGATGATAGGCGGGAATATTCCGGGCGTTACAAAGGTCGCATCGATTGCGATTTATGATGAGGTCGAAAGTTTGAATTATGCTGCTGCACATTTTTACGCAATGATTTTATTTGCCATCAGCTTTGCCATTTTGCTGCTGGTCTATCTGAACAATAAACGTATGTTGAAAACCTTTTAAATGGCCATGCTAGAGCTGAACCTGCAAAAGAAGTTATTGAGTTCGTCCGGTGTGATGAATCTGGATATACAACTGAATCTCGGGCGTGGTGAGCTACTTGGTCTGTTTGGAGATTCCGGCGCAGGAAAAACCACATTGTTGCGCATGTTGGCAGGATTAACTGTGCCAGATCATGGACGGATTGTGGTCGATGGCGTGTGCTGGTTTGATTCTGAGAAAAAAATCATGGTGTCGCCACAAAAGCGCAGTATTGGTTTTGTCTTTCAGGACTACGCGTTATTTCCGAATATGAGTGTACGCGCCAATCTGGCCTATGCGCTTCATAGCAAGGATCCTCATCGCGACGCATTAATCGATCAGTTACTGAATGCGACTGGACTTACTGCCTTACAGGATCAACTGCCGGCGCAGTTATCGGGCGGGCAGCAGCAACGTGTTGCGCTGGCTCGCGCATTGATCAGAAAGCCGCAATTATTGTTGCTTGACGAGCCATTGTCGGCCCTAGATCTGGCAATGCGATCGTGCTTACAGGACGAATTGCAAAAGCTGCATCAGGATTATTCTTTGACGACGATCCTGGTTAGTCACGATGTCGGTGAGGTATTCAAACTGGCTGATAAAGTACAAGTGGTGGAGCAGGGACGGGTTGTCCGGTCAGGTACCCCGGCACAAGTATTTTTACAGCAGAGACTGGCAGGGCAGTTGAATTTACGGGCTCAGGTTCTGGCGATCCGGCGCGAAGAAGTGGTTTTTATTTTGTCTTTATTGGTGGGGCAGGATATCGTTGAAATTATTGCGTCTCAAGATGAGATCGATGATGTAGAAATTGGTGATTACATCTCTATTTCGACCAAGGCCTTCAGTCCTTTGATTTTTAAGTCTCAGGACTACTCCTGACATTTTAGTCATCAGTGCCGGATACAAAAAAGCGCTCTATGCGTAGAGCGCTTTTTCATTGCAAGATGCAGATTTTAGAGGTGCAGATTTTAGTCTTGCGTAATACCCATGACGTGTGAGAAACCACCATCCACATAAGTAATCTCGCCTGTAATGCCGGCAGATAAATTCGACAGTAAGAACGCCGCAGTATTGCCGACATCATCAATTGTTACGTTACGACGCAAAGGCGCATTTGCCGCGACAAAGCCTAACAATTTACTAAAATCCTTGATGCCGCTCGCTGCCAGCGTCTTGATTGGACCAGCGGAGATGCCGTTGACGCGCACGCCGCGTTTGCCCAACGATTCTGCCAGATAACGTACGGAGGCTTCCAGCGAGGCTTTTGCCAGACCCATGGTGTTGTAGTTTGGAATAGCTTTTGTCGCACCGAGGTAGGACAAGGTCAGCAGTGCAGAATCCTGACGCAACATTGGAAGTGCCGCTTTGGCCAGCGCCGGGAAACTATATGCGGAAATATCATGCGCAATCTTGAAGGATTCACGTGATAAGCCATCGAGGAAATCGCCGGCAATCGCCTCACGCGGTGCAAAACCGATCGCATGTACCAGACCATCGAGGCCATCCCAGGATTGGGCCAGATCCGCAAATACGGCATTAATTTGTTCATCACTGCCAACGTCGCAGTCAAACACCAGTTTGCTATCGAATTCTTCTGCGAACTCGGTAATTCTGTCTTTAAAGCGCTCACCGACATAAGTGAATGCGAGCTCGGCACCTTCGCGTTTGCATGCCTTGGCGATGCCGTAAGCGATAGAGCGGTTTGATAACAAACCTGTGATCAAAATCTTTTTGCCTTGCAGAAATCCCATATTAACTCCTATGCTACCGTAGTATCTATGCGGCCTACAGGTCAAAAAACCTTGAAGAAGCGCATAAACAGTGCGGTATTGGTTTGTGGTGCGTTGTAGTGATGTAATGAATTGAGGTAATTCAGCGCGTTGTCGTCTTAGTTGCCAAAACTTATCCGTTACTCACTCAGCGGTATTGTGCTGAAATAATTCTGAACAAATTTTTATTGGCGCCAATTAGAGGAATCCCTCAGCCGCACGGAATTGTAGATGCAAGAAGCCCAGTCGGCAAATATTTCCACATGAGGCACTAAGCAATATCAGACTGAAAATCCCAAGCCACTGGCTATTTCGCTCGTTTTAATGTGTTCTGCCATTAAAAAGAGCGAAGTAGGAGTGAAATAGAGCCGACGCAGAAGCGATGCAGAAGCAAAACTAAAGCGATTAACTAAGAATGCAAACCACGTGGAATCGCGTTAAGCAAGGTCTTGGTGTAAGCCTGTGTTGGATTCAGGTACAAGTCATCTGAATTTGCCAGCTCAACGACTTTGCCTTTGTTCATCACCATCACCTGATCGGCGATATATTTGACGACGGCCAGATCATGCGAAATGAAAATGTAAGACAAGCCAAACTCTTCTTGCAAATCCTGTAACAGGTTCAATACCTGAGCTTGCACCGACACATCCAGCGCAGAGACTGATTCGTCGCACACCAGCACTTCCGGCTTCATAGTCAGGCAACGTGCAATCGCTATACGTTGACGCTGACCACCGGAGAATTCATGCGGATAGCGGTGAAAAGCCACCGCAGGCAGACCGACTTTTTCCAATAAAGTGTAGGCCATTTGTGAGCGCTCGGTGTCATTGGTGCCAATCTGATGTATCTGCATTGGCTCCATCAGAATCTGGCCTACGGTAAAGCGTGGGTTCAGCGAGGCGTAGGGATTCTGGAAAATAATTTGAATTCGACGCTTATATTGCAGGAAGTCTTTATTCGACATGGACAAGATATCCTTGCCATCAAAGATAGCTTCACCTGAAGTTGCCTGATGCAAGCGCATCAGTGTCAGACCTACCGTTGTCTTACCGGAACCAGATTCACCGACGACGCCCAATGTCTTGCCACGCGCCAGTTTGAATGACACGCCTTCGACTGCCTTGAATTCTTTCTTCCCGAAAAAACCTTCACGGCTATAAAAACTCTTACCCAGATTGCGTACGTCGAGGACGATATCTTCATCCCCTTTGAGACCGCGGGGACGTTCTTTATGATTGATGACGGCGCCTTGGTTATTCATAAAATCAGCGATCACAGGCAAACGCCACGGGCGCGAATCCAGAGTAGGGCGGCAGTGCAGCAAGGCTTGTGTATACGTGTCTTTTGGCTGCTCGAATATCTGTTTCACATCACCGGCTTCACGTACCTCGCCATTACGCATGACGATCACCTGATCGGCAATTTCGCCTACCAGTGCGAGATCGTGTGTAATGAATAGCACGGACATCTTATGTTTTGCACGCAGCGCTTCGATCAGATCAATAATCTGTTTTTGTATCGTGACGTCGAGCGCAGTTGTCGGCTCATCGGCGATCAATAGTTTTGGCTCGCAGGCAATTGCCATCGCGATCATCACCCGCTGCTGCTGACCGCCAGACATTTGGCTTGGATACGCATCGATCTTTGTTGCAGGGTCAGGAATGCCGACTTCTTCAAGCAAGGCAATCGCTCTGGCCCGCGCCTGTTTGGCGTTCATCCCCATATGCAATTGCAAAACTTCGCCGATCTGAAATCCCACGGTAAATACCGGATTCAGGGACGTCATCGGTTCCTGAAAAATCATCGAGATATCTTTGCCGCATAACTGGCGGCGCTCAGCCAGGCTGAGATCGAGCAAGCTACGGCCTTCGAAGGTGATCTTGCTTTCTTTCGCAATACTGGAGGTATCGGGCGGAAGTAAGCCCATGATCGCGAGCGAGCTGACCGATTTGCCGCTACCGGATTCACCGACTAGGGCGACGGTTGAATTACGCGGAATCTCAAAGGAAATACCTTTAACAGTTTCTACGCTCTCTTTTTTATTGATACGAAAAGAGACACGCAAATTCTCAACTTTTAGTAATGATTCTTGGCTCATGGTCTGTCCTTATTTGAGCTTGGGGTCGAGCGCATCACGCAGGGCATCGGTGAACAAAGAGAAGGCGGTGACTAATACAGCCATCCCCGCCGTCGCGGCGACCAGTTGCCACCACTTACCCAGAATGAGTTCATTCTGCGCTTCATTCAACATACTGCCCCAGGACACCACACCAACGGGTACACCAAAACCAAGGAAACTCAAAATGACTTCTGATTTGATAAAGCCGACGACCAGAATCGATACCTGGACTAAGGCGACATGGCTGACATTCGGAAAAATATGAATAAACATCTTACGGAAATCCGATGCACCGATTGCGTCAGCGGCCCAGACGTATTCGCGGTTTTTATGCTTCATGTATTCTGCACGTATCAGACGGAATGGACCTGTCCAGCCAGTAAATGCAAGGATCAGAATAATCGTAGTCACGCCTTTTTGCTGTAATACGGCGGCGACTGACAGAATCAATAGCAGGTAGGGAATCGAGGTGAAGATGCTGTAAAACCAGTTAAAAAAATCATCGACACGATTGCCGAAGTAACCCGCCAGTGCACCAAACAGTGTGCCCAGCAGGGTTGCCAGGAAGGCGGCGACCAGACCAACGATGATCGATGTTTCTGCTCCCTTGATCGTTTTTTTGATGATGTCATGTCCCCATTTGTCCGCGCCAAACGGCAGTGTATCGAGCTTGGCAGCAACGGTCGCTTTACCTACCTTCGCCAGCTCCGTATAGATCTCGCTCATTTCTTTAGCGAGTGGATCCGGTACGCCATACTCATTGGTAATAATTACTTGCTGACTTGCCGGCACTTTACGCAATTCGCGCAGGACATCGGCTAAAGGGTCCAGCGGATTATCAGGTAAAGGTTCGTCTGCTACTTTGGCAATAGCCATTGAGGAGTCCGCGCCGATGAAGTGCGGTGGCGCATAGCTGGCACCAATCTCTTGTTCCCAATCGGCTGCGATCAGACCCGTGGCCGATAAGATCAGAACCACTAAAAAGGCGATGACCACAGACATGGCTGACATCGCAATTTTGTCGGCGCGCAGCCGGCGCCATGCTAGTGCCCACAATCCAGGCGATGCAGTGTGATTTGTTTGTAACGTTGACATGGGAAACCTTATTTCAACTGAACTCGTGGATCAACCGCTTGATACAGCAGGTCGGTCAACAGATTAAAGAACATCGTTGCGGCGGCAACATAGACAGTGATCGCTTTGATGACAGGGAAGTCGCTACGCTCTACCGCCAGAATGACTTCACGACCGATACCGGGAATAGAGAAGAAGCGCTCAATCAGAAACGCGCCGATCAGCAATGCCGGCAAATTCGACATGACGTGCGTAATAATGGGGATTGAGGCGTTGCGTAGTACATGGACCCATTTGACCCGGCCCTCGGACACACCTTTAGCGCGTGCAGTGCGTACATAGTCTTGATTCACCTCGTCGAGTACAAACGTGCGGAACAGGCGCAGATTGGGGGCGACACCGACAGCGAGAGCAATCAGGATGGGCAGTGCAGAATATTTGAACAGATTTTCGGCAAAGCTATTACCCCAGCCCTGAACAGGAAACAGTCCCAGTTTATAAGCAAAGAAATACTGCCCCACGATGATGTAGACCAGAATACTGATAGACATGCCGAAGGTACAGGCAATCATAACTCCACGATCGGTCAGGCTGCCTCGACGGAATGCAATCGCCAGCGCAAGTGCAATCGCAATCAGTGTTTCGATGATTGTTAAGGGTACCAGCACCGTGAGTGATGGTCCAAGGCGTGTGCCGATGATGGAGGACACGGCCTCGCCGGTGCTCCAGCTGGTGCCGAAATTGAACGTAAGAATTTGCTTGATGAAAATTCCTAGCTGGACATAGTAAGGCTGATCAATACCAAGCTGGGTGCGGATATTTGCAATCTGCTCAGCGTTTGACATTTTGCCTGCCAGAATATAGGCGGGATCGCCGCCTACCCAGTTAAATAAAAAGAACACCAGCAAAATCACCCCCAGCATCGTGGGTGCCATCTGCCATAAGCGGCGCAATATATAGGCGGTCATGGAGTACTTTCTAACTAAGTTAATTACGCGATTGTTGGTATACAGGACTCAGGCAAAACATTCCGGCGGTGTCGCAGCACCCTATCGTTATTGGTATTGATACGGTCTTGCTTGCTGCGCCTTGCCGGAGTCATTTTGCTTGAACCCTAAGATAGATAAAAGTCGATCACGATCTCAGGGCTTATTTATTTTTCTCAACATCAAAGAACATCCATTCGCCATAGATAATCGGATGTTTTTTATAGCCGATGACTCTGGGTTGTGCCAGCATGTTTCTGTAGCGGGCAAAGCCAGTTCTTTGTGCTGTATTGACTTCCATAATCCGTGCCATCTTGTGATATAGCGCATCGCGTTCTGCACCAGGTGGTAGTTTCTGTGACTGTACGTACAGAGCGTCATATTCTGGAATCTTGACGCAGCCATTGTTCGTTGAACCGGAATTAGGGCCGTAAAATAATTGCATGAAGTTGTCGCCGTCAGGGTAATCGGCGATCCACGGTGCATTGCGTGTTTGTAGTTGGCAGTTTTTTTCTGCTTTCAGCATTTCGGAAAACTGCACCAGATCTTCTTTCATGCGGATGCCGATCGAGTCGTAGGTTTTTTTCCAGACCTCGGTCTGCAGCTTGCCGATCGGACCTGTGCGTGCGGTGTAGCGGATTTCCAGCGGTTTGCCATCGGGCAGGGCGCGGAAACCATCGGGCCCTTTTTTGTAGCCAAATTTGTCTAACAACATATTGGCGGCGGCCGGATTGTATTGAATGCTGCTTTTATAATTAGGATCATGACCGACTACGCCCGGTGGTATAGGGTAGTCGAGTGGAACGGCATTGCCGTTATAGACAATATTGATTTCTTCTGTGACGTTGTGCGCCATCGCAACGGCGCGGCGCAGTGCGATTTTGTCTTTTGTCAGGCCACCCCAGACCGGATCCTGCATATTCCAGTAATACACGGTGAGCTCAGGGTCAGGTATCCGTGAGAGTAAGATGCCTTTTTTCTGTAATGCGGGTTTCAGTTTGCCGTTGTCCAGCGCCTGCGGAGCGAGTGGCCCTTCTAGCTCAAAAATATCGACCTCGCCACCCTGGAAAGCGAGCCAGCGCGACTGGTCTTCGATCATGACATTGATTTCGATACGACCAATCTGCGGCATGCGCTTGCCCTTCATTGCGGCCATGATTTTTTGATCTTCAGGACTGCTGCCTTGATGATTCCAGACGTCGCCACGATAATCGGGATTCGCGACAAGTATGATTTTAGATCCACGCACCCATTCATCTGGCACCAGCATGTATGGACCAGTTCCGACAGGATTGGACATGACCTGACCCTGGATGTCCTGATATTTTTCGATGACTTCGCGTGCGACGGCGCCGGTCGGGTTGTGCGCCAGAATCAGGCCGAGATTAAAATCCGGTTCGTTCAGGTGAATCCGCAAGGTATATTTATCGACGACTTCCAGGCCAGGAATTTTGGCATCGTAGTCGAATTTATTAGTTTTTTTGGCTTGTGCGGCCAAGGCGTCCAGACCGGCAATTTTTCCGGCGATTAGCCAGGAATGCGGCGAGGATAGTTTGGGATCCATCAGCCGCTTTAATGTGTAGACGTAATCGGCAGCGGTCAGCTCGCGCTTCTTCCCTTTGAATGCTTCATCCGGCGTAAAGAAAATGCCTTTCTTGATTTTAATCGTATAGGTTTTTGCGTCGGCAGAGACCTCCGGCATGCTCTCCGCCACACGCGGAATCAGTTTGACCGGGCTGGCGAGGTAATCATACGAATATAGTGTTTCAAAGATGACGTAGTTAACACCGTTTGAATATAAATCTTTTGCGGCACCCGGATCGAAACCGGTCTCCGCAACGTTGAATACCCACTTCAATACTTTGTCAGGATCTGCCGGACTGGTCGCGGCGTCTGCATGAGACACGGGGAGGGAGGCGAGGCTGGTGAATACACCGATGGCAAGTGCGAGTGCGGAGACTTTTGGTCGATGCGAAACGATGAGCTTGTGCAAAATAGATGATGACTTCATTGCTAGTGGGTCTCCTTGTTAAAGCGACCTGAATAAAAATACTTGTTTAACTGTATGGACAACAATATGGACAATACAGAGACAATATATTGGCAAATGTAAACGAAGACACTGGGCCTCAGTTGATGCTTTTACGTCTTAGTGTTTTCACTTTACTCGCGTATTTATTTGTGTCTATACCTGTTCCAAACAGTTCTGAGTGTCCTGAATTGTTCTTGATACTGATTGATGGGCAATTTCAATGCTTCTCAACGTCGAGATATTGCCAGTCTGCGTGCAGGATAGGATGTTTTTTGTAACCTTGTATCCATGGCCGTATCAGCCAGCTGCGGATACGTGTTGAGTGCAATGCCCATGGCGTATCTGCTTCGATCTGACGACTCATCTGCGAATAAATTTTATTTCTTTCTTCGCCAGAGGGTAGTGACATGGCTTTTCTATACATTGCATCATAGGCCGGCGATTCGTAACAGGCGTGATTGCCTTGACCTGCTTTAGGGCCATACAGTAATTGCAGGAAATTTTCACCGTCAGGATAGTCGGCATTCCAGGCACCACTCCACATCGCGAGCTGGCAGGCACTGGCGGCTTTCAGATTGTCCGCAAAGTTGCTGACCACGAAGTCGATGCGAATACCGAGTTGATCCAGTCCACGCTTAAAAATCTCTGCTTGTACCTTATAGATATTGGCCGCTTCCATGGTTTTTTTAATGACCAGGGGTGAGCCGTCTGGCTTGTTGCGGTAGCCATCAGCACCGCGTTTATAGCCGAAATGATCGAGTAGTTTGTTGGCGAGGCCAATATCATAAGGAATGCTGCTGCGGTATTTCGGGTCATATCCGACGACACCCGGCGGTATCATGCTCTCGGCACGAATCGCTTGCCCAAGCCGCATCTGAGCGACTTCGTCCGCATTGCTATAAGCCATAACGATTGCACGCCGTAGTGCGATTTTTTCTTTGGTGTAACCGCCAACAACGGGGTCACGCATATTAAACATGGAGAAAGTCAGGCCTGCGTCGGCGACCCTGTCCATTTTGATACCCTCTGCGACAAAGGAGGCTTTGAGCTTGTCTCCGTCAAGTACAGCAGGTGCGGCGATCTGAGGCAGTTTATCTATATCAATCTGTTTATCCTGAAACGCTAGCCAGCGGGATTGTTCTTCTTCGATAATACTGATCTCGACTCTGCCGACTTGCGGCATTTTTTTACCTTTCATGACTTTGACGATCTGATCATCCCAGGCACTGCCCGATGACTGGAAGTCCCAGATGTAGCCACGGTATTCCGGATTCGCCTTGAGAAAAATTTTGCTGCGAGGCAGATATTTTTCCATCATGTAGGGACCAGTGCCGACAGGATGCAGACCTGATTGCTCTCCATAAGTGTCGATCACTTCTTTCGCGACCGCACCAAAGGCAGAATAGGCCATCACGTACAGAAAGTTATAGTCGGTGTCCTGGAGTTCGACTCTGAGTGTGTATTTGTCGAGCGCTTTTAAGCCTGTAATGGGCATGTCGTAATCGAACTTACCGGTTTTCTTTGCTTTTGCCTGGACTTCGGACATACCCGCAATTTTGCCGTCAATGAAACTGGCGTGAGGGGAGCGGTTAACCGGATCGAGTATGCGTTTAAAGGTATATATATAGTCTTGTGCGGTCAGCTCGTGTTTTTTACCCTTAAATGCATCATCTGGGGCGAAGAAGATGCCTGGCTTGATTTTGAACACAAAAACTTTGCCTGCGTCACTGACTTCCGGCATCGCTTCTATCGTACCTGGGATCAGTTTTGCCGGGCGTGCCAGATAATCATAGGTGAGCAGCGGTTCAAAAATAGCATTCACCACCCAGCCTGAATAGTGATTGGATGTTTTAACCATATCAAAGCCATCATCCGCACCTTCAAATGCTTGCCTTATGATTTTGTTCGGATTTGCCGGATTCTCTGCCAGAGTGGTCGTCGCGCCCGACATCAGGATCAGACCAAACGCAATGAGCTTTAATTTAAGTGAACCCAACATTACTCGACACCTCTTCATTTTTCTGACGTTGTTTTGAGCTTTCTTCATACGGGTAAAGGCTCATGGCAGGCAGGGGGCTAAAAAAGCCGTAACCATAACGCAAGTCAATACGGTACAGCACAAAAGTAAAATTTATTTTTCTTATTTATTTGCACCAATATGGCGCGATATTTTTTGACTTGTAAAAAATACTATCTTTCTATTTGCATGAATGGCAAGAGCAATGCTGTTCTGCACCAAAATGCACAATGTGAGATACATAATATTCAGCCGAATATGCAATGATTTTGAGATGAAAAAAAATTTTATTCTGGATGTTTAGGTCTGCCACAAAATAAAAGTAGCTTCTGTCGCAAATGTTATATCTACGCACTATTTATTTGCTGCAAAGCACAAATGGAATGCATCGCAATTGTCTGTTTTTCTCTCTAAAAAATTGGCTGTTGTTTTTTTGGGAAATGTAAAATAGCGAGTATTGACAGGGCGTGCTCAGAAGTGGTTCCATGCGCCATCGAAATTTTTTTGATGCTTTCATTTTCATTTCTTATGTGAAAAAACGCTTTTTTTTACATAAATCTTTAGATGTAAATACGGTCAACTTATTCACTGATCTCACTCATATACATGATGTGATATGGCTGAAAATAAATTCTTTTAAAACCGGATTTATTTTGTATTTACAAAAAATTGAGTGAAAGAATGGGTACGCAATCGGTTGCTTCGCCATATAATTCATTTTTTTGGCGAAATGCGATTTGTCGTTCTGCGCTGAGCATGAAGTTTGCTTGAGTCAGATCGGCACCCAATATGCGTGCCACCTTTTAATGGTTATCCAGTTCAGTATTTGTTGAAGTGGGTATGCCTGTTAGCAATATGTTGTGGTATTCGGAGGAAAGTAGGTATGGATTTTTCAAATCGCCAGCAAGAGCCGGGCAAGAAGTTGCTAGGGATAGGGCTGGTCGTTGCATTTCACGTCGTACTCGTGTACGCCCTGATCAACGGATTAGGGGTCAAAGTAGTCG
>NZ_JBMPPN010000028.1:0-41463 GCF_049340165.1 Undibacterium sp. Xuan67W
TCCTGTCCAAGGACGAAGGCGGTCGTCATACACCATTCTTCAACAACTACCGTCCACAATTCTACTTCCGTACAACGGACGTGACTGGTTCGATCGAGTTGCCGAAAGACAAAGAAATGGTCATGCCAGGCGACAACGTCTCCATCACAGTCAAGCTGATCAACCCGATCGCGATGGAAGAAGGTCTCCGCTTCGCGATCCGTGAAGGTGGTCGTACTGTTGGTGCTGGTGTCGTTGCTAAAATTATTGAGTAATAGAAGTAGCAACAATTAGTTCTAAATAAATATAGCGACTTGCCAAGGTCGCTATATTCATCAAGTGGTTCTAAGCTGTAGGGGTGTAGCTCAATTGGCAGAGCGTCGGTCTCCAAAACCGAAGGTTGTAGGTTCGATTCCTACCGCCCCTGCCATCAACAAGGCCGCAGGGCGCCGAAAGTAAATAAAGTATGTCTAACCAATCTGTACAAACAGTCAGCACTTCGAATGATAAGTACAAAATCATTCTTGCGGTAGTTGCTGCGGTTGCTGGTGTTGCTGCTTTTTATGTTCTTGTTAGTCAGCCAGCTTATATACGTGCTGCTGCATTGATTGCAGGTTTGTTGGTGGCAGTTGCTTTGATCTCGGTGTCTGAAACAGGTCGTAACTTCGTTTTGTTTGCTAAAGAAGCTGTGCGTGAAACGAAGAAAGTAGTTTGGCCGACTCGTAAAGAGGCTGGTCAGATCACTGCTGTGGTATTCGGTTTTGTGTTGGTGATGGCTATTTTCCTCTGGGGCACTGACAAGTTTCTCGAGTTTCTGCTGTATGACGTAATTCTTGGATGGAAAAAATAATGACTGAGCACATTCAGGAAAATCAAGAAGGTACGGAGCCAGCGGTTTCTGTGCCTAAAAGCGCTAAAAGATGGTACGCAGTTCATGCCTATTCTGGCATGGAAAAAAGTGTACAGCGCGCATTGACTGAGCGTATTGAGCGCGCAGAAATGCAAGACAAGTTCGGTCAGATTCTGGTGCCCACCGAAGAAGTGATTGAAGTAAAAAATGGTAAAAAAGCGGTAACTGAGCGTCGTTTGTTTCCTAGTTATGTATTCGTTGAAATGGAAATGACAGACGACACTTGGCATCTGGTAAAAAATACTAGCAAGGTTACGGGCTTTATCGGTGGTAAGTCTAATAAGCCGTCGCCAATTCCTCAGCACGAAGTCGATAAGATTTTGCAGCAGATGCAAGATGGCGTTGAAAAGCCAAGGCCAAAAGTACTGTATGAAGTAGGTGAGGTTGTTCGTATTAAAGACGGTCCATTTACTGATTTTAACGGCAATGTTGAAGAAGTGAATTACGAAAAATCAAAAGTTCGCGTGACGGTCACTATTTTCGGTCGTGCGACTCCGGTTGAGCTTGAGTTTGCTCAAGTCGAAAAGGTATAAAGAATTAGCGCTTTTCAGTGCGTGATGCCATTGTAGGTGGGTGTTTAAACTGAAGTGAAGTAACAGAGGAGCCCAGTAAAGCAGAAATGCCTTGTTGGGCGCTACTACTCAATTAATGAAGGAGCCATCATGGCAAAGAAAATCATCGGTTTTATCAAGCTGCAAGTCCCAGCTGGTAAAGCAAATCCATCCCCACCTATCGGTCCAGCATTGGGTCAACGTGGTCTGAACATCATGGAATTCTGCAAAGCGTTTAACGCACAGACGCAAGGTGTTGAGCCAGGTATGCCTATCCCTGTTGTGATCACTGCGTTTGCGGATAAGTCTTTCACGTTTGTGATGAAGACACCTCCAGCAACTTATCTGATCAAAAAAGCCGCTGCGATCACTAAAGGATCCGCTAAGCCGCATACAGATAAAGTCGGTAAATTGACACGTAAGCAAGCAGAAGAAATCGCGACTTTGAAGCGTCCTGATTTGACAGCCGCTGATATGGACGCAGCAGTGCGTACGATCGCTGGTTCTGCTCGCTCCATGGGTATCACGGTAGAGGGATTGTAATGGCTAAGTTATCCAAAAAAGCAAAATTGCTTAAAACCAAAGTAGATCGTCTGAAAGTATATTCTTTCGATAACGCGATTGCTTTGATCAAAGAATGCGCTACTGCGAAATTCAATGAATCCATCGACGTTTCCGTGCAACTGGGCGTAGATCCTAAAAAATCTGACCAGGTTGTTCGTGGTTCTGTTGTGTTGCCTGCCGGTACAGGTAAAACTGTTCGCGTAGCGGTATTCGCACAAGGTGCTAAAGCTGAGGAAGCTAAAGCGGCAGGTGCTGATATCGTTGGTATGGAAGATTTGGCAGAGCGCATCAAAGCTGGCGATATGCCATTTGATATCGTTATCGCATCCCCGGACACAATGCGTATCGTTGGTACGTTGGGTCAGGTTCTCGGCCCACGTGGTCTGATGCCAAATCCAAAAGTTGGTACGGTCACGCCTGATGTTGCTACTGCAGTTAAAAA
Source organism: Undibacterium sp. Xuan67W (assembly GCF_049340165.1). Lineage (NCBI taxonomy): Bacteria > Pseudomonadati > Pseudomonadota > Betaproteobacteria > Burkholderiales > Oxalobacteraceae > Undibacterium > Undibacterium sp. Xuan67W. The sequence goes on from NZ_JBMPPN010000028.1 coordinate 2,447, forward strand.
TGCAAAAGCTGGTCAAGTGCAATATCGTACTGATAAAGCCGGTATCATTCATTCGACAATCGGTCGCAAATCTTTTGCTGATGCTGATTTGAAAGCGAACTTGTTGGCATTGGTTGAAGCTTTGAATAAAGCAAAGCCAGCTTCCAGCAAAGGTGTGTATCTGCGTAAAGTATCTCTGTCGTCCACAATGGGCGCTGGCGTACGTGTAGATCACGGCAACTTGGCTGCGTAATAAAGAATTAAGTCCATACATTTAAAAATGTATGGCGAATCTTTGGGCTGTCCGACCAAGTAATTAGGTGGGCAGAGAGTCAAAGACCGTTGGGCTTTATGTGTTGAATTCGTACTAAGGCATAAAGTTAAATCGCAAGAGAGTTATCTTAAGTACCCAACGCAGATGGTGTACCCGATCAAGTTTTGTAGTTACATACTGGCCTTCCAGTAAAACTCCTAACTTCGGACGCCGTGTTCGAAACGATATGAGGGCTTTACTTCATCCTGATGTAAAGACTGAATATCATAATTGGAGGTTGACCGTGAGTCTCAATCTGAATGATAAAAAAGCTGTCGTCGCTGAAGTCTCTGCAAAAGTTGCAACTGCACAGACTATCGTCGTAGCTGAATATCGTGGTATCCAGGTCGGTCATTTGACGCAATTACGTGCTAACGCACGTGCTCAGGGCGTGTACATGCGCGTGTTGAAAAACACACTCGCACGTCGTGCTGTCGAGGGAACTGCATTTGCAAGCCTCGCTTCTGAAATGACTGGCCCGTTGATCTATGCGATCTCGGAAGATGCTGTTGCTGCTGCTAAAGTTGTACAAGACTTCGCAAAAAGCAATGACAAGCTGGTTGTCAAAGCAGGTAACTATGCTGGTAAATCGCTGGATAAAGCTGGCGTTATCGCATTGGCAAGCATTCCTAGCCGTGAAGTATTGTTGGCGCAAGTGTTGGGTATGATGCAGGCTCCTGTATCTGGCTTCGCACGTGCTCTGGCAGCTCTCGCCGCAAAGAAAGAATCTGATTCACCTGCAGCGCCGGTAGCGGAAGTTACTGAAGCAGTTGCTGAATAAGATTTTTCGTCAAATACCGTATTAATGTAATTTATAAATTGGAGTTTCAAATGGCAATTAGCAAAGACGATATCCTGGAAGCCGTAGGCGCGATGTCCGTAATGGACTTGAACGACTTGGTTAAGGCATTCGAAGAAAAATTCGGCGTTTCCGCTGCTGCAATGTCTGCTGGTCCAGCTGCTGGTGCTGCTGCCGCTGCTGTTGAAGAGCAAACAGAATTCAACGTAATTCTGTCTGAAGTTGGCGCAAACAAAGTTGGCGTTATTAAAGCAGTTCGCGAAATCACTGGTCTGGGCTTGAAAGAAGCTAAAGATCTGGTTGATGGTGCACCAAAAGCTGTTAAAGAAGCTGTTGCAAAAGCTGATGCTGAAGCAGCTAAAAAGAAATTGGAAGATGCTGGCGCGAAAGCTGACATCAAGTAATTTCGCGGTATTATGGCAGGTCTCAGGATTTGCCTAAGTCAAAGACAGGAATCCTCTCGGAAGAGAAGGTTCCTCTTTGGCTTCTTTGTCGTTCATATTTTGTTGTTTCGGTAATACTTTTTGCCGGTTTTGAAGTTCCCGAGGTTAAGGGCTGAGACTTGAGGTTTCTTTTTGTAATGTTGAATTACCATTGGAATCCTGAATTCTCCATCCTTCCTTGTCACTAACGGAGTGTCCATGCACTACTCATTTACTGAGAAGAAGCGCATTCGTAAGTCTTTTGCGAAACGCGCTAACGTTCACAACGTTCCGTTCCTGCTGGCGACCCAGCTCGAGTCATATTTGGGCTTTTTGCAAGCCGACAAAATAGCGTCGGCACGTAAAAATGAGGGCTTGCAGTCAGCCTTCACGTCCATTTTTCCGATCGTGTCGCATAACGGGTTCGCACGTCTCGAATTTCTATCCTATGTTTTAGGTGATCCTGCTTTTGACGTCAAGGAATGTCAACAGCGTGGTCTCACTTTCGCATCTCCTTTACGTGCCAAGGTGCGTTTGGTGATTTTGGATAAAGAATCTCCAACCAAACCTGTCGTCAAAGAAATGAAAGAGCAAGAAGTCTATATGGGTGAATTGCCGCTCATGACGACAACCGGTTCTTTCGTAATTAACGGGACTGAACGCGTTATCGTGTCTCAGTTGCATCGTTCCCCGGGCGTGTTTTTTGAACATGACCGCGGCAAGACACATTCTTCCGGTAAATTGCTGTTCTCAGCACGGATTATTCCTTACCGTGGTTCTTGGCTCGACTTTGAATTCGATCCAAAAGACATTTTATTCTTCCGTATTGACCGTCGTCGCAAGATGCCAGTCACTATTTTGTTGCGTGCTATTGGCATGAATAATGAGCAGATTCTTGCTAATTTCTTCGTGTTTGATAATTTCACCCTGCATAACGATGGCGCTGAAATGGAATTCGTTTCTGAGCGTTTGCGTGGTGAAGTTGCACGTTTTGATATCGCTGATAAAGCTGGCAAAGTGATTGTCGCCAAAGATAAGCGTATCAATGCAAAGCATGTGCGTGAAATTGATGCTGCAGGGATCAAGCATATTTCTGTACCTGAAGACTACCTGCTTGGTCGCGTTATTGCGAAAAACATTATTGATGGCGACACTGGTGAAGTGATTGCGAACGCTAATGATGAGTTGACCGAAGAGTTGTTGGGTCGTCTGCGCGATGCAAAAGTCAGCACGATTCAAACTCTGTACACAAATGATCTGGATCAAGGCTCATACATTTCCCAGACTTTACGTACGGATGACACCTCAGACCAGATGGCTGCCCGTGTCGCGATTTACCGTATGATGCGTCCTGGCGAACCACCAACAGAAGATTCTGTTGAAGCCCTGTTCAATGGCTTGTTCTACAGCGAAGAGCGTTACGACTTGTCCGCAGTAGGCCGTATGAAGTTCAATCGCCGTATTGGTCGCGATGAACTGACAGGCGCAATGACTCTGTCGAACGAAGACGTATTGGCTGTGATTAAGATTCTGGTTGAGTTGCGCAATGGTCGCGGCGAAGTCGATGATATCGATCACTTGGGTAATCGTCGTGTACGTTGCGTCGGCGAATTGGCTGAGAACCAATTCCGTGCTGGTCTGGTACGTGTAGAGCGTGCTGTCAAAGAGCGTCTGGGTCAGGCTGAAGCCGACAACCTGATGCCGCATGACCTGATCAACTCCAAGCCTATCTCTGCTGCGATTCGTGAGTTCTTCGGTTCTTCCCAGTTGTCCCAGTTTATGGATCAGACCAACCCATTGTCAGAAATCACGCATAAGCGTCGTATTTCCGCGCTGGGACCTGGTGGTTTGACACGTGAGCGCGCTGGCTTTGAAGTCCGTGACGTTCATCCAACCCATTATGGCCGCGTCTGCCCGATTGAAACACCAGAGGGACCAAACATTGGTCTGATCAACTCACTGGCCTTGTATGCGCGTCTGAACGAATATGGCTTCTTAGAAACGCCATACCGTAAAGTGGTTGACAGTAAAATCACTCAGCAAATCGATTATCTGTCCGCTATCGAAGAAGGTCGTTACATCATCGCTCAGGCAAATGCAACAATTGACGGCAACGGCACACTGGTTGATGAACTGGTCTCCGCGCGTGAAGCTGGCGAAACGATTCTGGTTTCTCCGGAACGTATCCAGTACATGGACGTTGCAACTGGCCAGGTGGTTTCTGTTGCGGCATCGTTGATTCCATTCCTTGAACACGATGATGCGAACCGTGCGTTGATGGGTGCCAACATGCAACGTCAGGCAGTTCCTTGCCTACGTCCAGAGAAAGCATTTGTCGGTACTGGTATTGAGCGTACCGTTGCAGTCGACTCCGGTACGACGGTACAAGCATTGCGTGGTGGTAAAGTAGATTACATCGATGCTGGCCGTATCGTGATTCGCGTGAATGACGTTGAAGCACAAGCCGGTGAAGTCGGTGTTGATATCTACAATTTGATCAAGTACACACGTTCCAACCAAAATACCAATATCAACCAACGTCCTATCGTTAAGGTTGGTGACATGGTTGCGAAGGGTGACGTATTGGCTGACGGCGCTTCCACCGATCTGGGTGAGTTGGCGCTGGGTCAAAACATGCTCGTTGCGTTCATGCCTTGGAATGGTTACAACTTCGAAGATTCGATCCTGATCTCTGAAAAAGTAGTCGCTGATGACCGGTACACCTCGATTCATATCGAAGAATTGTCGGTTGTTGCCCGTGATACTAAATTAGGTGCAGAAGAAATCACACGTGATATCTCTAATCTGGCTGAGAATCAATTAGCACGCCTGGATGAAGCAGGTATCGTCTACATCGGTGCCGAAGTCACTGCTGGTGATACTCTGGTGGGTAAAGTGACGCCAAAAGGCGAAACCCAACTTACACCAGAAGAAAAACTGCTGCGCGCGATTTTCGGTGAAAAAGCTTCTGACGTTAAAGACACATCTTTGCGCGTACCATCCGGCATGGTCGGTACTGTCATCGATGTGCAAGTGTTCACTCGCGAAGGCATACAGCGCGACAAACGTGCTCAACAAATTATTGATGATGAGCTGAAGCGCTATCGTCTTGATTTGAATGATCAGTTACGTATTGTTGAAGGCGATGCATTTGAGCGTCTGGAACGTATGTTGATCGGTAAAGTCGCTAATGGTGGCCCGGCTAAATTGGCTAAGGGTAGCAAGATCACTAAGGAATATTTAGCTGATCTGGATAAATATCACTGGTTTGATATTCGTCCGGCGGATGATGATGCAGCTAAAGCTTTGGAAGCGATTAAAGATTCCATCGCTGAAAAACGTCATCAGTTCGACCTCGCTTTTGAAGAAAAACGTACTAAGCTGACACAGGGCGATGAACTGCCGCCAGGCGTGCAAAAAATGGTCAAGGTCTACCTTGCTGTTAAGCGTCGTCTGCAACCTGGTGACAAAATGGCGGGTCGCCATGGTAACAAGGGTGTGGTTTCCCGTATCGTTCCTATCGAAGACATGCCTTATATGGCTGACGGTACACCAGCCGACATCGTGTTGAACCCATTGGGTGTTCCGTCACGGATGAACGTTGGTCAGGTTTTGGAAGTGCATCTGGGTTGGGCGGCTAAAGGTCTGGGCTTGCGTATCGGCGAGATGCTGAAAGCAAAGGCTAAGGTTGAAGAGTTGCGCGGTTTCCTGAAGCAGATCTATAACGAGTCCGGCAAGACAGAGGATATCGATGGCTTGTCCGATGCGGATATTCTGGCGTTGACTGCCAACCTGAAAAACGGTGTGCCTTTCGCGACGCCGGTATTTGACGGCGCGCATGAGTCTGAAATTCGCCGCATGCTGGATCTTGCTTATCCTGACCATATCGCTAAACAACTCGGCATGACGCCATCGAAAAATCAGGTCACCCTGTACGATGGTCGCACTGGCGAAGCGTTTGAGCGTAGTGTCACCGTTGGCTACATGCACGTACTGAAATTGCACCATCTGGTTGATGACAAGATGCATGCGCGTTCTACAGGCCCTTACTCACTCGTTACACAACAACCACTCGGCGGTAAAGCTCAGTTCGGTGGTCAGCGTTTCGGTGAGATGGAGGTCTGGGCTCTTGAAGCGTACGGCGCGTCTTATGTGTTGCAAGAGATGCTGACAGTGAAGTCCGATGACGTGAATGGACGTACCAAAGTGTACGAAAATCTCGTCAAGGGTGATCACGTTATCGATGCAGGCATGCCGGAATCCTTTAACGTTCTCGTTAAAGAAATCCGCTCACTGGGTATCGACATCGATCTGGAACGCGAATAAGCGAGTATGCGGTAGGAAAAAATCAACCACGGGTTTGATCGTGGTTGATTTGTAAGCCTGGTTCAGTAACAAATTTTTCACACCAACTGGAGTGATACATGAAAGCCCTGCTCGATTTATTCAAGCAAGTTCAGCCAAATGAACAATTCGACGCGATCAAAATTGGTCTTGCGTCACCAGAAAAAATCCGTTCATGGTCCTACGGCGAAGTTAAAAAGCCGGAAACCATCAACTATCGTACTTTCAAGCCAGAACGTGACGGTTTGTTCTGCGCCAAAATTTTTGGCCCGATCAAAGATTACGAATGCCTTTGCGGTAAATACAAACGACTGAAGCATCGTGGCGTGATCTGCGAAAAATGCGGCGTTGAAGTGACTCTGGCGAAAGTGCGTCGTGAACGCATGGGTCATATCGAACTGGCTTCGCCTACAGCGCATATCTGGTTTCTGAAATCTCTGCCATCCCGTCTGGGTATGGTACTGGACATGACGTTGCGTGATATCGAACGCGTTCTGTATTTTGAAGCCTATGTTGTGACCGATCCAGGCATGACTCCGCTGAAAAAATGCCAGATCATGTCGGAAGACGATTACGCTGCAAAATACGAAGAACACGGTGATGAATTCACCGCATTCATGGGTGCTGAAGGTATTCGTGAGTTGCTGCGCTCCATCGACATTGACCGTGATGCAGAAACCCTGCGTACCGAGTTGAAAGAATCGAAATCTGAAGCCAAGATCAAGAAATACGCGAAACGCCTGAAAGTACTGGAAGCATTCCAGCGCTCCGGTATCAAGCCAGACTGGATGATCATGGAAGTGCTGCCGGTTCTGCCGCCAGAGTTACGTCCATTGGTTCCGCTCGATGGCGGTCGTTTTGCGACTTCCGATCTGAATGATCTGTATCGCCGTGTTATTAACCGTAATAACCGTCTGAAGCGTTTGATGGAATTGCGCGCTCCGGAAATCATTACGCGTAACGAAAAACGTATGCTGCAAGAAGCGGTCGATTCATTGTTAGACAATGGTCGTCGCGGTAAGGCAATGACAGGCGCGAATAAACGTCCTCTGAAATCTTTGGCAGAAATGATCAAAGGTAAGGGCGGTCGTTTCCGTCAAAACTTGCTGGGTAAGCGCGTCGATTACTCCGGTCGTTCCGTTATCGTGGTCGGCCCGCAACTGAAATTGCATCAGTGCGGTTTGCCAAAATTGATGGCTTTGGAATTGTTCAAACCATTCATTTTCAATAAATTGGAATTGATGGGTTTAGCGACAACGATCAAGGCAGCGAAAAAACTCGTTGAAATTCAAGAACCAGTGGTTTGGGATATCTTGGAAGAAGTGATTCGTGAACATCCAATCATGTTGAACCGTGCACCAACGCTGCATCGTCTTGGTATTCAGGCGTTTGAACCAGTCCTGATCGAAGGTAAAGCGATCCAATTGCATCCACTCGTCTGCGCAGCTTTCAATGCCGACTTTGACGGTGACCAGATGGCGGTTCACGTACCTTTGTCTATCGAAGCACAGATGGAAGCCCGCACATTGATGCTCGCTTCTAACAATATTCTGTTCCCATCCAATGGCGAACCGTCTATCGTGCCTTCGCAGGATATCGTTTTGGGTCTGTACTACGCGTCTCGCGAAGCTATTAACGGCAAAGGCGAAGGCATGATGTTCCCTGACGTTTCAGAAGCGATCCGCGCCTGGGACAACAAGGAAGTCGAGCTGGCAACACGTATTACTGTTCGTATCACTGAATATCCAAAAGACCTGGCAACTGGCGAATTCGTTAAAACGATCAAACGTTACGAAACCACAGTTGGCCGCGCGATTTTGTCAGAAATTCTGCCAAAAGGTTTGCCATTCACCGTGCTGAACCGCGCGTTGAAGAAAAAGGAAATTTCCAAACTGATCGATACATCGTTCCGTAAATGTGGCTTGCGTGCAACGGTCGTTTTTGCTGATCAACTGATGCAGATGGGTTTCCGACTCGCGACACGTGCAGGTATCTCGATTTGTATCGATGACATGCTGGTACCACCGCAAAAAGTCACATTGTTGGCAACAGCTGAACATGAAGTCAAACAAATCGAACAGCAATACGCTTCCGGTTTGGTCACTGCTGGCGAACGTTACAACAAAGTGGTCGATATTTGGGGTAAGACCGGTGATGAAGTCGGTAAGGCGATGATGGAACAACTCAAAGTTGAACCAGTCACCCGTCGTGATGGCACTGTCGGTACTCAGGAATCTTTCAACGCGATTTATATGATGGCCGACTCCGGTGCGCGTGGTTCTGCCGCCCAGATTCGTCAGTTGGCAGGTATGCGTGGTCTGATGGCGAAACCGGATGGTTCTATTATCGAAACACCGATTACCGCGAACTTCCGCGAAGGTCTGAACGTTCTCCAGTACTTTATTTCTACTCACGGTGCGCGTAAAGGTCTGGCCGATACGGCCTTGAAAACAGCGAACTCCGGTTACCTGACACGTCGTCTGGTTGACGTAACCCAAGATCTGGTCGTAATCGAAGATGATTGCGGTACAGCGAATGGCGCGTCCATGAAAGCGATTGTTGAAGGCGGTGAAGTGAATGTGCCTTTGCGTGATCTGATCTTGGGTCGTGTAGCTGCCAACGATATCGTCAATCCGGAAACACAAGCGAATCTGTACGATGCAGGCACTCTGCTCGACGAAAACGCGGTGGAAGAAATCGAACGCCTCGGTATCGACGAAGTCAAAGTCCGTACACCATTGACATGCGACACACGCTACGGGTTGTGCGCAATGTGTTACGGTCGTGATCTGGGTCGTGGTTCTCTGGTCAATGCGGGTGAAGCAGTCGGTGTTATCGCTGCTCAGTCGATTGGTGAGCCGGGTACTCAGTTGACGATGCGTACGTTCCACATCGGTGGTGCGGCATCCCGTGCAGCGATTGCTTCTTCTGTTGAAGCTAAGTCTAACGGGACGATTCGTTTCACAGCAACGATGCGTTACGTCACGAACGGTAAAGGTGACCAGATCGTTATTTCCCGGTCAGGCGAAGTCTTGATCACGGATGACCACGGTCGTGAACGTGAACGTCATAAAGTACCTTACGGTGCAACCCTGATCGTCAAGGACGGCCTGGTGATCAAAGCTGGTACAGCCTTGGCAACCTGGGATCCGTTGACACGTCCGATTATCACTGAGTACACAGGTACCGTGAAATTCGAAAACGTCGAAGAAGGCGTCACTGTTGCGAAGCAGGTTGATGAAGTAACCGGTTTGTCTACTCTGGTGGCGATCGATGCGAAACGTCGTGGTAGTGCAGCAGGTAAAACACTTCGTCCACAAGTCAAGCTGTTGAACGAGCAAGGTGAAGAGGTCAAGATCTCTGGCACTGAGCACGCAGTAACAATCGGCTTCCAGGTAGGTGCGCTGATTACCGTCAAAGACGGCCAGCAAGTACACGTGGGTGAAGTATTGGCGCGTATTCCGACTGAATCACAAAAGACTCGTGATATTACCGGTGGTCTGCCACGCGTTGCTGAATTGTTCGAAGCACGTTCACCAAAAGATGCAGGTATGTTGGCTGAAGTCACTGGTACGGTTGCGTTTGGTAAAGAAACCAAAGGTAAGCAACGCCTGGAAATCACCGACATGGACGGCGAGAAGCATGAGTTCCTGATCACCAAAGACAAACAAGTCTTGGTACACGACGGTCAAGTCGTGAACAAAGGTGAGATGATTGTTGACGGCCCGGCCGATCCACAAGATATCCTGCGTTTGTTAGGCATCGAAGCGCTGGCACGCTACATCGTCGATGAAGTACAGGACGTGTACCGTTTGCAAGGCGTTAAGATCAATGACAAGCACATCGAAGTGATCGTGCGTCAGATGTTGCGTCGTGTTGTTGTGGTTAATCCGGGCGATGCGAATTACATCGTCGGTGAACAAGTTGAGCGTTCTGATCTGTTGGGTGAAAACGATCGTGTGGCTGCTGCTGGCGGTATTCCTGCAACGTATGAAAATATCTTGCTGGGTATTACTAAAGCGTCTCTGTCGACAGATTCCTTCATTTCGGCAGCGTCCTTCCAGGAAACAACACGCGTCCTGACAGAAGCAGCGATCATGGGCAAGAAAGACACCCTGCGCGGTCTGAAAGAAAACGTCATCGTTGGTCGTCTGATCCCGGCTGGTACAGGTCTGGCGTTCCACCGCGCTCGCAAGTTGAAAGAAACTTGGGAAGCCGATGAACGTACAGCCCTGCTGCAAGCTGAAAAAGCGGCATTCGCGCCTGCACCGGAAGTTGCCTCTTCCGATGTGGCAGACGGTGACGCGTAACATCGGTTGACGAGATAATCGTCAGCAAAACGGCACCGCAGCTAGTCTCCGGTGCCGTTTTTTTATATTTATCCAGCAAATTAAAAACTCAATGAACCGTATTTTTAATACCAGCCAAATTCTGTTACTGCGTGATCACTGTGGATCGCAAGTGGATGTCGAAGTCGTGCAGGAAACAGGGTCGACCAATGCGGATCTGTTGGCTAGGATTGACCATTTATATGCACCTGTCCTGCGTGTCGCTGAGAGTCAGACCGCAGGACGCGGTCGCGCTGGACGCGTCTGGCATTCAGTACCGGGTGGCATGCTCACCTTTTCCCTGGCGTGGCGTTTTACCAAAAGCGCACAAGCTTTGTCTGGCCTGCCGCTGGCGATAGGTGTGGTCATCGCCGAAGTGCTGATCAGCTTAGGCGTACTGGTGCAATTAAAATGGCCTAACGATGTTCTCAAAGAGAATAAAAAGCTTGCCGGGATCCTAATCGAGACCGCAGCTGACCATGTGGATAACGATGCGATGTGGGCGGTCATCGGAATAGGTTTAAATTTACGCGTACCAGATGTTTTAGAGGTGGAAATCGGACAGGCGGTAGCAGACGCGCCATGGCTGGCGCAAATGGACCGGAATCTCCTGTTAGCACACTTGTTAAATGCCTTAGCAAGAGCGCTCGGTGAATTTCAGCAGCAAGGATTTGCCGCGTTTATGTTGCGTTGGAATGCTTTGCATGCTTATGCAGGGCAGGCTGTCAAAATAGTCGATAGAGGCGTGGTTTTGCACGAAGGAACGGCGCTTGGCGTCGATGAGTCAGGATGCCTGTTGCTGAAAACAGAAGGTGGTCAAGTCACTGTGCTTGCCGGTGATGTATCCTTACGTCCGCTTAGTTGAGTACGTTTTTTAGATACACAAATATGAATACGTAGGCTGGATGCGGCTTTCAGAGGCATTTCGTGCTAACAGGCTCGCCTGGATTGCGGATTCCTTTTTGGCACTTATAAAAAACCTCCACATTGAAATATTACATTGGTAGGGCTGACACGAGAACCAAGACCAAAACCTCTCACCACAGAGAGACGGAGGCAAAGGGAAAAGACAGGACTAAGTGGTTTCATCAACTATCGACCAAAGGGTTTTTAGAAGCTCCCTTTTGAACATTTCTGTTGATAAGGCTGAGTTTGCCTATCTGAGTGATCGATAGAAATTGTTCACTTTCTCGTTCCCCTCCGGAGTAAAGAAATTTTGGTTTATGTGTGAGTCCTGATAATGACAACATACTTAAAGGTCATGCCACCATGCTGTTATTGATTGATGCCGGCAACACCCGCATTAAATGGGGGATACCGGAGCTGTCCGGCACACCGGTGGCGTTGCCGCCGGTATGGCAGCATCAGGGTTCTGTCAGCCATGCCGAACTCGACAATCTTGCCGAGATTTTGCGCCAGTTTGTCATTACACAGATCCTCATTTCCAATGTCGCAGGAGCTGAGGTCAAAAGCCGTATCGCCGACCAGTTAGCCTTAGCCGCTCCCGCGGTACAACCCGAATGGTTCGCGTCATCCGGTTATGCAGCGGGTCTTCACAATGCCTATCTTCAGCCTGCTCAGTTGGGGGCAGACAGGTTTGCCGCCGCAATTGCCTCACACGCCTTATATCCAGGTCACAATCTCATCGTGGCGACCTGTGGTACAGCGACCACGATTGATGCAATCAGTGCCGACGGCATATTTCATGGCGGGATGATTTTGCCCGGTCTGAAACTTATGGCGATGTCGCTGGCAAAAAATACCGCACAGTTACCGCAAGTAGCAGAAAGCATCAACCTGGACAATCTGTTTGCCAACCACACTGAGAACGCGATTGTCAGCGGCTGCATCAATGCGCAGACCGGTGCGATTGAGAGAGCGGTGGCGAGATGGGCAATTCAGCGCAAGCAAGACGTGATCTGTCTCATTTCTGGTGGCGCGGCAACATATCTGCTGCCCCATCTTGGCATCACCTGCCAGCATGTGGATAATCTGGTCTTGACCGGATTGGCGCTTGTCGCCTCATCAACGAACGCACCTGGCGACGTGCCTGCTAATGCTGCGCTCCCTAACAAGAACAGATAAACCTATGCTGAGATTTTTTTTCTGGAGTTTGCTGGTACTCAACGCAGCTCTGCTGGCGTTCAATTTAGGTTATCTCGGTACCTGGGAGATGGATACGCACGAGCCACAGCGCATGACGAAGCAGCTTCAGAGCGACCAATTGCAACTGATCTCGGCCAGTCTCGCCATGGCGCCTTCCGAAGTTCCGGCGGAGAAAAAGAATGATATCGTCGCCTGCCTCGAGATCGGTAATTTCCCGCAAGCAGATGCCCCAAAAGTGGAAGAAAAACTGAAGACTCTCGCTTTAGGTGAGCGTCAATCGCGTATTAATGTGATGGATGTCGCTACCAATATGGTGTTCATTCCATCGCAAGGCAGTAAAGAAGGAGCAGAGAAAAAAGCCGGCGAATTACGTCGTCTTGGCATTACCGACTTTTTCATCGTACAAGATCAGTCAAACCTGCGATTTGGTATTTCGCTAGGCGTGTTTAAAACGGAAGAAGCAGCCAAAGCACATCTCGCCAATTTAAATAACAAAGGCGTACACAGCGCCCGTATCGGCCCGCGCACCATTACTACTAACAAGTTCGCCTACCAGCTGCGTGCCCTCAATGCCGATGAAAAATCCCGCTTTGACGTCATCAAACTCGATTTCGCAGCACAAGAAGTCCGCAACTGCCAGGCCACACCATATAGTCGGAATTAAGCCCTGACAGGATCGTGAGATTGTTTAAGGTACGAATAGTTAATCATGCGCTTAATTTATTGCAATGTTCTTGATTTTTTGCAGTTGTACAGAGCTAGGACGTCATTCGTTTTAGATAAATTAGCGTACGCGCTGTATTTCGTTTAGCGTCACTAGCCACCTCGGGCTGAGATTCTGGCATCAGTTTTGCTTCATAGTATTTTTTCTGATTACGATTGATTTTGGTATGTGCAATCCCAGACATTTTTCACTCGCATGTCGTAGGGCTTGTCTGACCATTTGTGTTTCAATTTACATCGCCAAAAAATCTGTAAAAATATCACCTTTAAGTGTTGCTGGAATGGTTAGCTTCAGTAATACTTTATTGCGCCTAAAAAATAGTTATTTTTGTGCCCCCCTAGACTGTCCTGATGTCATAGCGCGATTCTGGATTTGCTGAAGAAACATTCCAATAATGTAAGGTAAGTAAGATGAACAAACTCCTTTCGCAAAAAAGCCGGATGAAGCATTTTTCCAAACAGTTTCAACAAGCTGTAAAGGGTGAGATCAGACTGGACCGGACGCAGCTAATTGAGGTCGGCGGACGCTTAACGCCGGTGTTGCAACATGGTTCTACCGTCATTAACATGGATTTTTCTCTGGTAGATGGATTTTTCAGGCAGACGGGCACAGCCGCTACTGTTTTCGTCAAAGATGGCGACGATTTTGTGCGAATTTCTACTTCAATCAAAAAAGAAAACGGAGATCGGGCGATCGGCACACCGCTGGACCGCGCCCATCCGGGCTACAAACGGTTGATCCAGGGAGAGTCATACATTGGTTATGCGACTTTGTTTGGAATTCAGTACATCACACAATACAACCCGGTCAAAGACGCTTCTGGCGCGATCATTGGGATTCTATTTGTCGGTATCAATGTCAGTAATCAGGCGCAGATGGGTATTAGTACCAAGGTGTCCCTGACGGTGTTTGGCCTAGTCAGCTTATTAGTCCTAATTTTTATCGCTGTTCTGAGTGGTAATCTGCAAGAACTAGCACCTCAGCAAAGCGAAAAAGTTGCCAGCCTGCGTAATTGGGCAATGCTGACAGCCATCGTTGCCGTCGGCGTATTGTCAGTGCTGATGAATAGCTTGATTAAGGCGATGGTAAGTCGTCCGTTGCAGGATGCGATGAGGGGAGCGCAAAAATTAGCTGCTGGTGATTTAACGATGTTATTGCATATTGGCCGTCGCGACGAGATTGGTCAATTGATGCAATCGATCAATGGCATAGGTACAGGATTGACCGGCGTTGTCGGAAGCGTTCGCAGCGGTACTGATCAGTTGACGGTCGTGACGAGCGAAATCGCCAGTGGTAACAATGATCTTTCGGCCCGTACCGAATCACAGGCCAGTTCACTTGAAGAAACCGTTTCCACCATGGAACAACTGACAATGACGGTGAAGCAGAATGCGACCAACGCACAGCGAGCCAATCAACTGGTGTCGTCCGCATCGCAAGTCGCTACGCAAGGGCAGCAAGTAGTATCGCAGGTGGTCGATATGATGAGCACGATTCAGCAGAGTTCCCGCAAAATCGGCGACATCATCGGGACAATTGAGAGTATCGCATTTCAGACGAATATTCTGGCCTTGAACGCCGCCGTAGAGGCAGCCCGCGCCGGTGAGCAAGGTCGAGGTTTTGCCGTTGTCGCGTCAGAGGTCAGGAATCTGGCGCAGCGCTCATCTGGCGCCGCGAAGGAAATTAAAACGCTGATTGGCGAATCGGTGAGCCAGGTAAACACAGGAAACCAGCTGGTAGAAAAAGCAGGAAAAACCATGGGCGATATCGTCGTGTCGGTACAGGACGTAGCGGAGATCATGACCCAAATTACAGAGGCCGGCAACGAACAGAGCGTGAGTATCAGCGAGATCAATCTCGCCATCGTACACATCGATGAGATGACGCAGCAAAATGCGGCTCTTGTAGAGCAAGCCGCCGCGGCAGCCTCCAGCCTGCATGAACAAGCTGCCAAATTATCACAAGTGGTGGGCACCTTTAAACTTGCGCACGCAGTCCGCTAAGCGACTTTTCTGCTGCGCTGATCTACCTGCCGTTGCTTCAATTATCTGTGGTCTGCCTTCCTGACAGACCTGATATCTTATGTTCTTTGTATCTCCTCTGGGGTAACCTCCTCATACCCTGACTTGTGGGCATTGAGCTACATTGCGAGAAGAAATCAGAAGAAGTTTGTATCCCTGCCGACAATAGATTATGCTAAAACCGCCAGCAAATAACGGCGATTATCCAGAACGATAAAAAGGAGACAACATGAAAATAGCATACAGATATATTTTTACAGTTTTACTCAGCTTACTCTTCACCCACACCACGTTCGCCTCTGAACATGGCTCCGCTCAGGAAGCAACGGATCTGGTGAAAAAAGTCATCACGTATTACAAAGCAAACGGTAAGGACAAAACTTTTGCGGAGATCAATGACCCTAAGGGACAATTTATCGTCAAGGATTTATATATTTTTGCCGGTGCGTTAAAGAGCGGCGGACCAACCATGGCACACGGTGCAAATCCTAAGCTGATCGGCAAATCGCTGGGCGATCTGAAAGATGTTGACGGTGTCTATTTTGTCCGAAAAATGAATGAGGTCGCCAACAGCAAAGAAGGCAAAGGCTGGGTCGACTATAAATGGCCGAACCCGACTACCAAAGAGCTGGAAAAGAAAAGTACTTATGTAGAGCGGATCGATGATCTGTACTTTGCTTGCGGTATTTATAAGTGATTCCGCAATAGCGACACGGCTTCCAGGCTGAAATGCCTTGGGAAGCCGCGTCAATGCTGCGATGAAGGCTTATCAATTCCTCATTGATATTGCTTAATGAAAAAAAACGTCCGTTCTTTGATCTTTTACTGCCCTCACGGTCCTGTCTTTCATGGCGATTACTTGGTTGAAATCAACGGCGTTTTCTTTATCCATTGAAACCAGTTTGCGCAGCATATCTACTTTGTTTTTTTCACAGGCATCGAAATAGTAGCAAGACGATTGAACTTCAACGTCTTGTTCATTGCATGTCATACCTAAATCGCAGCCAACCAGACGCCAAGCCAAGCCAAGCCATAGGCGTTTTCGTCAGTTGGAGACGGTGGCTTTCCCCCATTGATTGTGTTTGTCAGTCCCATTTGATTTCCCCATTGAGTGATCAAAAATTGATCACCCGTGATCAAAACTGCTTTTGAAGCACTTTCCCTTTGAGCTACGCTTTTTGCTTCACTCAACTTTTTATTGATCTGTAATAGAGGATCGAGTGACACATTCGGATTTTTTCCTAAACTTACCAGCTCAGCTCAGCTCTAGCTTCGCTTGGCGATATGCCGGAACATCGATCCTGAAGAAATGAGAGCGCCTTTTGCTTGTCAGAAGCTAATTGATGGCTTTCAAATTGATCATATTTCAAGGTTGAGGAGGTCTCCAATTCTTTAGTCAACGGCATTTTTAGGCATTCAACAAGCGCTATCTTGGTTAAAAATAAACCGCCTTCTGATGGTTTTGTTTTGGCAATCGCAATAAAAGCTCTCAAGTTCCTGGATTGACCAAACTGCGCTAGAAGTTTTTGAGATTCTGATTTATCTGTCGTTGAGATTGCTTTCCCCGGCGGCTCTGGAATGACTTCGGCAAACCATTTATTTGGTTTTACACTTGTTTGAGAGTGTGAATCATCCAGCGTGAACATTGGCGTGATGCGCGCCTCCTCATTAAAAATAAAATGATAGGCAAATACACCGCCTAGAACGACCAGGGCAAAGAAAGCAATTTTTTTCATGATACCTTCAACCTAAAACTGATTAACCATTGGCGCAGGCTTTCGGTTTTACAACGCCATCACTACGCGTAATGTTTTCAGTTGGAGACATTACAATTTCAGGCACATTTGATGCAGACATAAATCCCCTCCAAATCCAAGTTTCCGTACCACCATCAGCGTAAGTGACGTTAAATTTTGTTCCATTCGGCACTTTAGTACCCGCGCCTGCAGCTAAATTAGCTTGTCTAAATTTTTTTCGGTAGCCAACCGGCGCTCAACGAAAAAGCCACAAGGTTCACACCCTGTGGCTTTAATTAAACTACTTGATGAAATTAAACAGCGACTGCTTAGGTTTTCGGTTTAAACGCAGTGAATTCGCCATTTTGAACAATTTCAGTTAAGCGCTTCTGTAACTGCAAAACCTGTTGAAATTGTTTTCCGTCCTTATCTCCAGACCTCTCTAAATTTTGGCGAAATAAATCGGAGAGAGAGTTAGCGCAAATATCTTGGTTCAAACAAGTAATTGAAACATAATGATTTGTTTCATCGCACACCAAACCAAGTGAGCAGGGAACTAGACGCCATGCATATTGCATTATATTGGTTTCTTCACTTGTCCCGTTGTAGGGCTTACCATCTAGCCAGTAAGTATCGAATTTTTGATTAACTGGTTCACTTAATAAAGAGCTGAAATTATCGATAAGCAAAGGGTCTTTGCTTGCCATCACCTTTTCTTTAATTACACGCATACTTTCTAGCCTTTGAGTAATATCGGCTGTGGCGGCTGCTTGTAACTGATCACTTATTATTTTTGAGAAAATATCGTTCTTTTCTATGCTCTGCTTGTGCGTTTTTGCAAGGGCATCTTGTGTTATTTCATCGGGTAAAAAGCTTTGGCATAAAGTTTTTAATGACTCAAAGGCTTGTTGGCGCTTGGCATAAATTTCTGGTGACCGTTTAGCGTCATAATTAAGTGTGGGCTTTCCTTGAACAATATAATCTTTAACGACCAAACATTCGCCCATTCCTATTGCGGCATAATACCCGCCGCCTAACTCTGGATGCTGTTTTGCGTACTCAACAAATGCACGCATATCACGAGTAGTTGAATATTTTATTGCCAGTTCAAAAGTTGATGATTTCTTTTCTATTTTTGGTGGAAAATTGGTGCCTACTCGAGCAAGGTCGTTGGCAGCGTTTAGTACAGTGGCTTCGGATGTGGGGGCACTGACTTGTGTTAAGGGGCGCTCTGGGTTTTGCGTATAGAAATAGGCAGCTATCGCAACAACACTTAATGTAATGATGCTTATTAGCATTTTGAATGTTGTCAGGGTTTTCATTTGAAAATCTCCAGTTAAGTATTTTTAGGGCAATTAGCGCTAGGCTCAGCGTTACCAGTACCTGGAACTAAGGTCCCAGGTACTGGTTGTTGCAATACTGAAATTGACGATATTGCGGGATTGACTATCCAATCCTCAGTTCCATTGTCGGCGTAGGTAACTGTGTGTATAGTTTTATTCCCAACAATTTTATAAATCAAGCTTCCCAAAATTCGCGCCCCTGGGCCTTGATAAAGCTTAATATTTGCTTCTTATTGATTGGTAGCTTTGCTAGTTGGAGAATAGTCAGCAAGCAGCAATGCAGGTATTTATAATGATTATCTAAATAATCATTTTTTACTACTTAACAATATTTAATAAGCAATTATTTAGCAACATGAATTCATTAATCATTGATGAAATGCTTACATTTGTTTCGAAATAGCAACTATCAATAACTTTGTTTCTTGGGGAATGTAGAGAAGCACTGTGAGAGATGGATGATTTTAATAATTCGCGTTGGAAGAGTGTGGTTGACGGGCTTTCAAGTGCGCCTACTGTGTCAGATCATCTCTGCGATCTCGCTGCGGTAAATATTAATTCGTTCTAAATTCTCATATTGTGGGAATCGACCCTTGAAATTCTGGAATACGCTGTTAGGATGAGATCTTCATCTGGCGTGTAATCCTATGAGCGTTCATCCTATTCATCAGGCGGTATTGAGTGCGATCCCATCAAGCGAGCGGGTGTTGCAGGTGCTGGTTTGTATTGCCCGTGCGGGGCAGAGTATGGCGGCACGTGACATCGCGGCGCAGACAGGTATTCCGTTGAGCACGGTGTATCGCCAGCTCGCGCCGCTGAAAAAATGGGGGCTGGTGCAAGAACATGGACAGAGTGGTTTGTATGAGCCGGGTCCGCTGGCAATGCAGCTTGCCTGGGGTTTTGATCATCATTCGTATCTGATGGCGGAGGCGCGCTCAGAAATCGAGCAACTGGTGCAGCGTTCAGGTGAAAGTGTCGGTTTATTAGTGCATGTGAACGGTCAGTTGATTTGCCTCGATATGCAAGAAAGTCAGCAAGCCCTGCGCTGTTCATTTACGAAAGGCAGTGCAAATTCACTGCTGCGTGGGGCATCCGCCAAAGCCTTGCTGGCCTATTTGCCGCAAGCGGTTCAGGATGATCAGATGCGCTCGCTCCCGGAAAAAGAGCGGGAAGTATTGCAAGCGCAATTACTGGCAATACGCCAGCAACATTACGCCATCACTGAGAACGAAATCGATGAGGGTGTCTGGGGTGTCAGCGTACCGGTTTTTTCATCGAAAGATAAACTGGAAGCGAGTCTGTCTTTGATGGCACCTGTCAGCCGAGCCCAGCAACGCCATGCTGACTATATCCAGATGACCATGGCAGCGGCAGCGCGCATTGGTCAAAAACTACGTGATCACTAACCGGCATGAGATGAAAAGGAACTGCTGCAAACCCTTGAATCGATATTTGATGGCAACCTTACTCCTGCTTTTCTCAGTGTCTCCGTGTTTCTATGTTTCTGTGTTTCTGTTGTGAGAGGTCTTGATTTTTGCATCTGTCCTATCGGCAGGGATTTTCAATTTAGAGATGTTGAAGAGTTTCCAAAACAGAATCCGCAAGCAGGATGCGCCTGTTAGCATGAAATGCCTTGGAAAGCCGCATGCAGTCTGCGGATTCTGTTTTTGGGTGTTAGAGAAATTTTTCGTCAGTCCTAGCTAATGTATGGATAAAAACCTAACAATAAATCTAGCAACGAATCTGGCAACAAGTAGCGATAACAAACGCAATACGATTTTTTTAGAGAGCATGACATCATGAATCCAGTTTTTCATTTTCATCAGGGCAGTGTGCCTTTATTGATTTCTATGCCGCATGCGGGGACAAATATCCCACCTGAGGTCAGCGCGCAATTGCAGCCGGTCGCATTTGAGAAGGCGGATACGGACTGGCATCTGCCCTTGCTGTACAACATGGTACAAGCGCTCGGAGCATCGGTGATTCATGCCGAATATTCGCGTTACGTGATTGATCTGAATCGTTCCCCTGACGATAGCAATCTGTATCCGGGACAAGATACGACGGGCTTGTGTCCGGTCGATACCTTCGACAAACAAGCTTTATATCCGGCGGGTCAGACGCCCGATACTGCTGAGGTGCAGCGCCGCATTGCACGCTACTGGCAGCCGTACCATCAGCAATTGCAGCAAGAACTGGCGCGGCTCAGAGCGCAGCATGGCATTGCTATTTTGTGGGATGCCCATTCGATTGCTTCGCAGGTACCGCGTTTCTTTGAAGGGAAATTGCCGGATCTGAATTTCGGTACCGCCGATCAGCGTTCTTGTCATATCGGTTTGCAAGATGCGCTGGCAGATTGCCTGAATCAGTCCACGTCAGCACAAGCCTACAGCCATGTATTTAATGGACGATTTAAAGGCGGCTACATCACACGGCAGTATGGCCGGCCCGATGATCATATTCATGCAGTGCAACTCGAAATGAGCCAGTGCATTTATATGGATGAGCATGCGCCTTTTGCCTACCGGCCTGATCTTGCGGCGCAGATACAACCCACGCTGAAGCAATTGCTCACCACCTGCGTTGACTGGGCTGCACAACAGGCAGGAGCGGGCGTATGAGCGGAAGCATCTTTGCCCGGAATGCCTATCTGCCTGACGGTTGGGCACAGAATGTGCGCTTGTCCTGGAATGATGCGGGTGATCTGACCGGGGTCAACGCGGATGTGCAGGCCGGGCCGTATGATGTTCAGGAAGACTATGTCGTGCCCGGTATGATTAATCTTCACTCGCATGCATTTCAGCGTGCCATGGCGGGGATGACAGAAATCGCGGGAGAGGGGCCGGATAGTTTCTGGACCTGGCGCGACCTGATGTACCGGACTGCATTGCGCATTACGCCGGAGCAGATGCAGGCGATTGCGGCGCAACTGTATGCCGAATGTCTGCGTCATGGCTATACCTCGGTATGTGAATTCCATTATCTGCATCGCGCACCTGATGGCGCTTTTTACTCAAACATGGCGGAGACGGCAGAGCGCGTGATCGCTGCGGCAAATGAGACGGGTATGGGTATCACCATGTTGCCGGTGCTGTATAGCTATGCTGATTTTGGTGAGACGGCATTGCGTGATGACCAGCGCCGTTTTTCGACCAATCCCGAACAGATTTTGCAATTGGTGCAGCAGCTTGAATCTGCGCGTAACGCTCAGGTGGAAGTTGGTGTGGCACCGCATTCTTTGCGCGCTGCCAGCACGACGCAGATACGGGAACTGGTTGCGGCCTTACCCGTCAATCGCCCGGTGCATATTCATATCGCCGAACAACAAAAAGAAGTAGATGCCTGCCTCGCATATAGCGGTAAGCGTCCGGTGCAGTTATTGCTCGATACGCAGAATCTCGATCAGCGCTGGTGCCTGGTACACGCGACGCATCTGGATAAGGCAGAATTAGCAGCAGTAGCCGCGAGCCGGGCAGTCGCGGGTATTTGCACGACCACCGAGGGAAATCTCGGAGACGGGTTTTTTGATCTGCCAGATTTTATTGCTGCCAATGGACGCTTCGGTATTGGCAGTGATAGCCATGTATCACAAAGTCCGATCGAGGAGTTGCGCTGGCTGGAGTACGGGCAGCGTTTACGTCTTCAAGGCCGCAATATCGCCAGTCAGCTTGGACAACGACGTGTCGGCGATTATTTATGGCAAGCTTGTTTGCAAGGGGGGGCGCAAGCGGCGGGTCGTCGTGTCGGGCAACTGTCATGTGGTATGCGGGCCGATTTTCTGGTGCTGGATCATCTGCATCCGAATTTGCACGGTTTGCCCGCCACGGAGGTATTGAATACCTGGATTTTTGCGGGCAACGACAATCTGGTCAGGGATGTGCGTGTTGGTGGTCGTCTGGTGGTGGAGCATGGACACCATGTGCTTCAGGAATCGATACAGGCTGCGTATCTCGATTGCATGCGCACCTTGAGATCTGTGTAGATTGTAATTTCAGATCAAATGTAGTACGGGTGAGGATTGCGTTACCGCCACCCGTACTACCAATTACGCTGCCGTATCCGGAGTTTGTGCAGGCGTCTGTTCTGATGCAGTTGATGTTGCTGTCATTGCTTGCATTGGCGGCGTTGCAGGTACATTGAATTGCGCCAGATACGTCGATTTCAGCGAGCCCGTTAAGCCCATTTGCAATAATTCAAACGGCTGTACAGATTGTGGTGCCGGTAGCAGGCGCTGCATGCTAATCGCTTGTCCCGGAGTCGCTTTGATAGAAAAGCCGCGATGAATCAAACAGGCGGCAATCCACTCTTCTAAAATCTCCAGTACATGATTACGCTTGCCTTGTGGCGATAAGAAACTGACGCCCTCAGGCTTGAGTCTCTCCCAGGAATCTTCGGGACGTAAGGCCATTTGTACCAGTTCGGTGAACGCTAATTTTTCAGGATCCATCCAGCTACCGGCAAAGCGTTGCTTGATCTGGGGTTGCATAACGGTTTCACCAAAAGTATCCCAGTCTGCCGGACTTAATTTGCTCTGATCGAACAGAAGATACCAGGCGTCCTCGGTCGCTTTTTCTCCGCCAATCAGATGCATACATTGGGACAGTGGCGGATAGCTTGGTTTTGCGCTAGGTACCAATGCGCTGACCCGTTCTGCTAATGACGGATGCGTGTCAAATTCAGAGCTCTTATGCGACTCTGCGTGCCTGATTGCGTTTTGAACCGCCGCACGTTTTACCCCGGGGCGGCAAAAGCGGCGGAAACCTTCAAAAATCGGCATCCGTGCGCCGCGATTAATAGCTGGACCGAGCTCATGATCGAGATAGGTCGACCACATTGGGTCAATCAGATGGACTTTTTCCAGCGCGCTGCGGGTTGCCGCCGTGCCGAAATATTGCGCTGCCTGCGCATCGGCGGCATATTCTTGTTCACGCGATACGCTGGCGGATAAACGCAAAAACCATTTGCCGTAATAGCGAAACAGCAGATCCAGAAAAAACAGCGAATCGTCAAGATCGGTCACTGTATTCGCAATCGACATGCGGGTTCGGTATACCCATGGACCCAGGGACAAATCACCGCCGACAAAGTGACCGAATTCATGCGCAATGACGGATCCCAGTTCTTGCTCAGACAGCGTGCCCAGTAACGGTAAGCCTAGGCCGACTTCCAGCGATTTTATTTTGCCTTGCCAGTTACGCTTGCCGCTGATGAATGCGCTGGCAGCGCCGATCAGATGGATATTCACCGGTGCCTGGATGTGCAGTTTTGTCGCGATGTGTTCAACCATGGCATACAAGTCGGCTGCGGTGTCACGTGACAAAGGTTTGACGCTGGAGGCACACTCTTTGGCACGCCGGCGCGGACGCAGTGAGTAGGCCAGACTCAGTCCGGCGATGCCCGCCACAATGCCGGTAAATTGCAGCGACGAGCGATACGATAACTGGGCGAACGGTATCCACAGCAAGCCGCAGACCAAGCCGATCGCGAGTAGCCAGAAACCTAACCACAGGGCCAGAACCAGGCTCGCACGCTGTGCGATATTGGCGCGGCCGGAAGAAATTTTTTCACTTTTTTTCATAGACTTGGATGCTGTAACGATCATTTAATCTGGGATTTGCAGGGCTTCCGTCAAACATGACCGGTTGCCTTGCAGTTCCTCGCTGGAACAAATTTTTTGTATGCCGCATTGATCTGAATCGGTTTCATTGATCTAAACAACAAACACGACATACGTTCAGATAAGCGTTCATCACACATTAGCCTGGCCATTGGTTTAATGCCGTACTGACGGTGCCATGCAGAAGATCGGTTCTTGCTGCACGTGCACGCAGAGCCGACCGTTCTGCCGCAGGTAACTGCGAATTGCGTGAACGGATCAGGTATGCCGCTGCCTGCACATCCAGGTCGATATCCGCCTCATCGAGCGATACCGCATCACCACGCATAAACTGGCGCAACAAGTCATCTTCGGATTTTGGCAGGCGTAACAAGCCCTTGATTTTATCGAGAACGATTTTGTCGTCGGTACGGACGGCTTCTCCGTACAGTAAAGTCAGCTGGTCTGTACCCAGTGAGCCGATCTGATAACGGGTGACGTCATGCGCTGCCAGCAAAGCTTTGGCCGGTGCATTGCGCAAAGCAAGCGCCAGTTTGACCGTCGGCGCCAGCGTGTTTTGCGGCAATATCGGTGCCAGTCCTGCGCGTACCCGGTAAAAATCTAAGGCGACAGAATTCTTTTCGTCACCCGGCAAAACTTTGAGATACAGCTCAGGGTCGGCACCAAAATATTTAGCGACCAGACCAAAGTCCGCGGCATGGCCAGCACGATTATTCGCGGTCTTGTCGCGTACCGCTGCATTGAGCAAATTCATGGCATCGAATCCCTTACGCTGTGCTACCAGTAAGCGTACTTCCAGATCGATTAAACGGTCTGCGTCAATGGCTGAAATCTGCCGCAGGCGAGCCATGTCGCGGATCGCATTCGGATAGTCGCCGTGGACTGCCCGGCGCCAGATCAGGCTACGCAGGATGTTCGGATCTTTTGGGAATCTTTGTGCCAGTGCCTGCATTGCGCTGATACCTTGGGCTCCGGACATTAGCGAGGCGTACAGATATTGTTCCCTTGCTGAATCCGGCTGCAGTCGGGCGCGCTCCGCATATTCTGCCAGCAAGGTATCATGCTGGCCGGCTTCGTCGCGCATGTCTTGTACCATCCGCTCATAGATTACCTGGCCGGGTTTGGCTTGCATGACGCGCTGTGCAACACGCATGCCTTCTTTGCTTGATACGGCCTCCGCAGCAAGGATCGCGGTACTCGCATAACGCATGTCCCAGTCGTGCAATTGCGCCAGCGCTTCTGCCGCTTTCGCCATGTCTTTTTCGTGTCCCTGATCAAACGCATAGCTCATGCAGGCCATCACGCCGGGCGTATCGCCGCTATGAATGATCGTCAGATGATTCACGCTGACACTGGTCTGGTGCTTGCTCATGCTGATGGTATTAGGTGGTTCTTCAAACGCATATTTGATGTTGTCCAGCTCCAGAAAATGCTTACCGCAATAGACGGTTTGCGCGCCACCCGTATCGGGACTGGCGGGCGCAGTTTTGCTGTAGACGATTGTGTTTTGGACTAAGGGAGCGGCACCGGCAATATTCCAGATCGTATAGCGCTCGCTGCTGTTGAGGGTTTCGTCCAGCGTATCGATAACACCTGAGGGACCTGCGGTGGCGACACCGTGAACCCGTCCGGCCTTAAGGTTAATCGTGGCTTTTGCCTGTGGTGCCAGGTTCATTGTCTGCCGGTCAAAACTCACGCTCACCGGGACGTCGAAACCATTCAGTATCATCAAATCCTGGGTATTCGATTCATGATAACTATGCGCTGCGCCGGATAACACTAGAACGACAGCCAGCAATGCGAGTCCGCGTGTGTATAGCCAGCCGAGAATGCCCAGAGGGGCGCGCGCATAAATTTGCCACTGACGGGTGCCGGTACTTTTCACCACATACGCCCCCAGTGGCACCAGCGGAATTGCGAACAGAATGACGAAGGCATGCAGTGCGATATAACTGTCGTCCAGGTCTTTTTCCGCCTTGCCGATAAAGCCAAATCCGACGGAATTAATACTGCCCAGCGAGGGTTTGCCTTTCAGCGGTTTAGCAAACAGGCGACGCTCGCTCGTTAGCAGGCGCAAGACATCATTGTGCTGCGGCAGGCGACGGAATAGTTTTGCCAATACCAGCGCCCGATAGACTTTAAAAGTGTCGCCGGACTCGATGGCGCGACTGATTTTGGGATCGTCAATCAGGGCGTTTAGTTCTGGAACACGTTGTAGTAATTGGGCAGGATCTGCTATCGACATGGACTTGATCGGTAATGAAGCGTTGGAAAAACCTTAAAAATACCCCTTGAACGTCACACGCGCCTCGCTTGGTCAGGGAGATCTGGTATCAGCAGTACGATGTGGAGGGGTAACGGAGTTATTGCTCATGATGCAAGCTGTAACAAAGTATCAGCAAGGTACCAACAAGCAACAATTTACACAATAGGCCAGCACCACGATTGCTGCCCAGATACGGTTTTTTGATGTTGCAAAGCGATAAGATATTTCGCCGCTGAGTGCGGCATGCCTTATTGATCTGCTCCTGGTTGCATCAGATGGGCGGGATAAATAGCCGCTATCTGCCGGATAAACCTTGCCAGTAATGCAAAGTGGTTCTATCGCTACGCCTGCCGCTACGATTTCGGTGGGGACGCGTATGGAGCTATTTCAATGATTTTGCGTATCAATATTTATGTAGATTAGTTACATTATATTGCGCTATTTCCTGTAATTTTTCGCACGTGCAGCATGGAAAGTTCGTTTCAGTCAATAGAATTTATTTGTAGTTATGCTACATTAATCTAAGGAAGTTGCTAATTTTCTTACGGATAATCCCTCCGCCATCTTCCTTGACGATCATGCTGGCCTCATCCGCGCCACGCATTTCTTCGTTCTCACTGTTGCATCCCGCAATCTGCACACCGCAAAGACGGCTGGCAGCTTACGGTGCTTTATTTGTATTTTCCACACATTGATAAAAATTTTGGAGTAGACATGAGAATCGATACAACTGCAACATCCCGCCGTCCACTAGTCAGGCGTACTTTGCTTGCCAGCGCTTTGGCAATGAGTAGCCTCAGCGCGTCTTTGCCTGTTCAGGCGGCGATTTTTAATGCTAAGGACACGTCCGTACAGATGTTCCGCTGGAAATGGAATGACATTGCCAAGGAGTGTACGAATTTTTTGGGACCGCAAGGTTACGGTGCGGTGCAAGTATCGCCCCCACATGCCTCGGCGAGCCTGGGTACTTGGTACGATGTGTATCAACCGGTGAACTTCACTTCACTGAAAAGTAATATGGGCACCGAGGCCGAGTTCCAGAGTATGGTCAATACCTGTCATACCGCTAAAGTCCGCGTCTATGCGGACGTGGTAGTGAATCACATGGCGGCCGGATCCGGTACAGCAACCGACGGATCGACTTGGAATTCGACTACGCTGCAATATCCTAATTTCAGCAGCAGCGATTTTCATCCTGCCTGCGACATCCAGGGGAGTGACTACGATAGCAATCGCAACAATGTCATCGTATGTCGCTTGGTTGGCTTGCCGGATCTGAAGACTGACGGTACCTATGTGCGTGGTCAGGTAAAAAATTATCTGAATAAATTACTCGCCATGGGGGTTGACGGTTTCCGTTTCGATGCGGCGAAGCACATGCAGCCAGCCGACGTGCAAGCCTTTGTCACCAGCGTGGCCAGCACGACCAGCTCCGGTGAGCCGGTCTGGGTAACGCAGGAAATTATTTCTGACGGCACCGTGAATCGTGGTGATTACTTCTCGGCTGGAACAATCAACGAATTCAAATTCGCCGCGGCGATGCGCGAAACCTTCCGCTCGACAAACGGTAACCAGTTGTCGCAAATTCGTACCTATATGGGGACGCCGGGCAATTGGGGTGGAACCTGGGGATTTGTCGATAGTGCCAAGGCGACTGTGTTCGTGAACAACTGGGACACCGAGCGCAACGGCGACTCGATGAATGCCAGCAATTTTACTGGCGTGACCAACGATACGCAGGGAACGAAGCGCTATGATCTGGCGAATATTTTCATGCTTGCCTGGCCTTATGGACATGCTCAGGTTCACTCTGGTTTCCGCTTCAGTAATAAAGACCAGAACGCGCCATCTGCCAGCCCCTACGGTGCAAGCGGCAATCCTAAGATCAACGTCGACTGGGACTTTATCCATCGCTGGTCTGACATCGCGAATATGGTTGCATTCCGTACTGCGACTTCCGGGCAAGGGGTTGGTAATTTCACTAATGGCACGATCAACCAGATCGCGTTCAGCCGCGGTGCTAACGGATTTGTCGCGATAAATAATGAGGCCTCTGCATGGAATCCGTCGCTGCAAACAGGCTTGCCAGCAGGGACTTATTGCAATGTCGTGCACGGTCAGCTGAATGCCGCGAAAACAGCGTGTACCAGCGATAGTGTAACGGTTGGCAGCAACGGTATTGCGGCACTGAGTATTGCCGCCAACGGCGGAGCAACTGTACCTGCGGTGGCTTTGCACATCAACCAGAAAGTCACCGGAAGTGGGACTGGCGGTGGTAGCGGTGGTGGCACGGCGTGCACGACGGTGGATGTCAAATTCCGCGTAGCGAATGCGAATACGGTAGTCGGTCAAAATGTGTATGTCGTCGGCAACCGCAATGAGCTCAACAACTGGACGCCGGTTACCAGCATGACGATAGAGGGCAGCGGCGCTAACGTTCCTTGGTCACGCACCGTACAGTTGCCGCCGTCGACCGCCATACAATATAAGTTCGTGAAGCATGGCGCTGTCGCTGATGTATGGGAAAGCAATCAGACCACAAACAGCGGCAATCGTGAGGCCGTAACCCCTGCCTGCGGTGCAGCGACGCTGGTGCTGGACGCCGGTAATTTTAAATTCTAAGTAGCAGATTATTTCAGATTATTTCCAGTTTACAGTCACTGCCTTAATGCATGCCAAGTTTGGATTTAAGGTCGTGACTGTTTTTTTCTCAGGCTTACCTGCGCTTCAATCGCCTGGCATTGTGGCCCGGAGAACTGGGTCTCCAGCGCATCCAGAAATACACGGGTTCTGGCCGGCATCAGGCGACGCCCGGGGAACACGGCAGACACCGTGACCGAGGGTAAGGTCCAGTCTCCTAATACCTGTACCAGCTCACCGGTTTTGACAAGTTGTTCTGCAAAATAATCCGATAGCATCGTAATGCCCACACCTGAGCGTGCCAGACGGATTAAGGTCTCTGGCGAGTTAGCTGTGGCACGAGCCGGTGGCGAACCACGCCAGTTTTCTTCTCCACGGCTCAGCGACCAGATTTCCGGCTCGCCGGTGCGCGTCAGAATACGCAGACTATCGTGCTCCATCAGTGCTTCTGGTTCGTAGGGCGTACCGCGTTTTTGCAGGTAAGCTGGCGCCGCATACAGGCCGACCGTAAATACGGCGAGTCGTCGCGCTGCCAGCGTTGCATCATCTGTCAGTTCACCTACCCGTATCGCCAGATCAAAATTCTCACCGATCAGATCAACGCGTCGTGCCGACAGATCAAGCTCTAAAGAAATCGCCGGATACCGGCCGACAAATTCCGCCAGTAAGTTTGCCAGTACATCATTCGCAAAATCATTCGGCATAGAGATGCGCAAGCGACCGCTGGGCTGAATTTGCCGGTGCTGCGCCAGAGCCATGGCTGATTCGACTTCGGCGGTAACCTGATGCGCATGTAATAACACCGCATGACCAAAATCTGTCACGCTGAGTTTGCGTGTTGTCCGCAAGAGCAGGCGCTCACCTAACTGAGATTCCAGCTCGGTAATCCGGCGCGATAAGGTCGATTTCGGCAAGCCCAGCCGCTCCGCCGCACGGCTAAAACTGCCCTCATCCACGACGCGGGCGAACAGCAATAAATCATTGGCTTCAAGTTGCATGGGCTCTCCAAAGTACGTAGATATCGACGCTATTGTGCCATCAGTGGGACAATCATATCCATTTTATGGTCTTCTGCTTTGATCTCGGAACGTATAAAGTGAATCCATCGCATCACCGCGACTAAATCACCGAACGAACATACTGACAAACGAACTCAGCGTATTCACCGAAAAGGATCACATCATGAACATCTTGCAAATAAACTCCAGCGTCCGCGCTTCTGCTTCCCACTCCAGCAATCTGGCGAATTCGGTCGTTGAGCGCTTGCGTGCTGCTGCGCCTGACGCCGTACTGACTGTGCGTGATCTTGGCAGCAACCCGCATCCGACATTGGACGGTGCTGCACTAGGCGCCTTGTTTACACCGGCTGATCAACGGACAGCGGAGCAAGCTGCCCGCGTTGCGCTGGATGATGCACTGATTGCCGAAATACAGGCTGCCGATACCATTGTCCTCGCCGTACCCATGTACAACTTTGGCGTATCCGCCCAATTGAAGAACTGGATCGATGCCATTTCTCGTGCACAGGTTACGTTTCGCTACACAGCAAACGGCCCTGAAGGCATGCTGACGGGTAAAAAAGTAATTGTGGTGTTAACCCGTGGCGGCTTGTATCGCAACACGCCGAATGATACGCAAACACCGTATTTAAAAACCTTCCTCGGCTTTTTGGGCATGAGCGATGTACAGTTCATTTTTGCCGAAGGTCTGGCGATGGGGCCAGATGCGGAGCAGGCAGCACTGACATCTGCCCGTGAACAGATTGCAGAAATTGACTTAGCCGTAGCGGCATAAATCAGCCTGGCGCGACGTCAGAGGCGGCACTCATCATCAAACGTCGCGCCGACCACATACAAAGGACATCATCATGACATCAGCAACAATCGATACAGTAACAAGTAACACACTACAGCCAGAGATCGTGACGCAGGCGCGTGCGGTCGAGCAATTAGTGTTGGGACAAGCGACATCGGATGGTGATGGTGTCAAGCTGACTCGCGTATTGACACAAGGTTTGCAATACCGGCTGGACCCCTACCTGATGTTAGATGCCTTTGGTACCGATGATCCTCAGGACTATATCGGCGGCTTTCCTGATCATCCGCATCGCGGCTTCGAGACCATCACTTACATGCTGACAGGTCTCATGCGTCATCATGACAGTGCCGGTAACGAAGGCCTGCTGCAAAACGGTGGTGTGCAATGGATGACCGCAGGTCGCGGCGTGATCCATTCTGAATTGCCTGAGCAGGAAGATGGCCGCATGGAAGGATTTCAGCTTTGGCTCAACCTGAGTGCAAAAGACAAGATGATCGCACCCTGGTACAAAGATATTCAGAGTGACAGTATTCCGCAATTCATCACACCTGACGGCGCGACAGTCAGGGTGATTGCCGGTGCCAGTCATGGCGTCAAGGGGGCGATGCAGCGCGATATCACTGAGCCGCTGTATCTGGATTTACATCTGGAAGATGGCGCAGTATTTTCGCAGGCAATGGCGGCCAGTATGAACGCTTTTGTCTATGTGTATCGCGGCGAATTGCAGATTGGTGAAAAGGCCGTGCCACAGCAACGTATGGCAATTTTGCGTAATGAAGCTCATAGCGATGGTGTGATTTTGCGCGCAAATGGAGCTAGCCGTGCTTTACTGATTGCCGGCCAGCCCTTAAAAGAAACCATCGTCCAGTACGGGCCGTTTGTGATGAATAGCCAGGCGGAGATTTTTCAGGCGATCAATGATTTCAGGGCAGGGAAACTGGCTGCTTAATTTGATTGCTTGATCTGATTACATAATCTGACTGCGTAATCTAATTGTGTAATCTAATTACTGTCAGCTAAAGAAATTTCTATCCATTTTTTTGAAAGTAATAAAAATATGAACACATTACATCGTTTTGGCCCCTTGCTTGGACGTATCCTGATCGCCCTGATTTTTGTTGCATCAGGTGCTGGCAAGATCGCCGGTTTCGACGGGACAGTGGCTTATATCGCTAGCAAAGGTCTGCCTCTGCCACAACTGGCAGCGATCGCTGCCATTATTGTTGAACTGGGTGGCGGTATCGCCGTGATCGTAGGATGGAAGGCGCGTTGGTCCGCTGCTGCGATGCTGGTATTTACGGCATCTGCTGCGGTAATTTTCCATAATTTCTGGGGTGTGCCGGCAGACCAGGCACAGAATCAAATGATTCACTTCATGAAAAATATCTCGATGATGGGCGGACTCTTATTTATCATCATCCACGGCAGCGGTGCGTTGAGTCTGGATGGTAGTGGCAAAAAATAAGACGATCAATCTTAGTAAGTAAGAAATAAAAATCCCTTGAAGAGCATTGGCTGTTCAAGGGATTTTTGCTTTATTGGACAGAACGGCTTATTGTTTGATTTTCTTCCGCCATCAGAGTCAACAGCATGCCCATTACCTACCGAGAAGCCACCGTCGACGACATCCCTGTCATTATGGAAATTCGCTTCGCTGTCAAAGAAAATGTCTTGTCTAATCCAAGCGCCGTTACGCCAGCGATGTGTATTGATTATCTGGATAAACTGGGACGTGGCTGGGTAGCAGAGATCGATCAGCAGGTAGTTGGATTTTCTTACGCCGCGTCTGAGGATAATTCCATTTGGGCGCTATTTGTTTTACCTGAATTTGAAGGCCGGGGTATCGGTAAGAACTTACTCACGCTTGCTACCGGCTGGTTATTTCAGCGTGGTGCAGATCACATCAAATTAGGTACGCAACCAAATACCCGCGCAGATCGCTTTTATGGATTACAAGCTTGGGTACGCGGTGAAATGAAAAATCACAGTGAAGTCAATTACACGCTCAACAGACCAGTAATATTTCTTGAGTGATTAATTATCCTAATCGTCCTAATCGCTTCAATCGACTTAGATATTCCGGAGTGTTTATGAACCTGAAAGAACGGGCAATTCATTTTCTGACTCTGGCGGCAACTGGTGATGTACATCAAGCGTATGCGCTATATGTCAGCGATCAGCTGATTCACCATAATCCCGTCTTTCCTGCAGGTGCTACGGCATTGATGGATGCAATGGTTCAGAATTCGGTAAGCCATCCACATAAGACAGTTGAGGTGCAGAGAGCGCTGCAGGATGGGGATCTGGTCGCTGTTCATTCAAAAATTAAAATGCATGACCTACACTCCGGGGTTGCGGTTATGCATCTATTCAGATTTGCAGATCAGCGTATTGTCGAGCTATGGGATATAGGGCAAGCCGTACCCGAGACGTCGCCGAACCTACATGGTATGTTTTGACCTCTTCTTCCGATATCAAACTTAAACAATGTTATGACTGAACGTACGATGAAAACCTATCAGGGCAGCTGTCACTGCGGCGCAGTGCGCTTTGAAATCACCACAGATTTTCCGGAGTTAACCCAGTGCGATTGCTCTATCTGCCGCAAGAAAAATGCACTCATGGTGAAAGTGCATGAGAGCCAGTTCACGCTACTTGCAGGTGAAGACTATCTGACTGAATATCAGTTTCACACCAAGACGGCACGACACTTTTTTTGTAAAACCTGCGGTATTTATCCCTTCCACCGCAAGCGCGTCACGCCTGACAATCTGGGCATCAATGTGTTTTGTCTTGACGGCTTTGATCCAGACGCGATACCGGTACGCAGGGCTAAGGGTGCGGCGATGCTTTGATAACTCAGCCTTGGTAATCGTTTGGATAAGCTGATGAGATGAACTACTACAATACATTTATTGCTGTCGCCACGGATACCAAAGCATCTCATGGAATGCTGCCACCAGTCAGTTCCGGAAAAAAATCGATTGCGGTTCTGGAATATGAATTGGTTTTCTCTCAACCATATCTGCTCACCCAAGAAGACGTACAGTTTGCTGTGTACGTGCAAAGGCATGGTCTGGCAGATGAGGTGCTCAAAGAAAAACGCGGGCAACTCTGGCAAGATTTTTTTGCCAAACCGATGGCATGTATGCGCACCTCTCCGCTTGCTAAGAGCTATGGTTGGGGTTTGCATTTCAATCCGGCAGGTAAGCTGGCGCTGGTGCCTGTGGAAAGTGCGGAGTATCAAAAACTTATCGCCGATCAGTCGATAATGCAGACGCGTGCGATGCGTAGTAAGCGTGAATAATACTTACGAATAAATAGTTGAACTAAGGTGGAAACGCTGAATGAACACAGAGTTACGCAGAAAAATTATTGCGATATGTGAAGCAAAAATTGCAGCCAAAGGAGCTCATGTCGGATTGTCTTTTTACGCTTTTTTTGCGAATAAAAACGATAATCCGGCTTTGTTAATGGAGGTTGCCGAGTGGTGGATCAAGACGCATCAGCTTGATCATTTTGAGAAAGCAATCAAAATCAAGCAGATGGTCGAGATGATGAAATAATCGCCTGATGATAAAAAAAACGGCACATACGGGCCGTCTTTTTATAGATCGATCAATGAGTTCTGATTGTTTTATGCTTTACGCGCACGCAGTTTTTCTGCGGCCTCGCGTATCATCGTTTCGGTAGTCGCCCAGTCTACGCAGGCATCGGTGACCGAGCAGCCGTATTTGAGTTGCGACAGATCGTCGGGGATCGCCTGATTGCCCGCCACGATATTTGATTCAATCATCACACCGACCAGCGCTTTGTTACCGTTCACTACCTGATTGATGACGTCGGCCATGACCAGTGGTTGCAGCTCCGGCTTTTTGTAGCTGTTTGCATGTGAGCAGTCGACGACCACGTTCGCAGGTAGTTTTGCTTTGGTCAGAGCTTGTTCGGCCATAGCGACCGAGACCGTATCGTAGTTCGGCCTACCATCGCCGCCGCGCAGGACAACATGGCCATGCGGATTGCCGCTGGTGCGTACGATGGAGACACGACCCTGACCGTTCAGGCCAAGGAACGAGTGGGGATGCGATGCAGATAAAATCGCATTAATCGCGATACTGATATCGCCATCGGTTCCATTCTTAAAACCGACCGGGGTTGATAAACCGGATGACATTTCTCGGTGGGTTTGTGATTCCGTAGTTCGTGCGCCGATGGCGGTCCAGGCAATCAGGTCACCCAGATATTGCGGAGAGATTGGGTCCAATGCTTCGGTGCCGGTTGGTAAACCAAGTTCGCAGACATCGAGTAAAAATTGACGCGCTTTTTCCATGCCCTGATCAACGCGGAAAGAGTCATCCATGTAGGGATCATTGATGTAGCCTTTCCAGCCTGTCGTTGTACGTGGTTTTTCAAAATACACACGCATCACCAGCAGTAACTGGTCTTTCACTTCATCTTGTAAAGCTTTCAGGCGACGGGCGTAATCGAGTCCAGCGACCGGATCGTGGATGGAACAGGGCCCAACAACGACGAACAGACGCGGATCTTTACGCTCCAGAATGTTGCGCAATTGCTCGCGACCTTCATTCACGACGCTGGCGGCGAGTTCTGTCAGGGGCAGACGGGCATGCAGATCCTCCGGTGTCGGCATCGCATCAAAGGAGGTAACGTTAATATTTTCTAAATCTTGGCTGTTCATAGGTGTCAATGGGGAAATAAATAAGCAATGGTTAGCCCTATTATCGCCCATGTTTTGTGCAAGGCACAAATTGCCTCAGTATGATCCCGTCAGATGTGGTGTCCGGTGCACGGGTTTCAGGCAATTCTTTGAGGAGGGTCCTCATGCGTCAGCCCTAAGACTCTGTTATCTCCCAAGATTATCACGGTCGTAAATCAGAGACGCACTGAAAAATAGACTTGGCAGATCCATGTGTGATGGAATGTGATACCACCTAGCGTTGTAGGACCTGCAATAGGAAAAAATGGCTGCAAACGCAGGTTGAAGGCTATATTATCGACTACTCGTAAAGACGAATAGCGGAGAAATATATCGTGAAATACATGGTGAAATATGTCCGCGACTATTTCACCCAATCCCTGTAAGTCTGACCGATCAATCACTGGAACTGAGCACATGATGACAAAACCTGGACGCTTGCCTGCTATTGATGTATTGCGCGGTTTGGTAATCGCTTTGATGGCGCTTGATCATGTGCGCGACTTCTTTGCGCCGACACCGTTTAATCCTCTGGATCTGACGCAGACCTCGGTCGGCTGGTTTTTTACCCGCTGGATTACGCATTTATGCGCGCCGACCTTTGTCCTGCTGGCAGGGGTATCCGGATTTTTACGGGCACAAAAATTTGATCGGCCAGCGATGGCGCGTTATCTTTTGAACCGCGGGGCGATGCTGGTTGTGCTGGAGCTGACATGGATTAATTTCAGCTGGCAATTTGGATTCGAGAGCATCATGTTGCAAGTGATCTGGGTTCTCGGTGTCGGGATGATGAGTCTCGCTGGCCTGATTTTTTTGCCGCGGCCCTTGATTCTGCTGGTCGCCGCTGCTTTGCTGTTACCGCATAATTTACTCGATCAGTTTCATCATCCTGATCCGAGTTTGTGGATGAAGCTGTGGCACCAGGGCGGATGGATACCGTTGGGCGAACATTTTGGTATCTTTGTTCTTTATCCTCTGATGCCATGGATAGGTTTGATGGCTGCGGGTTATGGCATAGGCCCTTTGTTTTTGAAATCGCCTGCCGAACGTCAGCGTGGCTTATGGGTTGCCGCCATCGGCTTATTGTTGCTGTTCGTTGCTCTGCGCAGCGGCAACTGGTACGGCGATCCCGAGCCATGGACGATGCAGGCGGATGGCTGGGTGCTGAGCCTGATGTCTTTTTTAAAGGTGCAAAAATATCCACCGTCAGTGCTATATCTTTGTGTGACTTTGAGCATCAGTTTTGCGCTGCTGGCCTTCATGGATCGGCGAGTCAAAGGGGAAGTGCCTGTTCTGTCTTTATTCGGTAGCCATCCGCTGTTTTTTTATTGCGTGCATGTGGCATTGATACATGCTCTGGGCTGGATCACGATGCAGACTTTGTATGGCGGACAGGTTCAGTTTGAGGCCGGCAAGCAGATTGTCCCTAACGGTTACCATGCCTCGCTGCTGATGTGCTACGCGGCCTGGTTTGTTGTCCTGGTGTTGATGTATGGGATTACGCACCGCTGGGCGATCTGGCGTCGTCAGCCAGGTTAATCCTGCTGCCAGCGACTACGCTTTCCAGGTTCTTTGTAAGCCGGTATCCGTGTGAATCCAGCCGCCTTTTGCGCTGGGACGGTAGTAGAAGCCGACGCCGCCCTGACGGAAACTGCGTATCAATTCTCCCAGCGCCTCTTCATGCAATTTGGCGATACGGATATCGGCGGCCCGGCCTTCCAGATGAAGGGATTTTCTTGCGGCCGGTATGCCTTCCTCGATCAGGCGCTGATTGGATTCCGGGGTGCGATATCCTGACAAGACTTCGAGCGGATTTGTCATCCCAAAGCGGGCGATAAAAGCCTGAGTTGCCCACAAGGTTTCAATTAATTTGGGATCAATAGGCGCGGTTTTTTTGCCATTCACGTCACGCAGGATATGGCAGAGTTGTTCATACGCAGATGACTGAACCTCGCCATCTTTCCAGTACAGCAGTTTGGTACGCTCACCGCTAGCTGGTCGGATCAGGTCAATTGTCCGTGGCTTGACCCAAAATTCAATGTCCAGCGCCTGCGAGTCAAACAGATCTGGCGGCGGTTCCATTTCATGCGACTTTTCCTTCGGTTTGTCCTCTGCTAATCCAATCAGCGGGCGGGTGCCGATCATCACACCGGCAGCGGTCAGCATAAGGGTTTTTTTTAATAGGTTACGTCGGGATTGCATAGAGTTTTTATATGAATATGGACCGGGAATAACACGCAGTGAGCAATATGCTACGAGTGTCAACGAGTTATGGGACTAGATAAGTTTTTTATTTAATATTTTATCGACCTTACTACAACGCAGCCGGAACGCGTCTGGCATTCCTGAACCGAGTAAAGGGCGTAAATACAGCCGGAACGCATCAGTCACATCAGTCCCCTCCGGCGTAATGAATTCATCGTCCATGACCCGTGTTTTACCTGCGACGGCCTCCAGCGGGAGCAGCTCATAATCAACGGAATAAAAGCCAGTACGTTTGATCGCGACAGAGCCGTCACGCTGACCCCACATCGCAAACTGCACAGCTTTTTCTCCTACTTCGCGGGCTTCACGCTGATCAACATCCGAGACGCAGCCGATAAACGAGCGTTGCAGATAGCCAAAAGTGTCACCACGGACGCGTTTGATATTCAATTTGGATTTGATTTCTTCGCAGAGCAAATCTGCCAGTGCGCCTGTGCCGGATAACTGCACGTTGCCATGCGCATCATGCTCCAGTTCTTTAGCGAGCAGACTTAATATCGGTGTACCTGAGGTATCGTGAATGCCTTCTGAGACGGCAACTACACAGCGACCGTGATGAGCATAAGTGTGTTTGACGTCGGATAAGAATTTGTCGATGCTGAAGTCACGCTCTGGCAAATAAATCAAATGTGGACCGTCGTCCGGGAATTTTTTCCCCAACGCCGAGGCGGCAGTTAAGAAGCCCGCGTGCCGTCCCATGACTACAC
This sequence comes from Undibacterium sp. Xuan67W, assembly GCF_049340165.1. Taxonomy (NCBI): domain Bacteria; kingdom Pseudomonadati; phylum Pseudomonadota; class Betaproteobacteria; order Burkholderiales; family Oxalobacteraceae; genus Undibacterium; species Undibacterium sp. Xuan67W. The sequence continues at coordinate 40,592 of NZ_JBMPPN010000028.1, forward strand.
CGACATACACACCGGGCAGCGCCGCATTATCCAGATTCGCGCCGGCAAATGCCTGCGCGACAAAGCGCGCCGCTGAAGGGAAGCCAGGAGTATGGTCATTGCCAACCAGATCGTTATCAATTGTCTTGGGAATATGGATGCAGCGCAGCGGATAACCTGCTTTTTGCGCTTCGAGGCTGACGATGCGCACCGTATCGGAAGAGTCATTGCCACCGATATAAAAGAAGTGCTCGATCTCATGTGCCTGCAAGACTTTAAAAATTTTCTGGCAGTACTCTGCATCCGGTTTATCTCGGGTAGAGCCCAAGGCAGAGGACGGCGTACCGGCAACCAGTTCCAGATTATGGCTCGTCTCCTGGGTCAGATCGATAAAGTCCTCATCGATAATCCCGCGCACACCGTGAAGTGCACCGTAGATGCGCTCGACCTGCTTGAAGCGCCGGGCTTCCAGCACAACACCGACCAGCGATTGGTTAATGACCGCAGTCGGGCCGCCGCCCTGTGCCACCAGAATCTTGCCTGACGCCATGAGATACCTCTTCGCTAGTTGTGTTTATTGTAAATATACTTATTAATCTTGCCACTAGGGCTGGGTGGAGGCAAGGGGTTTTGTCTTTGCTTGAATTACGTTCGTTCAGACATTATCGATACTTCAATATGAGACAGCCATTAGTATCTCGACATAGCTATCCTCTGGAAGGATAATTTTGAAGTCCTTCCTCAGAATTTCTCGGTATTCAAACTCACTGGACTTCCCCTAATTCAGTAGACATTTAATAATGTCAAAAACTGAGAAGGAAGTACATCATGAGAAAGAGTCGATTCACTGAAGAATTCAAAGCAGAAGCGATTAAACAAGTCACTGAACGTGG
>NZ_JBMPPN010000029.1:0-39729 GCF_049340165.1 Undibacterium sp. Xuan67W
GCTGGTTATGGACTTACAATCACGACCGGCCCAACACGGGCATCGGCGGCATCACCCCGAAACAGAAACTCGCACTTGCCGCATAGCCTCTACTCATAGCTCGCGCTAAAAATGGGGGGATTACCCATTAAGCGTAACGGTACGCTGGCAAAAATCGAGAGTGCATATTTAAATTAGTGCGAGAAAAATATTAAGAATGGATGATTCCCGATTAACTTTGTTAACTTAGATAAGCGGATCTATCTGGTTTATTTTTTCTGTGAGGTCTGGGCGTTCGCCGTTGATTTAACCGAAGCAAGTTGTGCTCCACGGACTTCAAAACCAGTCTGATCGACCACTCGCCCCTGACGGTCTAGTAATTGCAATAAGTGCTTACCTGGCCACGGCATCCAGTCATATGACATTGAATTATTCCCCGGAAGAGTTAATTTCTTCCCGTCCAGTTGCCAGCTACCGTTGACCAGGCCGCGTGCAGTAAAGCGAAGTCGCTGTCGTTCGGGAGGAATATCCGGATCGATGGCAACCAGCATACCTTTTGTCGGATAACTGATGGTCGCATTGATCTCATTCGACGTGGCGACAGCGATTTGTGTCTGCTGTGTTCCCTGGATAAAGTATTCTTTACGAGATGCTTCCAATTGCCCGGCATATTGGATTGTTTGTGCAACGACATTCTTGGGCGGCGGCATTCGCTCATTTTGTTTTTGTGAAAAATACGGCGAGTGTAAATACTGCATAAGCTCTTGCCATACCGGAGCAGCACCAGTAACGCCAGAGACATCCCACATCGGTGCACCAGATGCATTACCAACCCAGACACCCACGGTATAGCGCGCAGAATAACCGATGCACCAGTTGTCTCGCATATCTTTCGATGTGCCTGTTTTAACTGCAGTCCAATTTCTGGTGGACAGCGCATTCTCCAGACCAAAAGTAGGAGCACGGGCACTGCGATCCGACAAAATATCGCTGGTGATAAAACTGGCCGCCGGGTCTAATTTTGGAATGAAATTCGTTTTCTCGTCCGACATTACCATTCGTATTGCGCTGTATTGCCCCAGGTTCGCCAGCGTTCTGTAGGCGTTTGTTAACGCCATCAGGCTCACGTCTGCACTACCTAAAGCTAGGCTATATCCATAATAATCACCCGACTCGCGCAAACCGAAACCAAGGTTTTGCAAACGTTCAAAAAATAATCCGGGTGTCACCGTCACCAAGGTGCGAACGGCAGGGATGTTTAATGACGAACCTAGTGCAGTTCGCATACTTACAAGTCCTTTAAAATGCTTATCGTAATTTTGTGGAATATAGAGACCGGATGCGGTAGGCAAATTGACAGCAGAATCGTCAAGAATAGATGCCGCGGTAAGCCAGCGTTTTTCTAATGCAAGCTCATATAAAAAAGGTTTCAAGGTTGATCCTGCCTGACGCAATGCGAGTACGCCGTCGACCTGACTTGCATCCGACAAACTACCGCTGGAGCCAACCCATGCCAGCACATCACCGGTTGCATTATCGAGAATCAGAACGGCACCGTCTTCAATATTACGGTCAACCAGAGCGGATAACTGACGCACCAGTGAATCTTTGGCTAGTTGTTGTAGTCTTGTATCCAGCGTTGACTTGACTACGCGCATTCCCGGCTTCAACAGTTTGCGCGCCAGATGTGGTGCTAGTTGCGGGGCATTGCTTGCAATCGCACTCTCTGATTTCATACCGAGACGTAAAAAATAAAGCTCGGCTTGTCCTGCCAGATTTGTGCAGTATTCTGGTAATTTCTGATCTTTCAAAATACTACAGGCACGCTCAGCGACTTTCGCGGGACTGGCATTGGGCGCCCTGAGTAAAGCGACAGCAATTGCCGCCTCTACTTGATCAAGTCCGCTCGGATGTTTGTCAAACATAACTCTTGATAATGCATGTACACCGACAATCTCACCACGGAACGGCACCAGATTTAGGTAGGCTTCCAGTAGTTGGTCTTTACGCCAGTCGCGCTCCAGCCATTGAGCTACGATCGCTTGATTGATCTTTTGAACGCTTGTTCTTGGACTCGATTTACGGCGCAAATCCTCTTCCAGTAATCCGGCTAATTGCATAGTAATTGTTGAGGCACCACGTGTTTTCGTGTTCCAGAGGTTGCCCCATGCCGCAGCTGCTACCGCATTCCAATCAATACCACTATGCTGATAAAACCGTTTATCTTCTGACGCAATCAGCGCGTTGCGCAACGCACGTGAGATGTCCTCCAGTTTTATCCACGCTAATTTGCGCTCTTTCGGATTAACCCTTAGCTGATGAACAGCCACTCCATTTCTGTCGAGGAGCAGGCTGTCGGACGCCATGAAATCTCGCTGGACTTCTTTGAAGCTGGCAATCGCGCAAGCTGGTGTAGCAATACAGGAAAGCGTTAACGCAAGGAAGAATCCTTTAAAAAACTTCTCTTAAAAAACATTACTTCACGATCAGTACAGGATTTGGATATTCGCCAAACATCTCAGGCGCATACATTGCCTCGACTCTGGTTTGCGGCATCTTGAATTCACCCGCATTATTAAGACGCATCGTATAGCTCAGCGTAAATTTGCCTTTTGGTACGAATTCATAGTAGCCACGGAAAGCCTCAAAACTACGCTCCTCATACGTCAACCATGCCATATTCCAAGAGGGTGTTATTGAATTATCCGCTTTGGCTGTGGCACTAATCAGTGAATCGCGGCCCAAGCCTGAACCCAGCAAACTGGCTCCCGCTGGCACAGGATCCGATACGACCACCCAGGTCATATCGGTCTGTGCATCGATCTCCAGATTGACGCGGATAATATCTCCACGGCTGTATTTACTCTTTTCTTTTTGCTCAACCGGAATCATCGTTTTGCTAATCCGATAGCCACTGCTGAATGGCGCTTTTAACGGGATCGCGGCAAGACTTTGCATGAGTATCCAAGGCTTCCCCTTGCCTTCATGTGTCAGCTTCAATCCATCAGTAGCTTTGGTAGCGGCGGATCCGGCCACTGGCCAGGCTAATTGCAAGTTGCCGCCGCCAGTCGCAGGCCAGCTGAAATTCTGGCTTTGAGAAGCAATCGTTGTTGGCATGGCTTGTTGCCAGCTGGCTTTAGTGATACCTGCCACTTTTTCGCTTTCAAATTTCTTCGCAAATTTTTCTAATGCAAGCGAACCCCATACGTTTGCCGTCGTTGTTCCCCAGTGGCCGCGTATTTGCCGTTGAATTGCGCCGGTCATCAATTTCGGCATATCGTCGCGCCACTCGGCGTTATCTAGCATCACCAGTATCAGACGCGCAGCATTGCTGTCTGCACTGCTCATCAGCCACCACCAGTAATCATCGGCTTCTGTAGAAAAGCCAAGACGGGTACCCTGATAATTGAGTCTCGATCTTAAGACCTGATCGGCCTCCCTGATATACGTGTCACGTTTAGGGATGGCGACAGTTCTTTGTAAGACGGCTAGCCAGTCAATTACCGCGGAGGTAGGCCACAAGTTAGGTGCAATCTGTATCGAGCCTAATAAGCGCGGTTGTATGGTCATGTAGCGTGACATAGCTTCGAGCGCCGCTAATTTTCTGGCATCCAGATCTTTTTTAGGTGACCAGTAATTGCGCGTGATTTTTCCTTCAACAAACGCACTCAGGCCCTGCAACATCTTGTCCCGGCTCGCATCAGGCAGTGCAAATCCTGCCTCGCTGGTGGCGGACAAGAGATAGGCTGTTAAGCTGTCACTGCCCCTGGCTTCTACTTGTTCGGCAGGCGGATAATAATAATAGGCGAGACCATCTTTATCCAGATACGTCGGCAAATCAGCCGTAATACGTTGCCACATTGCCGCGTCTCTTAAACCGATAGCTTTCGACGTTTTTTGCTCCAGACAGGCATAAGGATATTCAGCAAAATACCGGCGTAAACCCTGATTTTCAACTGCCAGATTCGGAATCAAAGAAATCGCCAGCCCACCTCTTCCGGGCAAACTGTCTGCCGGCTGAACAACGGCCATCGTGACAGGTTTGTCTAACTGAAATAAGCTCGCCTGCTGGACCGTAACCAGTACTGCGGCAATAGCACGCTGTGTTATTTTTACGGCGTCTTTCACTCCCGCAGTAACACCAGAAGTTGTCTCCTGAGCTTTAATATCCCACACCAGTGCCTGGGTCTCCGCGTTGCTAAATGCGGTCGCCACGTTGGCATTAGATGCGGGTACTACGACTCGCCAGTTAAGCTCACGTGCCTCCCCTGCGGGGATGTTCAGGTTTTGTTTCTGTAATTCCGTTAGCAATCCTGTGACTGTGGCACTGACATCCACCTGCATTGCTCTCGTCGTCGTATTTCTAACTGTCACCATTGCGCTGAACTGATCGCCCTCGCGCACGAGTGGCGGCAATCCCGAAATTATTTGTAAATCCTGCGTTGAACGTATGCTGGTTGAGCCAGTGCCGAACAGTGAGGTGCCGCTTTGCGCAATCGCTACGACTTTAAAGCTGGTCAGCGCATCATTGAGAGGCACATCAAGTCGCACCATACCATTGGCATCTAGAATTACCGTCGATTTCCAAAGTAATAATGTATCAAACAATTCGCGTGTCGATGACTTGCCACCACCGCCTCCGGCAGCAACCGCCTTACGGCCATAATGTCGTTTTCCTATGACTTGCATTTGCGCTGTCGCGGTCTCGATGCCATAGCTACGGCGTTGTAGTAAAGCGCCAAGCAAATCCCAGCTGGTGTTCGGTTGTAGCTCAAGCAAAGCCTCATCAACGGCGGCTACCGCAATCTCTGCACCAGCTGCTGGCTTGCCGTCAGGACGTGTTACTTGGATGGTGATTTTCGAGGTGCTTCTGATAGGGTACGTTGTTTTGTCGCTGCTGACATTGACCTTTAGCTGATTGCCTGACGTACCTACGGCAATTTCGGCAATACCGTATTTATAGGCGGGTTTCGCCAGATCGACCAAGGCACTTGGTGCCTGGTACTCCCTAAAATCGCTCCACCAATTCAAAGGTTCTTTCCAGCCCCAGGTAAAAAACGAATGCCAGGGAACTTCGCGCATACGCCCCCTCACCGCAAGCACTGAAACAAAGATATTAGGACCATAGCTTGCCTTGATCGGCACGCTGATACTGGGATCACGCCCGTTCAACTGCACCACCATTGTATCGATGACACCTTCACGTTCAATCGCCACTAGTGCCGTCGCGTAACGGAACGGCATACGTACCTGGAATTTGGCAGTTTCTCCTGCCTGATATTGCTTTTTCTCCGGCAAAATATCCATGCGGTCCTGATTCTCTCCCTCGAACCAGGTCTCGTTCTGATCAGATGCCCAAACCGAGGTTTTAGCGCTGGAGATTTTTCCATTGCTATCTTTGGCCTTGACGGTAATTTCTATATTGCCGGATGCTTTCAGATCGGCGTCACAAAAGAACATGCCATGTTCATCCGACTTACCAGAACACAATTCGCCGAGATCTTTATTTGTTTCTGCATTTTCATAGGCATAAAAGCCACCTACCATACGTTTGCGATGAGAGTTGTTTTGCTTATTTATCCCGGATAAAGAAACGGCGACACCTGCCTGGGGCTTGCCGCTGGTATCGAGAGTGACGGCAACCAGACTCATTTTCCTTTTGACAGAGATCCAGGAACCGGTCTTAATACCGACAATGACCGCAGACGACCAGACTGGCGTAATGGCAGAGATAGTCTGAATTTCACCATTCGGATCCGCATACGTCATCTCAGACAATAATTCTTGTGGCTTACTGATATCTGGCAAATTTTTGATGACTGTTTTGCCGCTACCGTTTTTATCTAGCGTCACTGGCAATTTGTTGGCGACAATTTTTTGTTCATCGTCGTTGTCAGCACCGCCGTAAAATGAAAATCCGTCAAAGTTAGGGAAGCTGATCGCTTTGCTGCGCAACAAACTAGTAATCTGTACGGCTAAGCCAGATGCACCACCGCCGTTCAGATAATTGAGCTGCACATCCAAAGGAAGTTCTTTCGGTGCAATTTGTATTTGCTTAGGAGGTGTGATCCGACCTTGGAGCAAAGGCAGGCGAAATTCTTCTACCCGGAAACTGCCGCTCAAGATGGAATTTTGCGCATAACGCCCATCCTCATCCATCTCAGTATTACGCTCGCTTCCCTGATTGGCTTGAATTTCATTAGCAGATTTGATGCTTCCTTTATCCAGCAAAATGTCATAGCGCCCGAGCTTTGCCTGCTTCGGAATCGCAAAAACCGTCTCAGCGGTATTCTGATTACGCCAAGTCAGGGGGAACTGAAACTCCTGATTGCTACCCTGATGAATAATCCGCACGCGATCTGGCAGCAAATCAGGGTTTTGCAATGCAAAACCCTGCATGTTCTCTACCCGAATCACATGTTTCATCGAGACTGTTTCACCGGCACGCAACAAACTGCGATCCAAGATCGTATGCGCTCTGATATTGGCCGCCTTACTAACGTCAGTTGGCAAATTAAATCGATATGATTCAACACCGTTGTTCCAGGAAGACAAGGCAAAGGCGATGTCTTTGCGGCCTTTTTCATCCGTTTTGCGTGCGCTGACAAAGAAACCGTTTAACTTATCAGAACTCCGACTTCCATTACCGCCCTCTCCCATTTCATTGTCGATGCAGGGATCGGAAAAGCTCTCCGGTATCAATACGACGCCGTTTGCACCGGTAATGCCGCGCCAAAGCTCTTTGCCCAAACAATTGGACAGCCGCACATCAGCACCGGCGACGGGCTTTGCATTATCGAGGGTCGTCACCCAGACTGCACCGTTCTCACGACCCAGTTTAATATGCACAGCAAGATTGGTGACCAAGGCACTGGTGCGCACATACATAGGCACTGGCTTGCCAAGTAAGGCACTGCCTAGTTTTTGGGACTCCAATTCAAGCACATAGAATCCGGGATCTTTTAAAGGAATACCGATGACTTCAAATGGTCTGGCAGACGCTGCGTCTTTCACATCCTGAAAAGTCGGCAACTCTATTTTGCGCGCACCCGCTTCACGCGATAGCAAGCCGAGACTGCGAGACTCGATATCTTTTCCATTCAATCTGACCGTAGACTCATGATATTCATTGAGTTTGTTGATCCATCGGATGATGCCGGCATCGTCGTCCAGCTTCAGATTAGCAAGAGTGCCTGGTGACTGCCTGCCATCAGCATTACGCAGTATCAGATTCTTTTCTACATTACGTAAAGTAACTGGCAAAGTCGCATCGGCATTGAGTTCAACAATACCAAACGGCGCTGCAGAAAACTTAGCCAGTGGCGGGTAATCGGCGGTAGAAAAACGAACCGGAAATTGACTAGCATTGCTCAGCGGCCTGCCTGTTTCGTCTTTGAAATCGGATGGCAGGACAATGCTGTACTCAGTCTTTTCAGCAAATGGCGCCGCGAAATCGACTCTTTGTACCATGGGATTTTTTTCGTCACGACTAAAAACCGGCTTAACTGTTCCTTTTGCTGTTTTCAGACTGATTTGTTCTGCCAGCTTGCGGCTGACCGGTGTATTGAAATACAACCCTAATGACTGGATCGGAGTACAAGCCGCATTGGCATTCTCACGCTGGCAACTAAACGTCGCGCTGAATGCCGGACGCACCTGGAACTTATAGGTCTGCTTTTGTGAATTGGGAATACCGTTTGGCGTCAGAATACCTTTATCCCACACCACACGGACTGCGGCATCATTGGGAAAACGTTGCTGACACTGGACAACGCTGATGTGCTCAGGAGTGAAGTCTCCGGCAAATTGTTTGAGCAGATCTGCTCTTATTTTGGCATCGACAAAACGAACTGGCACCCGCTCATGTACACCTTCTATTTCGCAGTACACATGCTTAAGCAAAGTATCGCTGGTTGCCGGACCATTTTGATACAGGATAAAAGCCTGTTCTTCATCAATCCGATCGTATTCATAAGGTTGTGCACGCAATACGGCGGGACCACCGGTTGACAACTGGAATACAGTTTTGCCTGTAATCGCGCTACCGGACAGGGTTTTAAAATCAATTTTGACCTGAAAATTGCATTGTGTGCCTGGCGGCAGATCCTTAGCAAAATCATAGACCCAGTTTTTATCATCAGCCCAGCGACCAGAACCTGACTGGCTGCATTTGACATCGAACGGTGTCGCCGCTTTAGGGTCACCAAAAGCAATCGCCGCTTCAGAAAACGTGACCCGGACCTGGCGAACCTGCGCCACTTCACCTTGCGGGGTAAAGCGGCTGATACTTGCTGCATCGGCATTACCGTTATAAATAAAAGATGTAATCAGTAATGCGCTAAAACCTTTTAGGCTATGCAGCAGATTCATCATTATCTCCAGTCGCCGCGCAACACTTGGACTTTTTCTTGCAAAACAATTGGCGATACTTGATCTGCCGAGAGAGATTCGCCGACCGCCAGTTCAAGTTTTGAAAACGGGCCGCGGCGGAAGGACCGTTCAAACGGATTGCCTTTACCTCGGGTCAGGAAGCTACCCCACAAACCACGCAACGCCATCGGAAAGACAGGTGTAGGAGAACGCTCAAGTATCTTCATAATGCCACCTTTGAATTCGTTCATATCTCCGGTCGTTGTCAGCTTACCTTCGGGGAAAATGCAGACCAGTTCGCCTTCATGCAGTGCCTGAGCGATATCTACATAGGCTTTTTCCATGGTCCACGGATCTTCTTTCGCTGGCGCGATCGGGATCGCTTTCGCTGTTTTAAATACCCAGGACAAAAATGGGATTTTGAAAATACGACGATCCATGACAAAGCGGATCGGCCTTGGGCTAGATCCCATGATCACAATCGCATCCATATAACTCACATGATTACAAACCAAGATGGCTGCACCTTCGGCAGGAATTCGATCTGTATTCACGCCCTTTACCCGATGGATAGTATGAATCAGCAGCCACGCAATAAAGCGCATCAAAAATTCAGGTACCAGACTGAAGATATAAATCGCAACGATGGCATTTAGAATGGCGGTCGCCATAAATATTTCGGGAATCGTAAAGCCTTGCTTCAGCATCAGCATCGCCGCGAGTGAGGCAACCACCATGAACAGTGCATTCATGATGTTCATCCCCGCGATCGTGCGTGACAGATGTTTCGGGTCGCAACGTGTCTGTATCAGTGCAAATAAAGGCACAATATACAAGCCACCAAAAATACCGATCATGACAATGTCAAATAAAATCCGGTGACTGCCTGTCTGATGAAAAAAACCTGCTGCATCAAGAGTCTGCGCAGCACCTGCCACGGCTTCCAGCGCATGGGTATAGGCAACGCTGGATAAGTACAGATCGAAGCCGAACACGGACAAACCTATCGCACCAAAAGGTACCAGACCGATCTCAACCTTATGCCCCGAAAGCCGCTCACACAATAGAGAACCTGCGCCAATCCCGAAAGAAAAAATCGTTAGTAAGAGTACGAAGACGCTATGATCTCCATGCAGGTAATTTTTGGCATATAAGGGAAACTGGGCGAGGACAATAGCGCCATAAAACCAGAACCACGAGTTACCCAGCAAGGATAAAAAAACCGGACGATTCTGCTTGCTGAAGCTGATATTGCGGACTGTTTCGGTTGCTGGATTCCAGTTGATTTTCAGCTCTGGCTCTGGTGCAGGTGAATAGGGAATACGCAAACTCGTGAGCCAGCCAATGATCGCAATCACAATAGTGCCGCCAGCGACAAGTTCGATTCCCCACGGCTTGTGAACGACCAGCATGGCTCCCAGAATCTCTCCTAGCAAGATACCGACGAACGTCCCCATCTCGATCACACCGTTACCGCCGACGAGCTCATCGGTTTTCAGATGCTGTGGCAAATACGCATATTTCACTGGGCCGAACAAAGTCGAATGAATGCCCATGCCTGCTACGGCAGCAATCAGCAGCCACAGGCTATGTGTCATCCAGCCAGTGGCTGCTATGATCATGATGACGATTTCTAACAGTTTGACTTTGCGCGCAACTGTGCCTTTTTCAAACTTATCCGCCAACTGTCCCGATGTCGCAGAGAACAACACGAACGGCAAAATGAACAGGCCTGGTATCAGATTATTCAACAAACCAACATCCAGATTAGTCCATTGCAAGGCATCGTAAGTCAGAATGGTCAGTAGTGCGGTCTTAAAGACATTGTCATTAAATGCGCCGAGAAATTGCGTCCAGAAAAAAGGCGCAAAACGACGTTGCTTTAATAGTGAGAACTGACTTTGTTGGCTCATGGGCGGAAATCATCCAGGTAAGTTATGTATTGGTCAGCGACCTCAATGCTTCGCCTTCCATTGAAACAATTATAATTTAGACACGGGTAACCAATGTAGAAAATCTTACATTGGGGCGTAAGTATTGCTGCCCGCTTATTTGACGCAGTGTGCCGCTGATTGACGCTAATTGACTATCGCTGAAAGAACAGGATGGCATCACGTACTGGCAGAACCTCACAACCAGCGTTTTTTGCTTCTGACAAGGCGTAGCGTAATTGTGGCGGTGTTGTACCCCAAGGTCCCGGTATTTCATCAACCTCGTGCGAGTAAAAAATTAACCAGCCACCTTCTCGTGCAGTTTGATCGATTAATTGCTTTATTTTTTCCAGGCTAGTCTTGTCTGCATATAAAGCCTGCGCACGTAAAGCGGCCAAATCTGCCTTACCAATTTGCGTCCCGCCACCAGTAATGCGGTTGTAAGCAAAGCGTTGTGAGGCAGCCAGTTTGCTACCGAGATCGTAGGCGCCAAACGGAAAAGCAAAGCCGCTGTTGGGGATGTTATTTTGGGTAAAAAAATCCTGATTTTTTTCCCAGTCCAGCTTTAAGTCTTTGATGGTATGTGTCACACAATTAGTGTGTGAAAATGTATGACAGCCAATCTCATGGCCATCTTCGGCCAAAGTTTGTAAGTCCTCGACGCTGTGACATTGATGTCCCTGTTCCAGGCCGTCTGTCAGTCCGCCACAGACAAAAAAAGTCCCGCGCGCACCAAATTCCTCCAGCAAGTCTTTCCCGACGATGCAGGCACTGGTCGGCACATCATCAAACGTAAAGCTGACCACCCCTCGACCTTGCTTCAAAGGCAGCCAAGCACAGCCTAAGTGCCTGGAAAGACGGCGACTGATTTTTTTCAGTAAAGTCATAGTTCACCTATCGTCATAAAATCGATCAACGCAGTGCATCGGAGTTACTCAGAGAATGCTGATACCGTTTTAAGCCCATCTTGGCAGCACTGCCAGGCAGATTTTCGTAGGTATATTCCAGGCCAATCTTAATAATCGCTTGTCGTAATCCTGGCAGACTTCCTTCTCGTGTCAGTCGCTCTGCGACGCTATCGATATTGAATTTCAAGCCGCGGTCTATTTCATAACTCATACCGAAACCCACCCTGAGCTCGCGTTCTTTTCGGGATATTTCATTTTGAAATTCAGCCAGTCTGGGTACCAGCTTCTGATCACTGTCTTGCAACATGCCAGAAAAATTCAATTGCGTCTTATCCGACACTTTCCATTGCGCATCAAGTCGTGCTGCTTTAGCGATAACATAAAGGATAGACGGGTCCACAATCGTGAACGGCCGGTTCCACAACTGCATATCCAGTCTTAACTTAGGCGAATAAAAATACGTTGCTCTGACCAGAGTAGAAAAAAGAGTCGTATCCAGTTCATGCAAGTTTTCGTAGCGTCGGCGTATAAGTCCTAGATGAGCGCTGGCAACAGTCTTGACACTATATTTCCATTCCGCTTCTAAAAACGCCTCTGTCTCACGATAATGTTTATCAAGATCGGCAAGCTGCTGTTGGTCACGGTTAGGATAATTCGTTTCAGACATGCGCAGACCCGCCTCTATATTCGATCCTGTCGGAGAATAATAACGAACGCTAGCCTGCTGACCTTGCTGATGAAAGTTATAGAGTTGATTCACGCCAAGCTCATAGCGCAACGAGGAGCGGTCTGCTTTGACTGGTATCGTTAACTCATCAGTGATCTTGAGTGTGAGCTCTGCACCTTGCTGACCGTAATGCGAGATATCTTTATCGGTAAGCGAGCCGTTGATATATTGAAATAAGCGATCTTCTTTGCCCGCATTAATACGCCCGCTCACCACGTCGCCGATCGCATATTCAAATGTCGCGTCTCCCGCTTTGGTTTGATGATTCAGACCCTGATAATGCTGGTAACTTCGCTTACCCAGATCACCGGTAAGAATCAAACGGGTACGATCCGATAAGACTGGGATAATCGCCCCTGCACGAACATCAATTCCGCGGACTTTGTCCGAGGTATCGACATTGCCATTTTGCGCCGTCGCCGCATTGCCGTCATAAAAACGTAAGGGATTGCTGTCACTGGTTAAGGACGTCTCTAATTGCAATACCAGCTCAGAACTTGCCCATGCCGACGCCGAGCCTGCACTCGCCAATAGACCCAAGAACATCATTGCTTTCACTCGTATAGAAACAAGGAGCAGTGATACATGCGTCATCGTCATTGACGGAGGCAATGAACAAGGATATTTGACTGCAACAGAAGTAAGCTTTCTCATCACACAGATTAGACAGACATAATGCAATCAACAATAAGGTAAAAATGAAACTACACTAAGACAACATTAAGACGATGAAGCGGCTTGTAAACCATGTTCAGATAAACGTAAGACACGGTCGCAACGTTGCGCCAGTTCAGCATCATGCGTCACAATCACAAATGCTGTCCCCAGAGTGCGCGACAATTCCAGCATCAATTCAAAAATTTGCTGGGCAGTAGCTCGGTCCAGATTGCCCGTAGGTTCATCCGCCAGTACACAAGCTGGCTGCGTGACGAGGGCTCTGGCTAATGCAACACGCTGCCGCTCACCGCCAGATAATTCACCTGGCACATGGGTAATTCTATGCTCCAGCCCTACTCGTGCCAGAACCGCTTTGGCAGCGGCATGAGCGTCAGTACGGCTCACACGACGTATCAGCAAAGGCATTGCAACGTTTTCGAGTGCAGAAAATTCAGGCAGTAAATGATGGAACTGATACACAAAGCCCAGCGAGGCATTACGTACGTCGCCACGCATTTTTTCGCTCATGCTGGCAAAATTTTGCCCCAGCAATGTGACATCACCCGTGGTCGGCGTATCCAGCCCGCCCAGCAGGTGTAGCAGCGTTGATTTACCCGACCCCGAAGCGCCGATAATCGCAACCCGCTCGCCTTTGTTCACGCTGAAATTAACATTACTCAGTACTTTGACCGAGTAATCTCCCTGGGTAAAAGTTTTACTCAGATTACTACACGACAGTATCATGCTGGACGCCTGGGAATTAGTAGCGGTGTGGGAAGTCTGATTACTCATAACGCAAGGCCTCCGCGGGTTTGACGCGGGCACCACGCCAGCTAGGATAGATTGTCGCGACAAACGCCAGGACTACGGCAACACCACCGATCGTCCACACATCTGACCACTGTAAATCCGAAGGCAAGGTACTGATGACATACACCTCTTTAGACAAAAATTGTACGCCCAGTACATGCTCAATAAAAGGCACGATGATGTCGATGTTATGAGCAATCAAAATACCTGAACCGACACCAATTGCGGTACCGAGCAAGCCAACCAATGCGCCTTGTATCATAAAAATTTTCATGATCGACCACGGAGAAGCACCAAGCGTACGCAAAATGGCAATGTCGGCCTGCTTGTCCGTCACCGTCATCACCAGCGTAGAGACCAGATTGAATGCGGCAACAGCGATGATCAGGGTCAAAATAATGAACATCATGGTTTTTTCGGTTTTGACCGCAGCAAAATAATTGCGATTCTGTTGTGACCAGTCTCGTATCAGTAAATTACCGGTCAGCGTACGGGACAAGTCTAATGCGACTTGCGGTGCTTTTAGCATATCGGCGATACGGAGCCGGAGTCCCGATGGCGCAGATAATCTGAAAAATTTCTCAGCGTCGTTCATCTGGATAAATGCCATGCCAGAATCGTACTCAAAATGCCCTGCTTCAAAAATGCCGACCACAGTAAATGCTTTCAGACGGGGTACCATGCCTGCCGGGGTTAGCTGCCCTTCCGGTGCCGCCAGACTTACCTTGTCGCCCAGACTCGCATGCAAAGCCCGCGCCAGTTCTGAGCCTAGTACAATACCGAATTCGCCCGGTTTTAAATCGCTCAGTTTACCGGCTTTGATTTTTGTCGCTACTTCAGAAACCTTGGGCTCTTCTTCCGGTAAGATGCCGCGCAAAATGACACCCCGCATGACGTCATCTCGAATGATCATGGCCTGTGCATCGACGTAAGGTGCAGTGCCTTTAATTGCCTTGTTTCGCAGCACCTCTTGTGCGGTGGCTTGCCAATCCGGTAAAGCGCCTGTCGCATCGAACACCTCGACATGAGCAAGGACCGACAGCATACGGTCACGAACTTCTTTTTGGAACCCGTTCATCACCGAAAGGACGACGATCAGCGCTGCAACGCCGAGTGCGATTCCCGCCATCGAGATCATCGAAATAAAAGAAATAAAACTATTACGCCCGCTACGTTTCCCGGCGCGGGTATAACGCAAACCGACTAGCCATTCAAAAGGTATGTTTTTCACTAGTTAATTTTATTTGGTCAGACAAATTGAGAAAAATGAGCACCAATCCCGATAAATTCAGACTGAGTCTGAGCTAACAGTCAGCCTGAAATGAGACCAACGGAAGACCAGGCTCAGACCAACATTCATACGAAGATTCAGAACAGCGTGCATCTTGCCATACAATGATGCTATGAGCTATTTAGAAATTATTTTACCCTTCGCGATTCCGCCTGCTCCCTTAGCCAGGGATTTGCAACGAGAATTAACCGTCCCTGTCTACAGTAGCTTGATAGGAAAAGCGACTATCGGCACAACCAAGGTATTTGAAGACTTTTCCAGGCGACTCCCGCATGAGACGGTGCTCGCAGGGCATTTTGCCATGGAAAGCCGCACAGATACTGCGGGAGGCCTTTTGAATTTGCAAGAGATTGTAAGCAATCAACCGGATAATCAACGCAGCAGTCCCAAAGACACGCACAACAAAATGGGCGCCCTGGGTTTGACGGTAGATCAGGGACTCTGGTTCACGCTACATCCAGTACATATCCATATCGCACGTGATCATCTGGTATTAACCGATCACCGGCGCCTGATGCTACCGGAGTCAGATGCCCGCCTTCTTTTCAGGGACGCCGAACTGATTTGCGCTGAGTTGGGTAAAACATTGATATATGGCGATGCGCAACATTGGTTTTTGCGCGCAGATGACTGGCAGGACATGTGCACGGCGACTCCTGATGCCGCTTGCGGTCACAATGTAGACATCTGGATGCCAAAGGGAACGCAAGAACGCGCTTGGCGTAAGTTGCAAAATGAAATCCAGATGCAATGGCATAGCCATCCCGTCAATGAAGAGCGTGAGAGCCAGGGGCATAAATCAGTTAATTCCGTCTGGCTGTCAGGCGGCAGCACGCAAGCAATGACGCTACCGACCATAACAGACGGGCCTGCTCATTTTAAAGAGAGCGCACCAGACAAGAATCAACGGATTATTCTCGATCATTTACTCGAACCAGCTCTTAATAGTGACTGGGCAGAATGGCTGACGCAGATGCACATATTGGAACAGGCCTGGTTTGCCCCTGCTGCTGCCGCTTTGCGTTCCAGGGAGCTGGATCGACTGGTTTTGACAGTCAGCGATGCCAGCTTATTGACCCAATTCTCTGTGACACCATGGTCACTAAAAAAATTCTGGCGTAAAAATTCTCTACAGCCCCTATTCGCACTCCCGATCAGCTCCACAGCAAAGACAGCATGACACGCATCAGCACACGCCCCTATTCATTCCGTGATTCCGAAATGCTGCGCCAGAGTGGCATTCACCCGGTGCTGGCACGCCTGTATGCCGCGCGCGGCGTCAAGGATGCCTCAGAATTACGTAGTGAATTGCCGCAATTGATTGCACCGGATCAGTTACTGCACGTCCGGCAAGCCGCCATTTATCTCGCCGATGCCATCGCCGCCGGCAAAAAAATGTGTATCGTCGCCGACTATGACTGCGATGGCGCTACCGCGTGCGCAGTCGGTCTGCGCGGTCTGCGCATGATGGGTGCTCAGGTGGATTACATTGTGCCTGACAGACAAATTCACGGCTATGGTTTAACGCCAGAAATCGTTATCCTGACCCGTCAGGAAAAATCTCCGGATATCATCGTCACGGTCGATAACGGCATTGCCAGCATTGACGGCGTTGCCGCGGCGAATGCGCTAGGGATTGCCGTCGTTGTCACAGACCATCACTTACCCGCCGACACATTGCCTGAGGCAGCGGTGATCGTTAATCCGAATCAGCCAGGATGTGGATTCCCCAGTAAAAATCTGGCTGGCGTTGGCGTGATGTTTTATACCTTACTGGCACTTCGCGCCGAGTTACGTCAGCGTGGCGTATTTGATCAGCAAAACCAGCCTAAACTCGACGCTCTGCTGGATCTGGTCGCACTCGGTACCGTCGCCGATGTGGTCAAACTCGATGCAAATAACAGAATTCTGGTTGCTCAAGGCATTAAGCGCATGCGTGCAGGTCGCATGCATCCCGGTATTGCCGCGTTATTCCGTGTGGCGGGACGCGAGCCGCAGCAGGCAAGTCCGTTCGATCTCGGTTTTGCCCTAGGCCCCAGAATCAATGCCGCTGGTCGCCTATCAGATATGTCCCTAGGAATTGAATGCCTGACCACGGATGACGAAGGCCGCGCCTGGCATATTGCCCAAGAACTCAATAGCATCAACGCAGACCGTAAAGATATCGAGCGCGAGATGCAGGATGTCGCCCTGCTCCATCTCGATGATTTTCAACCGGCTGCCAGCAACACGATTACAGTATTTGACGAAAGCTGGCATCAGGGCGTCATCGGCATTGTCGCTTCGCGCCTTAAAGATAAATTTTATCGCCCCACCATTACATTTGCTCCTGGCGACGACGGCATTATTAAAGGTTCAGGCAGATCGATCCCGGGTTTTCATCTGCGCGACGCATTAGATCTGGTGTCCAAACACGCGCCAAACCTAATCATGAAATTTGGCGGTCATGCAATGGCTGCCGGTTTGACGCTGCGAGCAGAGAATTTTGACGCTTTTCAAAAAGCTTTTGAAGCGGTTGCGCAGAGCTGGCTTCAGGCAGATCAGTTAGAGCGTATTGTAGAAACAGACGGTCCGCTGGAAGACGCGTATTTCAGTACCGATTTCATTAATTTGATGGATGCGCAAGTATGGGGGCAAGGGTTCGCACCACCGATTTTTTGTGATGACTTTAAATTGATATCCCAGCGGATTTTAAAAGAACGCCATCTGAAAATGGAACTGGAGAAAAACGGCAAACGTTATGATGCCATCTGGTTTGGTCATACAGACAGCCTGCCAGAGCGCATCAGCGTTGCATTTCGACTAGATGCGAATACCTACAACGGGGTTACCCGTGTGCAGCTCCTGGTCGAGCATATTGAGTAAGTTATTTACGCTATCTATTACGAAACTAAGAAGCCGTCAGCAATCGCTGTTGTAAGGCTGGCTTTGCATAATCGATAAAAGCTCGTAGCTTGAGCGGCAGCATTCCCTGTCCGGCATGAACAAGATTTACTGGCCATGTTGTTGTATCAAAATCATCCAACACAACCTGCAAGCTCCCTTGGCGCTTCGCCTCTTCAATTTGATACGACAATACCCGCGTTAAGCCGACGCCGGCTATTGCCGCATCAATAGCCGCCTCTGCTGTATTCACTGTCAATCGAGAGTGAATAACGATACCTATCTCAGATTTATTTTTTGAGAAAACCCAGTTACGGCCAGACATTAAGGAGTCAAAAGTAATACAGTCGTGGTCACGCAATTGCTCTGGTATCAAAGGACTACCATGTTGAGCTAGATAAACGGGACTTGCACAAACCTCGGGCCGAATTTCGCCCAGTTTGTATGCGACCCACTCACTGTCAGGGAGGTTTCCTATTCTCAATGCAAGATCAACATGATCCTCAAGTAAATGCATTGTACGATCTGCCAATATCAGTCGAATATCGATTTCCGGATAACGTTGAAGGAAATCAGTAATCACTGGCAAGACATGCAGGCGACCAAATACGACTGGCGCCGTAATAACCAGTTCACCTTTTGGCGTAATATACTCCCCTGCAGCCAAACGTTCCGCAGCACCAATCTCCTCTAGAATTCGACGACAGGCGACAAGATAAATTTGGCCGGCCTCTGTCAAAGTGAGCTTGCGGGTAGAGCGTAAAAGTAAACGCGCATTCAAATGCGACTCCAGATCGCTGACCTTGCGACTGACAGTTGCCAAAGGCATCCCTAAATTCCTCGAGGCACCAGAAAAACTACCTGCATCGACAACGGCAATCAACACTGCCATTGCTTCTAGCCTGTCACTCATACCTCACCTCATTTCTGGATGCAGTTAATTTCATTTTTTGAGATTAACATTCTAAAAATAGCCTAATTATCTTATTAAATGATAGTTGCTAAAGTGTGTTCTGTCATCCCGACGTTCACTTTTGAAAGAAATTATCATGTCCTTACTCCCTATCCCCTCATCTATTGAAACCGCTCCTGCAGCATCGCAAGCAATGCTGCAAGCAGTTCAGAAACAATTAGGTGTGGTTCCGAATTTATTTCGTCTGGTTTCGACCAGTCCAGCGGCATTAGAAGGTTACCTTGGATTATCTGGTGCATTAAGCAAAGGCAATTTGCCAGCCAGAACCAGAGAGCGAATTGCTTTGGCTGTCGCCGAAGTTAATCAATGCGGTTATTGCTTATCGGTACACAGCTATTTGGCAAAAAATATGTCGAAATTGGAGGATGCTGAGATCATTGCCAATCGTCGCGGATATTCACTTGATAACAAAGCCGGTGCGGCAGTCAAATTTGCTGTTCAAGTCACATTGCAACGAGGCCATCTCAATGAAACTGCACTAAAAGCAGTCAAAGATGCTGGTTATGACGACGCGCAAATAATCGAAATAGTTTTACACGTTGCGCTCAATACCTGGACTAATTACATCAATTCAGTTGCTAAAACCGATATTGATTTCCCTCTTGCACCAGCACTTTAATTGTTTGCGCTCTTGCAAATGTTTGATCTGTCATTGTGGCAACACCTTGCAACAATGACGGAGACACTTATCCAGCCAACTTTCGCACGGAGTTTGCAATGAATCATCCCGTATTACCACCCTTTACTCTAGAAACCGCAACACAGAAAGTCAGAATGGCTGAGGATGCCTGGAATTCTCGTGATCCATCAAAGGTTGCACAAACTTATAGCGTCGATACCCGGTGGCGTAACCGCACAGAGTTTATAAATGGCAGAGCCCAAATAGAAGCGTTCTTGACACGTAAATGGCTGTATGAACGTGAGTATCGGCTGACTAAAGAGCTGTGGGCGTATGGCGAATTCCGAATCGCGGTACGGTTTGCCTATGAATGGCTTGATCCAGACGGTCAATGGATGCGCAGTTACGGTAATGAGAACTGGGAATTTGATCATGACGGTTTGATCAAATTACGTATCGCCAGCATCAACGACTTGAAGATTAATAGCTCACAACGCTTATTCCATTGGACGCTAGGACGCAGGCCAGACGACACCTCCTCTCTAACTGCGTTAGGACTATAAACATGCACAGTGAAAACCAGCCCATTAGTAACATTGCGTTCACGTCAACAGTAAAAGCAATACAACAACGTAATGGCTCACGCCAAGCTTATGCTCGCATGGAGAGTGGCAGCGGGTGGTCATCCAACATTACCGATGAAATCAAGTCATTCATAGAGGCTCAGACTAGTATTTTTCTTGCCACGAATAATGCCGATGGGCAGCCGTATATACAACATCGTGGTGGCCCAGAAGGCTTTCTACAGGTATTGGACGAACACACTATCGGTTTTGCCGATTTTGCTGGAAACAGGCAATACATAACGCAAGGGAATTTATCCGACAATCAAAAAGCTTTCTTATTTTTAATCGATTATCGCCAACAACAAAGAATTAAACTATGGGGTGAAGCGCGCATGATCGAAGATCATCCGGCACTTCTTGCAAGCTTGACTCCTGCTGGATATAAGGCACGTGCAGAACGTGTATTTTTATTTTCAGTGAAAGCATGGGACGCCAATTGCCATCAGCATATTCCAATACGTTTTGACGCCGCCGATGTTCATGAGGCGCTAAAGGAACGTGATCAACGGATAAAAATGCTAGAACGGGAAATTCACCGATTAAAAAACATTTAATAAATTAGAGATACGACTCACTGCATTTGGCTGGCAAACCTTATTTGGCGAGAATCAAGCTATTTGCTAGCCCAAGACGGGGCATGCGCCGAAATATACTCATTGCCTCATTGCCTCATTGCCTCATTGCCTCATTGCCTCATTGCCTCATTGCCTCATTGCCTCATTGCCGGGACGGGCATCCTGAATGTAAGAACGCAGGACGAGGATGCCAGTTGGGTTCCCAGCTTTGGCATTCGCAGCAAAAACGTTCAACACAAAAAAAATAGATTACAAAACTATCGAATTCCAAGAAATACCCAGAAAATTCAAGGTGTTAGCACATAAAACCGCCATTTCAGGTACAATCGCGCCCATGAAAACCGTGCCAAAAAATCTCTTCTCCTTTCCCCGTTTCCGCCCTGATGTTGGCGGTGCGAAGGCCGCTCCATTTTTACCGATGTCGCGTGCGGAAATGGATGCCTTGGGCTGGGATAGCTGTGACGTGATTCTAGTGACTGGTGATGCCTATATCGACCATCCAAGTTTTGGCATGGCGCTGGTTGGACGTTTGCTGGAGCAACAAGGTTTTCGCGTGGGGATTATTAGTCAGCCAGACTGGCAATCTGCTGATGCATTCCGCGTCTTGGGTAAGCCAAATCTGTACTTTGGCATTACTGCCGGCAATATGGATTCGATGGTGAATCGCTACACGGCAGATCGTAAGATCCGCTCCGAGGATGCATACACCCCTGATGGCGACCCAAACAAGCGCCCCGACCGTGCAGTCGTCGTGTATTCACAGCGCGTGCGCGAAGCCTTCCCTGGTGTGAGTGTCGTGATTGGCAGTATCGAGGCAAGTTTGCGACGGATTGCGCATTACGATTATTGGTCGGACAAAGTAAAACGTTCAGTATTGCCAGACTCAAAGGCAGATATTCTCTTATTCGGTAATGCCGAGCGCGCTTTGGTCGATTTGACGCATCGTCTTGCGGCAGGTGAGTCCATCAAAGAAATCCGTGATCTGCGCGGTACTGCATTCATGGTACCTCGTGGCTGGATGCCCTCCCCGGACTGGACAGAAATCAATTCAACCCGCGTAGATACACCGGGCAAAATAGAAGCGCATCCCGACCCATATTACATGGCACCGGAAAATGCCTCGTCTTGCGAAACCAAAATTGCCGACAAAACATCCGGTCAAGTAACAGAAACAGCGCCTCCCCAGGACGTCGTGCAGGCGCAAGCCATACGCATCATGAGCCGCGAAGAACGGCAAGCCATGCTGCAAGAAAAGCTGCACAAGACAGCGATTCGCCTGCCTTCCTATGAATCGGTATCAGAAGATCCGGTCATGTACGCTCATGCCTCTCGCGTTTTCCATCTGGAAGCTAATCCCGGAAATGCAAAATCGCTGATACAAGCACATGGCGACCGCGATGTCTGGCTGAATCCGCCACCGCTGCCTCTGGCAATGGATGAGATGGACGGCGTATTTGATCGCGCTTACGCACGTGCACCACATCCTAGCTATGGCAAAGCACGTATCCCCGCTTGGGAAATGATCCGTTTTTCCATTAACATCATGCGCGGCTGCTTCGGCGGTTGTACCTTCTGCTCAATCACCGAACATGAGGGCAGGATTATCCAGAGTCGCTCTGAGCCTTCCATCTTGCGCGAAATTGAAGAAATTCGCGATAAGACAAAAGGCTTTACGGGCACGATTTCCGACATGGGCGGACCGACCGCCAACATGTACCGTCTGGCTTGCAAAGATAAAAAAATCGAAGAATCCTGCCGTCGCTTGTCCTGCGTTTACCCTGGCATCTGCAGCAATCTCGGGACGGACCACAGCAAACTGATTTCGCTTTACCGTAAGGCGCGTGCAGTTCCTGGCGTGAAAAAAATATTAATCAGCTCTGGCCTGCGATATGACCTTGCTGTACGGTCGCCAGAGTATGTGAAAGAACTGGTCACCCATCACGTTGGTGGCTTGCTAAAGATCGCACCAGAACATACCGAAGCCAATACTTTGTCAAAAATGATGAAGCCCGGCATCGGTGCCTACGATGAATTCAAGGCGATGTTCCAGAAATATTCAAAAGAAGCAGGTAAAGAACAATACTTGATTCCTTATTTCATCGCGGCTCATCCAGGTACCACGGACGAGGATATGGTCAATCTGGCGCTATGGTTGAAGAAAAACGATTTCAAATTGGATCAGGTACAGACCTTTATGCCGACACCTATGGCGCTGGCAACCACGATGTACCACACGCGCAAAAATCCTTTGAAAAAGATCGACGAAAATTCGGAGATAGTAGAAACCGCACGCTCCGGAAAAATTCGTAAATTCCATAAAGCGCTGTTACGTTATCAGGCACCGGAAAATTGGGAAATCGTTAAAGAAGGCTTGTTGCGCATGGGGCGCGGAGACTTAATTGGCAGTAGCGAACGTCATTTAATTCCACCTCGCGCACCGGTCGTTCCCGTCGTCGACAAAGGCATTAACAATGGTCGTCGCGTAGCGGCACCTAAAATGAATACCTTTGGCAAAAATGCCGTTGGACGTGCCACGCCGGGAAAACCTGTTGCCAGCTCGCCAGCGAGCGCACGTCCTGCACTGGCATTCCGCTCAGCCAAGGCAAAACCGGCAACTAGCAAGACCGGTCGCAAGTAAATTACGGCTAGCACAACGAACATCGAATAAGTCGCCCAAATCTGGGCGACTTCATCTTTTCCGTTTTTGAACTACTTCACGATACCGTCTCAGTATCTCATCGTATTGCGTATTAATATGTGCTTGCTCGGCCTCATATTTTTCGTTACTCAATTTGGCACTTTTAATCGCCGATGCCAATTGACTTGCACGTCTTTGTAAATCGGCATTCTCTTCTGCCGATTTTTTTCCTCCGCGTTGTTGCACATTTTGAAGATCCGCCTGTATTAGGCCAATGTCTTTCAGTTGCTCATTATTGACGCGGATTTTTTCTTTCACACTGGCAATTGCGCGCTGGCGGGCTGACTCGATATCTGCCTCTGTCCTGAAGTTTGCTAAAAGATAGAGTTCTTCTTTTTTTCTCTGCTCTTCAAGTTGCGCTTCCTTCTTTTGTGCTTCCTCTTCGGCATCGGCTTTACGACGTTCTTCGACCGATAAGGGGCGCGGCACTTCTTTGAGAGGCTGCGTCACCGTCTTTCGTACAAACATAGAGCGATTTGCACACTCGGGAATGGGACTATCGGAAGTTAACGTGCGGCCCGCAGCATCTTTACAAGTATAAATTTCTGCTTGTGCATGTAAAAAAACAACTCCCCCAGCCATACACAAGATAGCTGTAAAAATTGTTTTGATGTTTTTGGCCGACATAGTAATCCACTACCTCAAACGCACAGTAAGATACCGCAAAGATAAAACAAAAAAGAAACTGCTTTTTTAAGCAGGAATCACACTAAAATAGTTGACAACCATAAAGTTTAATAGTCAAACCGTCAATAAAATCTTATCTCAATCATGTCCTGAATGTCTGATTTTAAAAACTATGGCACATCACAAATTAATTGGTGTAAAACATTAAGGTCTGCTACCAGAGACTGTCGAGTATATCAACATCACTTGCGCTTCCAGCGCCCACCACCAGGAGACACGTATGAAACATATGAAAACGGTTTTGATACTTGAGCATACAGAAGAGGTGTTTGACAAGCTGACCTGCGATGTCTGTGGCGCAGAGTCCCGCTGGGATGAAAACTGGAGCACCAAGGAGAGCGAAAAAATCACAACCACTGTGCAACTGTATGAAGAAGAATCCCTCCCGAGCGGAGGACAATCACAGCAAATGCAATACCATATCTGCCCGACGTGCTTCAAAGAACACCTGGCAAAATGGTTTGAAAGTCACCGTAAGAGCAAATCAACCAACGTTAGCTCGGTCTGGTAATCTGCAGCAAGACCTCTCAACATTCTCCCAACGCTGTATTTTTTGATGAAATACAGCGTCATTTCTCGGCAAATCTACCCTGTTTCCATCCGAATCCAAATCCAGAATCGCCCAAGGCTCGGGTATAATCGAAGGTTTGATTTAAATACGATAGAAGAAAAATATGGAAGCCGAACGCCTTAATAGCCTGTCCGCCCTGCTCGCCGATCTGACGACGCGCGAAGCCGAACTTCGGAGGTATCTTTGACTTCGATGTCAAGTCAGAGAAACTAGAGCAAGTCAACGCCGAACTCGAAGATCCCAAAGTCTGGGAAGAACCGAAACGTGCGCAAGAATTAGGCAAAGAGAAAAAATCGCTCGAAGCCATCGTCCATACGCTGACGAAAATCGATACCGACCTCAAAGACGCGAATGAAATCTTTGCGATGGCGCGTGAAGAGGACGATGAAAGCACGCTGGAAGCCATTGAGGTCGATGCACAGACATTAAAAGGTCTGGTCGAAGGCATGGAATTCCGCCGGATGTTCAACAATCCCATGGACCCCAACAACTGCTTCATCGACATCCAGGCCGGTGCTGGTGGCACAGAAGCCCAGGACTGGGCGTCCATGTTATTGCGTCAATACCTGCGCTATTGCGAACGCAAAGGCTTCAAGGTCGAAATCCTGGAACAATCTGATGGCGAGGTAGCGGGCATCAAAACTGCAACACTCAAAGTGGAAGGCGAATATGCGTATGGCTTCCTACGTACCGAAACCGGCGTACATCGTCTGGTGCGCAAGTCGCCGTTTGATTCTGCGAATGGCCGCCACACTTCGTTTTCCAGCTTATTCGTGTATCCGGAAGTCGATGAATCCTTCGAGATTGATATCAATCCGGCGGATGTTCGGGTCGACACTTACCGCGCATCCGGTGCCGGTGGTCAGCATATTAATAAAACAGATTCCGCCGTCCGTTTGACGCATGGCCCATCAGGTATCGTAGTTCAATGTCAAAACGATCGCAGTCAGCATCGCAATCGCGCTGAAGCCTGGGAAATGTTAAAGGCGAAATTGTTTGAGCTCGAATTACGCAAGCGCATGAGCGAAAAACAAAATCTGGAAGACACCAAAACCGACGTCG
This sequence comes from Undibacterium sp. Xuan67W, assembly GCF_049340165.1. Lineage (NCBI taxonomy): Bacteria > Pseudomonadati > Pseudomonadota > Betaproteobacteria > Burkholderiales > Oxalobacteraceae > Undibacterium > Undibacterium sp. Xuan67W. Next base: position 25,368 of record NZ_JBMPPN010000029.1, read on the forward strand.
GCTGGGGCCATCAGATTCGCTCCTATGTACTGGATCAATCCCGTATTAAAGATTTGCGCACCAACTTCGAAATGGGAAATACCAAGGCGGTACTCGACGGTGACCTGGATGACTTTATCGCCGCCTCATTGAAGCAAGGCGTTTAAATAATTACGAGCCGGATTCGGCATCAAACGAACGACGACTCAACAGAACCGATCTTATTATCCGAAGTAATTACTACATCGAGAGAAATTTCATGTCAGACCAAATAAATAACGCAGCAGCAGAACCCGTGGTTGATGAAAATTCCATCATCACAGAACGTCGCGCCAAACTCGATGCGATTCGCGCACAGGGTATCGCTTTTCCGAATGATTTCCGCCCGCAGCATAAAGCTGCCGCCTTGCAGGCACAATATGGCGAAACTACCCGTGAACAGTTAGAAGAACTGAATATTACCGTCAGCGTAGCTGGCCGTATGATGCTCAAACGTGAAGCCGGTAAAAAAGCGGCATTCGCCACCTTACAAGATGCCTCAGGCATCAAGGCTGACGGCCGTATTCAGTTGTACATCACAACGGACAAAACCGGCGAAGCCGAGATGGAAGCCTTCCGTCATTATGATCTGGGCGATATTCTTGGCGTTGAGGGTGTTTTGTTCAAGACAAAAACTGACGAACTGACGGTCAAAGTAACGACATTACGTCTGCTGACGAAATCGCTGCGCCCTCTGCCAGATAAATTTCATGGCCTGGCAAATCAAGAGACGAAATACCGTCAGCGCTACGTGGATCTGATCATGAGCGAAGACACGCGCCGTACCTTTAAAGCACGTACTGCGGCGATGACCTCGATCCGCAATTTCATGAATAGCAATGAGTTCATGGAAGTCGAAACACCGATGCTGCACGTAATTCCAGGCGGTGCAGCAGCCAAGCCCTTCATCACTCATCACAACGCGCTAGATATGCAAATGTATTTGCGTATCGCGCCTGAACTGTATCTGAAGCGCCTTGTTGTTGGCGGCTTTGACCGTGTATTTGAAGTCAACCGTAACTTCCGGAATGAAGGCGTATCACCGCGTCATAATCCAGAATTCACAATGATGGAATTTTACGCAGCCTATGTCGATTACAAATGGCTGATGGATTTCACCGAACAGGTAATACGCAAAGCGGCGGAAGACGCGCATGGCACAGCAGTTCTGACTTACCAGGGTAAAGAACTCGATCTGAGCAAGCCATTTCAGCGTTTGACCATCGTCGGTGCCATTAACAAATACGCGCCACACTACACGCAGGAACAACTGCATGACGCCAGCTTTATCAAAGCTGAATTATTGAAATTTGGTGTAAAACCGTTTGCGACAGCGGGTCTGGGCGCCTTGCAGCTAGCCTTATTTGAAGAAACGGCAGAGGCGCAGTTATGGGAGCCAACTTACATCATTGACTATCCCGTCGAAGTATCTCCATTGGCGCGTGCGTCAGACACCGTTGCAGGCATCACGGAACGTTTTGAGTTATTCATGACCGGTCGTGAAATCGCTAATGGTTTCTCCGAGCTAAACGATGCAGAAGATCAGGCAGCGCGCTTCCAGGCACAGGTTGCCGCCAAAGATGCAGGTGACGAAGAAGCGATGTACTACGACGCGGATTACATTCGTGCGCTGGAGTACGGCCTGCCTCCGACAGGCGGCTGTGGCATTGGCATTGACCGTCTGATGATGCTGATCACCGACTCACCGAATATCCGAGACGTGATCTTATTCCCGCATTTACGTCGTGAAGATTAATTCGCTCGGCTCATCAACGTAAATCCCGTAGGGACTGTAAAATTTACAGTCCCTTTTTTACTTCTACTTATTTGTGCTTATTCGTGTTCATTTGCATTTCAATCTGACCAACGCTCATAACAAGTTTTGCCTCCATACTCACATCACCGACCCAATTACATGCAAGCTACCCATCCCCTGAAAAAACTACTGAGTTATGCACAATCGTATCGTCGTGATTTTCGATTGGCGACGCTTTACTCGATTCTGAATAAATTTTTCGATGTGCTGCCAGAAGTGTTGATTGGTGTCGCCGTTGATATTGTCGTCAATGGGGATAAAAGTTTTCTGGCGAAAAAAGTGCTCGGTGGCTTTGGCATTACCGATACCTGGCATCAGTTACTGTTACTTGGTGTGTTAAACGTTGTGATCTGGGGCGGCGAATCCTGGTTTGAATATTTGCTCTCCCTGAAATGGCGTAAGCTCGCGCAAAATCTTCAGCATGATTTGCGCCTCGATACTTACAGCCACGTGCAGAAACTCGAAATGGCCTATTTTGAAAATCAACGTACAGGCAACCTGATGTCGATCCTGAACGAGGATATCAATCAGATGGAGCGCTTTTTAAACGGCGGTGCCAATCAAATTATCCAGGTCATCTGCTCATCCATCATGGTTAGCGCGGTGTTCTTTGCTCTACAACCTTCCCTGGCAATTATTTCCTTGCTACCCGTACCGGCAATCCTGATCGGGGCTTTTTGGTTTCAGAAACGTCTCGCACCACGCTACGCAGAAGTACGTGAAGCTGCCGGTGATGTTAGCGCACGATTGAATAATAATTTACTCGGTCTCGCAACGATCAAGGCTTTTGCAACTGAACATTTTGAAAGCAAACACATCGCACAAGCCAGCGACGCCTACCGCAGCGCCAATGGACGCGCAATCGCCATCAGCTCCGCGATTACACCGGTCATCCGGATGGCGATTCTGGCTGGCTTCACCGCAACACTGGTCTACGGCGGCTGGCTGACCCTACATGGCGAACTCGCTGTCGGTGCTTATTCTGTGCTGGTGTTTTTGACCCAGCGATTACTGTGGCCGCTCACGGGATTGGCAGAAGTCGCCGATATGTATCAACGTTCGATGTCCGCGATTGACCGGGCGATGAACTTATTGAATACACCGATCAAGATCGCATATGAGGGGACGCACCTGTCACCGCAGCAGGTCAAGGGAGAGTTGCACTTTAACCATGTAGGATTTTCTTATGCGGAGACGGCAACATTAAGCGATATCAATCTGACGATCCCTGCCGGAAAAACCGTCGCCTTTGTCGGCTCTACCGGCTCGGGCAAATCAACACTGGTCAAGCTCTTACTGCGCTTTTACGAATCACAATCAGGCAGCATCAGTCTCGATGGACAGGCAATTAATGACATCAACTTACAAGATCTGCGTCGCGCTATTGGCTATGTTGCGCAAGATAGTTTTTTAACCGATGGCACGATTGCAGAGAATATCGCTTATGGTCTGAGCGACGTCTCTGAGCAAGCTATTGCTGATGCAGCCCAAGCCGCCGAAGCAACGGAATTCATTCAGAAACTCCCCCTGGGTTTTGCTACCCATATTGGCGAACGCGGGCAAAAACTCTCCGGAGGTCAGCGTCAGCGACTCGCTCTGGCGCGCGCAATTTTAAAAAATCCGCCTATCCTGATTCTCGATGAAGCAACCAGCGCCGTAGATAATGAGACCGAAGCCGCAATACAGCGCAGCCTCGACGTCGTCAGCCGTAACCGCACAACGATTGTGATTGCACATCGTCTCTCAACCGTCAGACAAGCCGACTGCATCTATCTTCTCGAGTCGGGACAAATCGTCGAAAGTGGCACGCATGAACAACTGCTGGCACTCAACGGCGGTTACGCGTCTCTGTGGCGGCTGCAAACTGGTGAACGCCTCATCGCTAATCAATAAAACGATCAGCCAATGATGTTGCACTGCCAGACAAATGCGAATGCTAAAATCGATGTCAATTTTTTATAACGGGTTTTGACAGTATGACTACATCAATCAAATACGGCATTGCAGGCATTCTCGCCGGCCTTATTGGCGTCATGATCTACGGCGCCGCGACCTATGTGCTACACGTAGCTCCGGCGAGCAGCAGCACCGTCAGCTTGCCGGTACAGCCGTTCGAGGTCGATGCCAGCTGGGTCAAGTCAGGTCAGCCTAATTTTAAAGCAGTGGAATTTTCAAAGGCGGCGGATGGCAGCTCAAGCTCTGGGATCTTTGTAGCAGACGGTCCATCGACGTTTGAATGGCATTATCAACTCGATGAGTCGATATATGTACTGAGTGGCGGCGTTGACATCGACTATCTGGGTAAACGCTTTACCCTAAAAGCAGGCGACACCGCATTTTTTCGTGCTGGCACAACGGCTTTATGGCATGTGCCTCAAGGGGGAATACGCAAAACCTGGACGCTTTACAACCCTGGACGACTGGCACGCTGGTTTGCGCATTTAAGCAACTAACAACTAGCAAACCATAACGCCACGCCGGCACAGCGGGCATCAGCGCAATCATTGCCCTCTTTCACAATTTATCGCAATTAACGATAGTCCACCCCCACTATTTTCAAACCACTACGAAAACAGTGCGGATGGAGTATTGTTTTTACCTATACTCCCCTATTTTTCTTATTTTTTAGCTTTACTGACCTGTGCGGCTAAAGCCAGCGCGCTCAGAAACGCATTTTCTACCCTGCCACTGCCGTCCAGACCGGCAGCGAACCAGTCTCCGCAGACGCCTATTCCTTGTTTGGCGTTCCACAGACAATCTTCTGCCATTGGCTTGGTCGCTTGCGAATAACGCCAGCGGTGAGCTACCGCATGGATGGCCTGAATTGGCGAACCAGTAGACTCATGAAAAGCTTTGGACAGTTTTTCTTTGACACGTTCCGCATCATCTTCCAGATGTTCAACACTCCATTCTGGAGTTGCATGACAGACCCAGCGCTCACCGGCACGGTGGGATGGTTTGGCGGTATCACGTGCAATCCAGCCTAAGCGGGAGTTGTTGACCCAAGCGCCGTCATAACCGAGATTGAGTTCGGTCTGAAAGCCCAGCATCAGGGTCCAGCATGGCGCAAGTTTTTGCCTAGCGGCTTGTTTTGCCATTGCGGGTACGACTTCGAGTAAAGGTGTTGCCTGCTCAGGAGGAATTGCCAGTATAACGATATCGAAAGGGCCTGCCGATGCCGGGATGGCGACTTCATCTGACATCACCGAGAGCAGCCACTGTTGGCCAAAGGCCTGAATGGCGACGACTTGCTGTTCGGTGCGAACATCTAATCCGTGCGCGAGTTGTTTACCTAGCGAGCTCATACCTGGTACTGGCACAAAGCGTTTGCCCGTGCTGCCAGCTGCTTTTGTGATTCCGTGATCGAGCGTTACGAGCTTGCTTTCCCATGGCACGACCCAGCCTAACTTGCGCCAGTCGGCAACTTCTTTTTTAAAACGATCGGAACTGGTCGTAAAGTATTGTGCACCATGATCAAAACCACCGAGTTCGGTGACCCGGGTGCTCATGCGACCACTGACTCCTCGGCTTTTTTCGTAGACGGTGACATGGTGCCCCTGGGACTGCAACTGACGTGCGACAGTGAGTCCTGCTAATCCTGCTCCAACAACGGCGATTTGCATAGGTAATTCCTTTTCAATTGTTATTGGTGACGTCGATGATTGATTATGATTGTCAACTACGACTATTTGATTACGCGTCAGGGCGTTGCGATGTCCGATGTGCCGGAAATAAGTCATGCCGCGCTCTGAATATCTGCCAGCCCAAAACAAAAACGCCTGCAGAAGTAGGCCTGCAGGCGTCATCTCAGATCGGATTGCCGATCTTTTTTTTCTTGATCAAGTCTGGTACTGCCATAGACAAGGACATTTTATTCTTCCTGTTCTTCAACCGGCCAATCGCGGATGTAGGCTTTGAGCATCTTATTCTCGAAACTTTGCGCTTCCAGAACGGCTCTGGCGACATCATAGAAGGAAATTACACCTAGTAAGGTTTTTGCGTCCATGACAGGTAGATAGCGAGAATGTTTCTCCAGCATCATACGACGTACTTCATTGACTTCTGTCTCTGGCGTGACGGTCAGCGGATGATCATCCATGTACTTGCGTACGGTACCAGCGCCAAGCGAGCCTTTGTTATTGTGTATCGCACGGATCACTTCGCGAAAGGTGAGAATTCCAGACAAATCGCCGTATTCCATAACGACCAGGGAACCGATATCTTTTTCTTCCATGACACCAACGGCATCAATGATCGACGTATCCGGGGTAATGGTATATAGGATGTTGCCTTTTACTTGAAGAATTTCCGAGACTTTCATATTGCTCTCCTCTTTATCACTACCTGATTTCGCTAGGTGCCAGCCTCATCAATTTGTTTGGCCTGCTTTCAGTTTCGTTGCTTTCCTGATGGCACATTTGATGTTATGTGTTCAATGTATCGCAAGCCTTGCAAAAAATCCAGCAAAGCGATGAACTAAATCACATGAAAATATCGCTACGCTGCATCAGCATACGATTTGCATGGCATTCACACCCGGCACGACCATCGGATTACCCGTAGTCAAATCATCTGCGATGGTCGCTACAGAGAAGTCATGCTATTTGATGGATTTAGTCTCTAGCCCCTTATTTAGCGCTGTGAAGAATGGTAGCATTACCCTATTGAAATTAAGAGAATAACATCACAATGAGCAGCCCTAAATACCTCGGTTTTGATACCCTTTCACTGCATGCAGGTGCAGCACCTGATCCGGCAACCGGCGCGCGCGCCACCCCGATTTATCTGACTTCTTCGTTTGTTTTTAAAGACTCTGACCACGCAGCCTCTTTGTTTAATATGGAGCGGGCCGGTCATGTGTATTCACGCATCTCTAATCCAACCAATGCCGTACTAGAAGAGCGCATAGCCGCGCTTGAAGGCGGTGTCGCAGGGATTGCTGTCGCCAGCGGTCAGGCTGCAATGCATCTGGGACTGGCAACAATCGCTGGTGCAGGCTCGCATGTTGTCGCCTCACGAGCGTTGTATGGCGGCTCGCAAAACTTGCTGGCTTACACCATGAAACGCTTTGGCATCGAGACCACGTTTGTCGATCCGCGTGATCTGAATGCCTGGAAAGCGGCAATCCGCCCGAATACCAAGGTGCTGTTTGCCGAAACGCTAGGCAATCCGGGCCTGGATGTTTTGAATATTTCCGCAGTTGCTGAGATTGCTCATGATAATTATCTCCCGCTGATGCTGGACTCCACCGTCACCACGCCGTATCTGTTGCGCCCATTCGATCATGGTGCCGATCTGGTATTTCATTCTGCGACCAAGTTCCTGTGCGGGCACGGTACCGCGATCGGTGGCTTGCTGGTCGATGGTGGTACCTTTGACTGGCAAGAAGCGTATGAAAAAACCGGTCGCTTCGGCGAACTGTGCGAACCCTATGACGGTTTCCATGGCATGGTGTTTTCAGAAGAATCGACGATAGCTCCATTTTCGCTGCGCGCCCGGCGTGAAGGCTTACGTGACTTTGGCGCCGTAATGAGTCCGCATAATGCCTTCGCAATTTTGCAAGGCATAGAAACGCTAGGCCTGCGCATGGACCGGCATGTCGCAAATACACGTAAAGTTGTCGAATATCTGGTCGCTCATCCAGCGGTCGAATCGGTATCGTATCCCGAGCTGGAGTCACATCCGGATTACGAACTCGCCAAGACCTTATTGCCAAAAGGTTGCGGTGCCGTATTCTCGTTCAGCATCAAAGGCAATCGCGCTGCGGGCCAGCGCTTTGTTGAATCACTGACGCTGTTCTCGCATCTGGCGAATGTCGGCGATGCCAAATCGCTGGTGATTCACCCGGCCTCCACAACCCATTTTCGCGTTCCGGCAGAGCAATTGGCGGCGTCCGGCATCACCGAGGGCACCATGCGTTTATCGATAGGGCTGGAGAATGTTGACGACCTGATCGACGATCTGGCCCGCGGTCTCAAAGCTGCGCAGAAAGGAGCCTGAGATGCTGTTTAACGTTCATGGACATCCTGTGTATTGCTACACAGGCGGTAAGAACTTCAATCCTGCATTGCCCACTGCCGTATTTATTCACGGTGCGCAGAACGATCATTCGGTCTGGATATTGCAGACCCGCTATTTTGCCCATCATGGTTTTAATGTACTTGCGGTTGACTTGCCCGGACACGGCCGCAGCAAAGGTGATGCACTGAGCAGTATTGAACAAATGGCGGACTGGCTGATCGCCTTGCTGGATGCGGCAGGTGTACAGCAAGCCTGCCTGATCGGTCACAGCATGGGCTCACTGATCGCATTAGAAACCAGCGTACGTGCGCCAGCCCGTGTCAGCAAATTAGCACTAGTGGGCACTGCGTATCCGATGAAAGTATCGGATACCTTACTCAACGCCGCGCGCGACGAAGAGCAAACTGCGATTGATATGGTCAACATTTGGTCGCACAGCACGATTGCGCACAAGCCGTCTTGCCCTGGACCAGGATTTTATGTCATGGGCGGCAGCCAGCGCCTGATGCAGCGTATTTCTAAAATCAATCCTGCCAAAGTGTTTTATACCGATTTTTCTGCATGTAATGCGTATGGCAATGGCGAGCAGGCAGCGCAGGCCGCCACATGTCCGTCGCTGTTTTTACTCGGCAAAAAAGACATGATGACGCCACCGAAAGCGACCAGCACTTTGCGCACAGCCATCGCGCATAGCAAGACAACGCTGATCGACAATTGCGGCCACTCACTGATGTCAGAGCAAAGCGATGCCGTATTGCAAGCACTGTTTGACTTCGCAAAATCCTGATTATTCGCAGATGACTGACAACCCGCTCTCCCGCACGCGGGAGTGGACTGTGGTTGAAATCAGTGAAGGACTACGCAAATAGAACGCGCTAATTAAATTTTTAAAATTAGCGGAATCAAATTTTGTGTTTTGATTTTGGCTTGAGGTCGCTGCGTACTAATTGTAAAAATCCTCACCCCGCTCTACTCCATTTGCGCGAAAGAGCATTCAAGGAAGCGTCAAAACAGAGGGAAGTAAACACGCTGATAGCAATACGTTTTAAAAACAAGTTTTGAAGACAAACATAAAAAAATAATAGATCTGAATAAATAAATGGAAAACTGGTTACTCTTCACCGCAACTGAGGCGGCACTTTCTCTGTCACCTGGCCCTGCTGTCATGATGGTCGTAGCCTGCGGTATCGCACGCGGTTGGCGCATGTCCTTGTTTGTCACGCTCGGCATTTTGACTGGCAATGCACTTTTTTTCCTCATTTCAGCAACAGGAATAGGCTCGGTTATTTTGGCGTCGCCCAAGCTGTTTATGGCGATTAAATATCTCGGAGCGGCATATCTGGTGTATCTGGGTTTATCTGCGATATTTGGCAAGCCCTCGCCAATCACGCTGAGCAGCATGGATAGCACCTCACAAAGTGGCAAACGGATTTTTACCGGCGCACTGATGTTACAGATGACGAATCCCAAGGCGATGCTCGGTTTTGTTGCGATCCTGCCGCAGTTCATTGATCCGCAAAAGCCGATTGCGTTGCAAATGATCATACTGGCGGCATGCTCGATGATTCCTGAATTTTTTATATTGCTTGGCTACGGCATGCTGGCGAATAAGGCCAGCCATTGGGCCACGCAGCCGAAATACAGCGTCATTACTGAGCGCATTGCAGGCAGTTTTGTATTGATCGCTGGGGTATTGGTAGCGATAGTTTGATTCGGGCGGCGGTCAAAGTTGGATCACCATTTAAGCATGTATATCATTCACAGTAGGAGACAAGGATGAATATCAAACACACAAAGTACAACAGCTTTGCCGAGTTTTATCCGTTCTACCTGGCAGAACATCGCCATCGTACCTGTCGTCAATTACATTTCATTGGCTCGACACTGGTTCTGGTTTGTCTTGCGTCATTTTTTATTACGAGCGCTGGAATGTGGCTGGTCGCCGCACCAGTCTGCGGTTATGGGTTTGCCTGGATAGGCCATTTTGGTTTTGAAAAAAATAAACCTGCCTCATTCAAACAACCGCTGTATTCCTTCATGGGCGATTGGCTAATGTATTGGCAGTTATTGACGGGTAAGATTGGTTTTCAGGCAGATTAATTCTCAAGCAGGCGTACTATTTTTCAGTCAGTCGTTTACCCACCGATTTCACATGTCCAATAACGATAACAATATAAACAAGCCAGTACTCTATTCCGCCTGGTTTATGCTGATCGACGGTGGCATTGGCTTATTTGTATCAGCAAGCATGATGATTGCTCAACATTCAGTAAGCGCCGTCATCAATATGGTCTCTTACACATCGATCCTTGGTGTGCTATCTGGCCTATTAGCTCTGCGCGGCCGCCTTGCCGGACTCATAGGCGGGTTGTTTTTTTATGGTGTCCAGATGGTCAGTTATTACTCACACGATATACGGTTGAATTTTAGATCCGGTATCAGCCTCGCTGTCGTTGTTGACCTAATGCACGGCACCGTTGTCATCAATACGGTTGCTGTTGCAGGTTTGGCAGCGACCATATGGATATTAAAAAAACGGCTTTACCACTCCATCAGTTCAGCGCTTTAACGTTGTGCCAATTTGATCGATTTAGCAACTGGCTTAGCGTTAATGAAAATGCCGCATTGATTGACAAGGATGTTCAATGCACCTGGCAGCATTTGTTTTACTGGCCGTTGCGATCAAAAAAACTGGTGTGTCATGCTGATATGCGGAATGCCGGCTTCTTCAAATGCCTCGCCGTCACGGCTATAGCCGTTGGCGCTATAGAACGGTTCAGCTGAAATCTGTGCATTTAGCTGGACTGCCTGATCGCCGCGCTGACGTGCCTGCTGCATCAGACTTTGCAAAATTGCTGCCCCGACGCCCAGACCACGTGCAGATTTGCGTACTGCCATACGACCAATATGACCATCCGGCAGCAAGCGTCCAGTACCTATTGCCTTGCCAGTCGCGTCATCATAGGCAACGGCGTGCAGGCATTGCGCATCCATGTCATCCCACTCCAGCTCAGCAGGAATTTTTTGCTCGATCACAAAGACGTCGTAGCGTATCGCTTGCGCGTCTTTTTGCATATCGGACCAAGAACCAAGCGTGACTTGATACGACCGTTTTTCCGTACTAATTAAATTCATGTAATCTAAAATCCATTATTTTTGAAAAATTTGCCGCCGATTCAATTTAAAACTCTCTCACCAATCAAAAAAAGATCGTCGATCGGTGCTGGCTTATGCAAAAGAAAACCCTGTGCGTAATCAATCCCAATGTCACGTAACCTGCTTAAAACCTCAGGTTTATCGACAAATTCAGCGACTGTTTTAACCCCTACGACTTTTGCAACTTCGGCGAAACATTTTACAGCGACATCATCCATAGGATCGTCAATTATATCTTTGACGAACTGCCCGTCAATTTTCAAGAAATCAACGGACAGTGATTTTAGATACCCAAAAGACGATGCACCCGCTCCAAAATCATCCAACGCTGTTTTAACACCAAGGGCCCGAACTTGCTCAATAAATATGGTGGCGTCTGCCATATTGGTAATAGCCGCAGTCTCAGTAATTTCGAAACACAATTTGGTACAAATTAAATGCCCAGCGGCTCTCAGCGTTTCAATTGCATGTGCATGAAAGGCTCGATCACCGATCGACTGCCCGGATAAATTAACGCTGATCGTGTTGACTAACTGAAGATCATTCAGATTTTTGATCCATTCCAGTGTGTGCTGCAAAACCCATCGATCAATTCTTGACGCAAGATGGAATCTTTCAGCGGCTGGTAAAAAAGCACCGGGAGGCACTATCGAACGATCCTCGTCAAGCATCCGAATTAGCACCTCGGCGTGCATTCCCTTTTCTTTATCATTCAGCGGCACTATTTTTTGGGCAAATAAAACGAAGCGATTCTCGTCAATCGCCTGTTCAATTCGCGCAGCCCATTGCATCTCGCCGTGACGGGCTCGCATTGCGAGATCTGTGTCGAACCATGCATGAACCCGATTTCTTCCAGCCTCCTTTGCCGCATAGCAGGATGTATCGGCCGCTTGCAAAATAGCCGCAGCATTTTTCCACCTTAAATCGACGGAAACCAAACCTATACTTGCCCCAATCCGAAATCTTTTTCCATCATGGACAAATCTATAGTCATCCATACGGTCACAAATTTGTTGTGCCACACGCTGAGCTTGCTCAGTAGAACAATGCTCAAGAATTACCGCAAACTCATCACCACCAAGTCTGGCTAGAGTATCTCGCGCTCTTACTGTTTCTAATAATAACTTACTTATTTGCTGCAATAATTGATCTCCGGCAGAATGCCCGCATGCGTCATTAACAAGCTTAAACTGGTCAAGATCGATGTACATTAAAGCATGTTCACTTCGATCCTCATGCGCGCTGTTCAATGTTTTCCGGAGCCTCGCTTCAAACTCTGCTCGATTGACTAAACCAGTCAAAGAATCATGGGTTGCACGGAAACTCATTTCTCCCGATAACCGACGTTGTTCAGTGACGTCATGAAAAACTAATACAACGCCAAGTAACTCACCAGACTTATTCAGAATAGGCGCTGCCGAGTCTTCAATCCCAAACTCCTCGCCGTCGCGCGAAATCAATACGGTATGGTTAGCTAGTCCTACGATTTTTCCTTGCGACATACAAGTCGCAACCGGGTTCTCTGTTGGCTTCCTGGTGTCTTCATTAACAATATTGAAAATTTGCGTTAGTGGCCTTCCGATTGCTTCAGAGGAGAGCCAGCCGGTCATGCGCTCTGCTACTGGATTTAACCAACTAACGGCCCCCTTAGAATCTGTCGTAATCACAGCATCACCAATAGATTGTAAGGTGACTTGCAACAGCTCATGCTGTTCTGCTAGTTGTGCGGTCAAACGGCGTAATTTCGTAATATCCCAATTTGCTCCAACGACTTTAAGAGGTGTACCTGACTCATCACGTTGAATTCTTGCCGTTGCACGAACATGACGAACACTCGCGTCTGGCCAGATCAGTCTGAACTCAAAGTCAAACGGAGTGCCCCCTTGAATCGCCTGACTAAGTGCCAGTTCGGTGTTCTGCAGATCGTCCGGATGAATCTGCTGAGCCCAAAGCTGATACGGCTCTAAAGGGGATGAATTAGTCACCCCATAAATTTGGTACATCAATGGATCCCAAATTAAGGTTTGATCAATTAAATTATATTCCCAGATACCAATTTGCCCGCTCTCTGTCGCCAAGGAAAAGCGGTCTATAGCGTCTTCAAGTTGTAACCTTTGCGCCCTGGCAAAAGTTACATCTTGAAAAGCACCAACAATCCTGACCGGATCTCCATTTTCGAAATCGACGTTCCCTACTACCCTTACCCAAATAGATTCACCGTTCATGCGATTAAACGGCAGCTCCATATCCCAACCAGCGCCGGTTTCAATCGCATTTGACACCGCAGCCTGAATTATCGGCCTGGCGCCTGGGGCGTAAAACGCAATAGCAGATTCCAACGTTTGTTCTTGTCCGACAGGCACGCCATGAATCCGGTAAGTCTGATCTGACCACGTTATTTTATTCGTAGTTAAATCGACTTCCCACCCACCCACTCAAGCCAATGAGCCGGTTCTATCCAAGAATGACTGGCTCTTACGTAGTGTTTCCTCATTTAATTTACGTATGGTGACGTCCTCGACTATCCCAACATACCCCGTGACAAGCTCACCTACCTTTAACTCGCTAGATCTAGAATGAACATAAGACACGCTGCCATCTTTTTTTAGCAATCTAAATTCGAAATCAAATTTGCCGTTTAATAATGCAGCATGCCGCCATTCTTCGGCAATTTGCTCCGCATCATCTGGATGAAGCGGTGTCAGCCAACCTTGCCCCAAACTTTGCTCAAAAGTGAGTCCATAAATTTCCTGCCACCGCCGATTTGTATAGAGACAGTTGCCATCTAAATCTGTAGAAAAAATACCGAGCGGAGAAAACTCACTCAGAGTTCGAAAAAGTGCCTCACTTTTTTCCAATGCCTCCGCCGATTTTATTTTTTGAGTGATGTCACGGTACATCTTGGTAAAACCTAGTAACTCTCCTTCCCCGCCTAGGATCGGCGCAATGCTGATGGAGACATCAATCAAATGCCCATCTGCATGCCGCCGTTTTGTATCGAAAGCAGTATCGGTAACTTTTGCGTATGTTGCTGTTAAAAAATGCAGGTCATTCTCATCGCGAAGCTCATTGGGAATTAATTTTTCAATGGATTGCCCTACCATCTCGCTATCGCTATAGCCGAACAGTCGAGAAGCAGCAGGATTCCAATGCGTGATCGTTCTATCATGGGAGAGTCCAATAATAGTATCAGCTGAACAATACATGATTGCAGTTGACAGTCGTTCGGTAATCCCCCCTGCAAACAAGCGTTGAAATGAGTAGAATTTTCTAAATATGATTTTTGAAAGTTCTGCATGAAGCCTTCCCGTTACACCGACAGTCAGATCATCGCCATCCTCAAGCAGGCCG
>NZ_JBMPPN010000030.1:0-39682 GCF_049340165.1 Undibacterium sp. Xuan67W
GCCACGTTCAGTGACTTGTTTAATCGCTTCTGCTTTGAATTCTTCAGTGAATCGACTCTTTCTCATGATGTACTTCCTTCTCAGTTTTTGACATTATTAAATGTCTACTGAATTAGGGGAAGTCCACTGTCAATTAGTTAATGGATTAAAAGGATCTCACAAAAGGTCTATGTATCCAGTCGCAATAAGTGGGCAAAATGCGCCTATTTACAAAAAAATTCGAGGCCAAAACTAAAGGTGTCTGAGGTTCCCTCGATATTTCGTCTTCCATCAGGTGGATGTTGTGCCGCCAGTTTTTCCTGATTTTGCGCATTCGTCCAGCGATCAAGATATTGAACTGGCGACTAAAATCGAAGGGGTCAGCATCGCAATACTTTTAAGCCCAATATAAACGTCATGTAAAAACGTGAAATTCAAACATAAATTTAAACCATCAAATTATATGGGTGTCTGACGAATTTCTAAATTTCAGGAGAAGCTCAGTCGGGAGCTACCACGTAAAGTCATCCGGAATCTGGAAGGCGGCATACGGATCATCCTCATCGATTTCGGTCGTCGTCTTCTTCACCCGCACCACAAGTGAAGCATCGCGCTCGGCAATTTTATCCGCGATAATCCGGGGCAACAATTCTGTTTTACCTTCCAGACACACGATCACCAGTCGGCCGGCAATCAAATGCGTCTGTACCTCTGCTGACACATAGATCTTATCGATCTTGGTACCGTGGGTGTAGTAATAAGCGATGTCGCCTGCGCCCTTGCTTTGGCGATTGTTTTGAACCAGCTGCACAATTTGCGCAAAAATCGCTTTTTGGCTCGCGGCCGCATCGCGTTGCGCATTGAGTTCGCGAGCGCGTTCGGCATTTTTACGCTGCACCTCAAGCGCGGCCAGACGTGCCTCATCTACGCTCTCGTTGCCGGTCCGGCGCTCGACCTTCTTTTGCTTGCTCTTTTCCTGGTGGACCAGTTTGGCTTTGTTTTTATCGACTAATCCTGCTTTTAAAAACTGATCTTGCAATGAGGCCATCATACAACTCCGAAAAATAAGTGCCACCGGTCCAAGGCAAGGCTGCCGACCAATGAAAAGCCGCTAGCATAGCAAAATTTTCTATTTTGTAAGGCCGTAACTTGCAACAAATTGGCTGGACGAAGGCAAGAACAAAGAAAGTGATGCCGGTTGCTGAGGACTACTCCGCAATAACGACGTTCGGTGGTGTCCCCTACTACCGTGAGAGACGCAAGCTGTGTCCTGAAGATGAAGATCGATACACCCCGGCATTTGGGGTAAATGCCTAAGCTGATCAGCAGAAAGGTATTAGTCTCGTTACGTGTGTTGGCATCCAAATTCATGACCGCCAGTAATGTTTCATTGGCTTGTAGAGTGAACGGGGAATGCACGGTTCGGAGCATCATCAACGGCATGATGTATCCGAAGAAGAAATTCGCATTCTTGCCGAAATCCAGCACGAGATACCCCTGACGAAGCTGATGGACTGCTGAGGTAGTTGGTCTTGGATGTGGTTGACAGCCGAGACTGGGGCTGGCTGGTTGCGACAACGAAGATATTCATTACGTACTGACATCAGATAACTGAGTTTGTTTATAGCAAGCAAGAGGCATTCTTGTCCTGACCTGCCCAATGAAATTCCGTCAAGTAATAACTCGACATACGTACAGAAAAACCACTTATTAATTTGCGCTAAAGCAGTTTTTTATTGTTAACATGTTTGAGCCTCATTTACTTATCAACTTGATACGCGTACATTAGATTTGCCGAATGCCCTTGTTGGCGAATAGGCTGATTTTGGTTTTATGGGAGTACGCACTCCCTCACAAAAAATTTTGCTAGTTGATATTTTCCGATTGATGAGATAACCAGCGTTTATCTGGAGCTTTGCATGCCTAATAGCGTCGAACAAATCATGAACGAAAAGCGGCTCGAGTTGGTCATGGAGGCTGCAGATCTGGATTTATGGGAGAACGATTTTGTCACCGGAGTAGTCACTCGAAAAGCCACCAAAATATTTGCCGCGCTTGGTTACGACGAAAATGAGACCGCCAATTATATTGACGATCTTTTTGCCATCGTTCATCCCGATGATTTGGCTGGTGTAAAAGAAGCACTGAATAACCACATCAATGGCATAACCGAAAAATATCAGTGTGAATTCAGGTTCAGGGCAAAACACGGTTCATGGGTCTGGTATGCCAATCATGGCAGAATTATGGATGCCGAATCCAATAATCGGGGTCAGCGATTCATTGGCGTCACGTTTAATATTGAGGAAAGAAAACGCAAAGAAATTGAGCGCGAAAGTCTGACCAGAACGCTGAAGATGCTGGGTGAGTGCAACAGCGAGCTAATTCACGCTCGCAGTGAACAATCACTACTTGAGTCTATTTGCAAACTGCTTGTAGAGACTGGGGGCTATTTGATGGCATGGATTGGTTTTGCTGAGCAAGATGCCGCCAAATCAATCAGTGTGCGCGCCCATTGGGGCGATCGGAATAACTACCTAGACCAAATCGCAGTAACCTGGCTCGATACCGAGTCAGGCAGTGGGCCTTCAGGTAAAGCCATCAAGACAAATTCAGTCATTATCAATCAAGACTTTGCAGAGAACCATGCCATGGAACCATGGCGAGAAAAGGCTGCCAAGCACGGCTTTCAATCAAGTATCGCGCTTCCCATTACGAATAAAAATGGTGTCTTTGCTGTTCTGAATATCTATGCGCCGAAAACCCAAGTCTTTAAAACAGAAGAAGTAAAGCTGCTGAAAGAGTTAGCAGACAACTTATCTTACGGTATCGCTGCACTTCGATTGCAAGCAGAAAATACACAGGCTCAAATTGCATTAAAAAAAGAAAATGAAAAAAATCTTGCCCTGCTTCATAACGCCAGCGATGGTATCCATATATTAGATAGCCAAGGAAAACTCATCGAGGCCAGTGATTCCTTTTGCGCGATGCTCGGCTATACAAGAGATGAAATGATAGGGAAGCATTTGTATGAATGGGATGTCAACATGTGCGTGAATGAGCTAGAGCATCGCTTAGCACAGGTCTTGTCACACAAAGCACGCACACAATTCGAATCCCGCCACAAGCGCAAAGATGGCACTATGTTTGACGTGGAAGTCAGTGACTATGCGCTAGAGCTAGAGGGCAAGCAGGTATTATTTAACTCGTCACGAGATATTACTGAACGTAAAAAAATTGAGGCTAGCCTACTTCAGCAACAGCAGGAATTAATCCAGAGCAATGCTAGACATCGTGATTTGCTGACCAATTTACATGTTGCGATCATCGTCCACGCACCCGATTCAACAATCATTTTTAGTAATCCTCGTGCGTCAGAACTCTTAGGTTTATCTGTCGATCAAATGCTAGGCAAAACGGCGATCGATCCATCCTGGCGGTTTGTGAACGATAAAGAAGAAACAATGACCGTTGATGAGTATCCTGTGCAACGGGTTATCGCCACCATGAAACCGCTGGAGGCTCTGGTGCTTGGCGTCAAGTCAACGAACAAAAAAAGGGTGGTTTGGTTGCTGGTCAATGCATTCCCCGAATTGGATGCAGATGGCAAGTTAAAACAAGTAGTCGTTAATTTTGATGACATCAGCGCACGTAAACAAGCGGAAGAGCGAATTCATAATCTTGCTTTTTTTGACGCACTGACAGGTCTGCCAAACCGCCGCTTACTGATGGATAGATTTGACTCCGCGATTTCAACATCTACCCGCAGTAACCACTATGGTGCAGTACTGTTCATCGATATGGATAGGTTCAAAACCATCAACGATATATTAGGTCATAATTTTGGTGATCAGTTGTTGATTGAAGTAGCACAAAGAATTCAAGCATGTATTCGAGAGACAGATACCGTAGCGCGTTTGGGTGGAGATGAATTTATTGTGCTGCTGGTTGAATTGGACGAAAGCATCGAAACAGCTTCACAAAAGACAGCCCTGATCGCAGAAAAAATACGCGCCAACCTGGCGGCTCCATATCATCTCAATGAGAGCGAACAACATAGCTCTCCCAGCATCGGCGTGAGCGTCTATCAAGGCAATAAAGAGTTACCGGAGACTTTATTAAAGCAGGCAGATATTGCTATGTACAAAGCAAAAGATGCAGGTCGCAATACTTTGCGCTTCTTTAACCCGGCGATGCAGTTAGCAGTAGAAACGCGTGCCGCGCTGGAAGCGGATTTGCGCCATGCAGTACCTTCCGATGAATTACGCTTGTACTATCAAATTCAGGTCGATGATCAGCAGCGTCCAATTGGTGCCGAAGCGCTAGTGAGTTGGCTACATCCGGATCGTGGCCTGGTCATGCCAATGCAATTTATTCCTATTGCCGAGGAAAGTTCTTTAATTCTGGAGATCGGAGAATGGGTCATACGCACCGCATGCCAGCAATTAGTTAAATGGTCAAAGTCAGATCACACCAGGCATCTCACCGTCGCCGTCAATGTCAGCGCACAACAATTCAGGCAAACAGACTTTGTCGAACATCTTGCCAGTCTGTTGCATCATCATGGCGTAGATGCGTCAAAACTAAAACTTGAGCTTACGGAGAGTGTCGTTCTTACTGATGTGGATGAGGTCATCAGCAAAATGATTGCGCTAAAGGAGTTGGGTGTAAAGTTGTCGATGGACGATTTCGGTACAGGCTATTCTTCATTGTCTTACCTGAAACGGCTACCGCTCGATCAAATTAAAATTGATCAAAGTTTTGTGCGTGATATTACAACCGACAGCAACGATGCGGTCATGGTCAAAACTATCATCGATCTAGCCAAAAATTTCCGTCTTGATGTGATTGCTGAAGGAGTGGAAACAGAGGAGCAACTCGCTTTTTTAAAGTTGCATGAATGTATGGCATATCAAGGCTATCTGTTCAGCAAACCCATTCCTGTTAATGTGTTAGACGGACTACTGAACACGTTCTTTGTTCATTAAACTCATCGCTTCTGATGAGTTCGTTTATTGACATACGGGTGGACAAATTATGGGGTGCGACCTGCCCTTGATTTGGAAAGGATTGCACCCTGTTGTCACATAAGATTGAACAGATAGAAAGCAAGTGCAAAGGATCGTTACTCGCTTTCTTGCGGAGATGGAGGCTGCTCTTTTTTCTGTGAGGCGTACAAGAGCCGGGACCAGCTTGCGGGAAGCTCATCTCTTCTCATGTAGATGCGTGTGTAGTCGATATTGCGTATCGCTGCACTACTCTCTTTTACTGCCTGAAGATGCGCGGGAGACTGGACAAATCGTAGCATTGACGCCTCGTCGCTCCAGACTGTTGCTGTCCATACTTCATCACCAAATAGCTGGCGGCGGACAGAGTATCCGATTAAACCCGGCTGTACGAGAAGGCTATCTATCACGCGCGATGCACCTTGATCAAAAAGTTTCCGTTTAGTGGCATCAATGGTCGCATGTGTGACGGCAACTAGTAATTGCTCATCCTGATTCTCGGCAAGAGTACTCTTGCGTTTGTGCTCATCGACCCATTTAAAAGGGGTAGAAATGCTACAACCAGTCACGAGCGTGAGTAAGGCTGATAAGGATAGTATTTGTATTCGCTTCATAGATAGCCCATTCGTACTATGCATTTATATGATGCATCTGTGTATGTAGTTTATTTAACGACTTCAAACATGGTTTGAACCCGCCAATCTGATAGTCCGCTGATAGGTCACTCATAGCGCGTTATCTAAAATTCTCAAAACACGATGACCGTTTTGCCGTTTCTGCGCTCGCCACGTTCAAGCAATGCAAGAGCCTCTGGCGCTTCTGCCAAAGAAATGGATTGCGCGATATGGATGGCTAATTTGCCAGCGGCTGCGAGCGCGATGACCTCTTGCAAGTATTCTGCTTTGGGATCTGCAAAAACGAGCTTGTTAGCGCGAGATAGACATGCCTTGAAAAACTTCGCTCTGGTCGGGGCAATGTCAATGATCATGCCACCTCGCTTCATAAGTCGTGCAGCGTCTTGAGTCGAGAGGCTCCCGTTGCAATCGAAGACCAGGTCAAATCCGCTATCGAGCGAGGACGGCACTGGTTTGGTGTAGTCTAACACCACGTTAATGCCTAGCGACTGTGCCTGCTCAAGGGAGTGAGGGCCGACGCGTGCGGTTATTTCAGCGCCGATACTTTGCGCAATCGCAATCGCGGCCTGCCCTACGGCACCTAATGCGCCATTAAGAAAGATTTTTTGACCCGGCTTTAAACGAGCCTTCTTGATCAGTGCGTGCCACGCGGTCACACCGGCAATCGGCAAGGTCGCGGCCTCGGTAAAGGATAAATTTTCCGGCTTTTTGACAATTAAATTCTTTGACGTGATGAGCATAGGTGCGAATGCGCCAGATCCTTTCATCGGCACCGTTCCAACAACATTATCACCAGGTGTAAAGTCATCTACGTTGACGCCAACGGATTCCACTGTGCCAGCGAAGTCTGTACCCAAGGCACGCGGAAACTTATTCCCCGTGAACAGTTTCATTTTTCCACTTCGAATTTTCCAGTCCATCGGGTTGATGGATGCCGCAGCAACCCGTACTAACACTTCATTGGCTTTGAGCTCAGGCAAGCTAAATTCGCTCATGCGCACTAGCTCGTGACCACCGTAACGCGTGTATTCGAGTCGTTTCATCGTATCTTTACTCCATGTTGGGGACAGCACTGTTACGACAGTCATCGCAGCAAGCTCTCTTTTCTTTGGCAAATTGTATTTTCTTGATTTGAGACTGTCTATAATCTAAAGTCTCTACTTTCTTTTCGATCGTCCAAAATCATGATGGATCCGCTCTCAGACGTACTGTCACTGCTGAAGCCTCAAAGCTTTATGTTTCGCGGTTTAGATCTGGGTGGCGCCTGGTCGATCCACTTCCCTGCCTATCAGTGCATCCGGTGCTACGCTTTGCTCACTGGAGAATGTTGGTTTGCGCTCGATGGTGCGGCTGCGATCAGGCTGCGTGCGGGAGATTGCATCCTGCTACCCAGAGGTCATTCGTTTGTGCTCGCCAGCGAGCTTTCGCTGGAACCCGTTAGCGCTGCGTCGTTTTTGGCGGGTGCGTTGGAGGGTGGAGTAATCACGCACCAGGGGGGCGGAGAGGTTACTGGAATCGGCGGCTATTTCACCTTTGCGAACGCGCAGTCGGCCATGTTTCTTGATGTATTGCCGGATGTCGTTCACATCTGCGCAGAAGCAGACAGATTCGCGCTGCGATGGTTTATCGAGCGCTTGATGCAGGAGTTGCGAGTGCCACAGCCTGGCAGTTATTTGCTCGCCCAACAGCTGGTTCAGCAAATACTGGTTCAGGTACTGCGTCTATGCATTGCCCAGGGTGCCGTAGATAACGTTGGCTGGATTTTCGCGCTGGCGGATCCATCGATGAACGCAGCGCTGAGTGCAATGCATGCAAACCCCTCGAATCGCTGGACATTGGACTCTCTCGCAGAGCTCGCATCAATGTCGCGATCTAGTTTTGCATCCAAATTTAAGAAAACGGTTGGCCTTCCAGCCATAGAATATTTATCGCAATGGCGCATGCTATTGGCGAAAGATCGACTTGTAAATTCCAAGGACTCTATCGCGGTCATCTCACGATCATTGGGCTACGAGTCTGAAAGTGCGTTTAGTACTGCTTTTAAACGGCTCATTGGATGTTCCCCGCGTCACTATGTATCGACACAGCAAACTCCATCGACACAGCAAACTCGCATGAAAGACTGAGGCAGCTACTATTGTTTAACGCTGACACAGCATTAATAAAATATTGATTGAGCACTGACTAGGCATTGTGTCAGCTTGAGCTAGGCTTGAATTGAGCCTACATGCGACGGCAGTCAGTCAGCCCAAATGATGCTGGCTGACTGCCTTGAAACAACTTACTTCACTTCAGTCACAAACTTCTCATTCGGACGGCGTACTTTTTTCAGATTGACCAGCCAGTCTTTGTCTTCTTCACGATACCCCAGTGGCAGGATCACGACGCTGCGCAGGCCGCGTTCTTTCAGACCCAGAATTTCATCGACGGCTTTTGGATCGAAACCTTCCATTGGCGTACTGTCGACTTCCTCATAAGCTGCGGCGATCAAGGCTGATCCCAGGCCGATGTAGGCTTGACGTGCGGCGTGCTGATAGTTGACTTCGGCATCGCGTGCCGGGTAGGTGCTGAGCAGCATCTGGCGATAGTTTTCCCAGCCTTCGTTTTTAAAGCCACGTTCGTCGTTGGTCAGGTCAAACATCATATTGATGCGATCTGCGGTGTAGTTGTCCCATGCAGCGAATACCAGCAGGTGGGAGCAGTCGGTGATCTGACCTTGGTTCCAGGCGACTGGTTTGATTTTTTCGCGTACTTCTGGGTTGGTGATGACGTAGATTTCATATGGTTGCAGGCCACTGGAAGTCGCAGTCAGGCGTGCTGCTTCGACAATGCGGTCCACTTTTTCTTGCGGCACTGCTTTTGCCGGGTTCATCTTTTTGGCGGCGTAGCGCCATTTCAGTTTTTGGATCAAATCAGACATGAGTTTCTTTCAATATGTAATTATTAAATGCCTGGATTCGTGTCAAGTCGGGCTGATATCAATCCGACTCTAGACTTTAACTTTAATCACAATGAAAAACGATGAAGAACAATTCAATCGGATGCAATGTGTTTTTACTACCTTGGTGAGCATAGCATTGACGCTGATTTTGCGTATTTGCCTGCCCTGTGATTCAGATACTGATCGCATATAAGGACGCTAAGGCTATTTGACAATAGCGTGGCGATATCTGGGAGACATTGGAAGCGGCAACGCGGTTGAAAATTCGTCGAAAATCAGCTTAAAAAAATATACTCATGGTGAGTATATTTTCAATGCCTACGTAAAATAGGCGGATAAGCCTATGTTTGATGAAAAATATAGGGGAGTATATCTATTTAAAACAACCTGACACCTTATAGGGAAATTATTTTCCAGCCGCCTGCGCCTTGGGCAAAGACGCCATCAGATCAGCAAATCGCTGTCCCTGGATCATAATATGGCCACGCAATAACTCCGCCGTCAGCTCACCGTCTCCCGCCAGAATGGCCTGAACCACGCCGTCATGCTCAGAAAATGAAGCGCTGACGCGATCACGCACGCGGAGTTGCAAGCGACGGTAATGACGCAGGCGCCGATGCAATGCCATCGCCTGTTCGGCCAAAAAAGCATTGTGGCTGCCCTGATAGATGATCTGATGAAAGGTCTCGTTGCAATAGAAATAATCGTCTGAGTTCTGCGCTGCACTGGCGTCTTTACAGGCCTGGTGAGCCGCCAGCAAATCCTGCTGTTCTGCGGGTGTCATGCGGCGTGCAGCAAGCCTGCCGCACATCGCCTCGAACTCCGCCATCACCTCAAACATTTCAACCAGTTGCTGCGGCCCCAGCTCGGCAACGACCGCACCACGCCGCGGACGAATCACCACTACACCCATCGAGGCTAGTTGTATCAGCGTCTCGCGGATTGGTGTGCGGGAGACGCCAAACTCATTTGCCAGCTCGGTCTCATCCAGATGCTGGCCGGGAAGCAATTTGCCGATGGCAATCATTTCCTCGATGGATTCACGCAGACTCTGTGAGCGACTTTTTAAGGTGGGGGTAAGCAAAACGCCTCCTTTGTGTAATTTTGCTCATTATATGTACAAATACACTTGCTTTGTATTTATTTGAGATATATCTTGTATACACAAAAATAAATTATGCATGCAAGATCACTGAATCACGGCAATGCAAGCGACTCATCCCTTCAATCCAGGAGACAACATGTCCAAACTTTTTACTCGCAGAGCCATACTCGGTGCCATCGCCACCAGCCCGTTTTTTACTATGTCCGCCTCCTGGGCGCAAACGGCAGCGCTGAAGATTTCGCACCAGTTCCCGGGTGGTACGGTGAACGAAGGCGATTTTCGCGACCGCCTGTGCCGTATGTTTGCCGCCGAGGTGGAGAAACGGTCTAAAGGTAGTCTGAAGTTCGAAATCTATCCTGGCTCCTCACTGATGAAAACCAATGCCCAGTTTTCATCCATGCGCAAAGGTGCGCTCGATCTATCGCTGGTGCCACTGTCATATGCGGGCGGCGAAGTCCCCGAAGTAAATATCGGTCTGATGCCGGGCCTGGTGACCTCCTATGAACAAGGTTACGGCTGGAAAAATGCCGAGGTAGGCAAAGAACTTAATCGCATTTTGCTCGATAAAGGTATTGTGGTCGTGAGCTGGATTTGGCAAGCCGGTGGCGTTGCGTCGCGCGGCAAACCCATCGTCGATCCGGACGATGCCAAAGGGATGAAAGTCCGGGGCGGCTCCCGTGAGATGGACCTGATCCTGAAAGCAGCAGGTGCCGCGGTCGTGTCATTGCCGTCCAATGAAATTTATGCAGCAATGCAAACTGGTGCCATGGATGCCGCCCTGACCTCATCAACATCGTTGATTTCTTTCCGCCTGGAAGAAGTATCGAAAAGCCTGACCACCGGACGTACAGGTGCTTACTGGTTCATGTTTGAGCCATTGATGATGTCGAAAGTAGTGTTCGACAAACTGAGTAAAGATCAACAGGCCACCATCATGGCAGTTGGCGGCGAACTGGAAGCTTTTGCGCGTAAATCTGCCCAGCTCGATGATTCACTGGTGGCGGCTGTATATCAAAAGGCCGGTGCGAAAGTCGCCGACCTGAATCCAGCTACACTCAAAAAATGGCAAGCCATTGCACGGACTACCGCATGGAAAGATTATGGAGAGAAGAATGAGAACTGCGCCAAATTACTGAAGCTGGCGGAGAAAACATTATGAGTCACGGATTTGAAATGGAGCCAGCTAAAGGCCCGGCAATCCCTGACCAGAAGCTGATTGCGGCGATATCACGATTGCTGGATCACTTTAATAAATTCCTGATGAATCTATCGATGCTGGCACTAGTACTGACGGCATGCATATTGACTTATTCCGTCGTCAGCCGCTATTTTTTTAAGGCCCCGACGGACTGGCAGGATGAGGCGTCCGTATTCATGCTGGTCGGTGTCACTTTTTTCTGTACTGCCTATGTACAGTCGTATCGCGGCCATATCGGGATCGAGGCACTTGCCTCGCTATTGCCTGCGAAAGTCAACGCCTTTCGCATGTTCATGGTGGATGTGCTGTCATTCCTGTTTTGCGCCTTTTTTTCATGGAAATCCTGGACGCTCTGGCATGAAGCCTTTGTCGATGGACAAACCACGACGTCGACTTTTGCACCCCCGTTGTGGATTCCTTACGGCATGATGGCGTTCGGCATGTCGCTGCTGACATTACAACTGTTTGTACAGGTTTTGGCACGCGTGACTAATAAGCGAGGTGTCAAATGAGTGAACTGACCTTAGGCGCTTTATATGGCGCGGTGACGCTGGTTGTGATGTTCTCAGGAATGCCGATTGCCTTTGCGTTAGGCATCGTAGCAGCAAGTTTTATGTACTTCTTTATGCCTGCCTCATCGCTGGATACAGTGACCCAAAACGTATATGAGGAAATGGCCTCGATTACTTTATTGTCGATTCCCTTATTCATCTTAAAAGGTGCGGCAATCGGCAAATCACCCGCCGGTAAGGATTTGTACTCGGCAATTCATACCTGGCTGCACAAAGTCCCTGGTGGTCTCGGCATTGCCAACGTGGTTGCCTGTGCGCTGTTCGCGGCGATGGCTGGCTCGTCTCCTGCAACTTGCTCTGCTATCGGCTCTGCCGGCATACCAGAAATGCGCAAACGTGGTTACTCACCGGGATTTGCCGCCGGCATTATTGCGGCAGGCGGAACTCTGGGTATTTTATTGCCGCCCTCAATTACGATGATCTTGTATGCAGTCGCTGCCGAGCAGTCTCTGGGACGCCTGTTTCTCGCGGGTGTCGGTCCCGGCGTATTGCTGGTCGTGCTGTTTGCCGGTTATGCCGTCTACCGCGCACGAAAAGAATATCGTCTCGCCCTGATCGCCTATGAACAGTCAGGTACTGAATCGGCCTATCTGGAAAAAGAGCATTTCACTCTGGCACAAAAAGTCGAAATGCTGCCACGTGTTTTACCGTTTGTGATCTTGCTGATTGGTGTCATGGTGGCACTGTACGGCGGCTTTGCTACACCATCCGAAACGGCAGGTCTGGGTGCACTGCTAGCGATGGCCTTGATCGCCGTAGTGTACGGCGTATGGAGACCAAAAGATCTGCGGCCGATCCTTACCTCGACGATTAAAGAGTCAACGATGCTGCTCTTGATTATCGGTATGTCGCTACTGTATTCGTACGTGATGAGTTATCTACATATCAGTCAATCCGCTGCGCAATGGGTAGTCGATATGCATTTGTCCAAATGGATATTGCTGGCAGTAATTCTGGCGATGGTCATTGTGTTTGGATTTTTCTTACCGCCGGTATCGATCATCCTGATGACGGCGCCAATCATCCTGCCTCCGCTGAAGGCAGCTGGCTTTGATCTGATTTGGTTCGGCATTGTCATGACGGTCGTCATGGAGATGGGGCTGATCCATCCGCCTGTGGGATTGAATATTTTTGTGATTAAGAATATTGCTCCGGATATTCCGCTCAAGGATGTAATCTGGGGTGTGATGCCTTTCGTGGCCTTGATGTTCCTTGCCGTGTTGTTGCTGTGCCTATTCCCGGGGATCGCAGTCGGCCTGCCAAATACCATCATGGGAGTGAAATGATGAGTGCGCGTCCGCAGGTTTGGAATACCTTGCAAGAGAATCGCCAGCAACGATTGACACGTGCGCGGGATACGCTGGATCAGAGCCTGTCCGGGAAAATCCTGCCGGCGGCGCGCATCGTCGACCTGCTACATCAGGTCATCGAGTGTGGCGACAGAATCTGCCTTGAGGGCAATAATCAGAAGCAAGCAGACTTTCTCGGGCAATCATTAGCCAAACTGGATCCTGCTCGGATTCATGATCTCCATATGCTGCAATCGGTGCTGGCCTTACCCGAGCATCTCGATATTTTTGAACGGGGGATTGCATCACGTCTCGATTTTTCGTTTTCGGGACCGCAGGCTGGGCGTGTCGCTAAGCTCGTCAGTGCGGGCAAACTAAATATCGGTGCGATCCATACGTATCTCGAATTATTCAGTCGTTATTTTATCGATCTCACGCCACGGGTATCGCTGATCGCCGCAGAAGCTGCTGATCGTCTCGGCAATTTGTATACCGGCCCGAACACCGAAGACACTCCGGCGATTGTGGAAGCAACTGCATTCAAAAACGGTATCGTGATTGTGCAGGTGAATCAGATCATGGATGTCTTGCCGCGCGTTGATATTCCCGGCGACTGGATTGACTTTGTCGTTGAGGCACCGAATCCGTATTACATAGAACCACTGTTCACCCGCGATCCGGCACAGATCTCAGAAATACAAGTATTGATGGCCATGATGGCGATCAAAGGGATTTATGCAGAATACGGCGTCAAGCGTCTGAACCATGGCATCGGTTTCGACACCGCCGCCATCGAATTATTGCTACCTACCTATGCAGAATCGCTGGGACTGAAAGGCAAAATCGCTAGCCACTGGGCGCTCAATCCCCACCCTGCCCTGATCCCAGCGATTGAGGCAGGTTTTGTCGAATCGGTCTATTCATTCGGGTCCGAACTGGGAATGGAAAACTATATCCGCGCCAGACCCGACGTGTTTTTTGTCGGGCCGGATGGCTCCATGCGTAGCAATCGCGGATTATGCCAAGCAGCTGGGCATTACGCCTGCGATATGTTTATTGGATCGACTCTGCAAATCGATTTGCAAGGAAATTCATCAACCGCGACCCTGGGCAGAATCGCCGGTTTTGGCGGTGCGCCAAACATGGGGGCAGATGCGCGTGGTCGCCGCCATGCCAGTCCCACCTGGATCAAGGCAGGTCAGCAGGCACGGCAGGGTAAAAATGTAATCCCGCGTGGACAAAAACTAGTGGTGCAGATCGTCGAAACCTTCAGAGAACATATGCAACCAGCGTTTGTTGAACGGCTCGACGCCTGGGAATTAGCGGAGCAGGCAAAGATGGAAATCCCGCCGGTTATGATCTACGGCGACGATGTCACACATATTTTGACGGAAGAAGGCATCGCTAATTTACTTCTGTGTCGCAGTGACGAAGAGCGTGAGCAGGCCATCCGTGGTGTCGCAGGCTATACCGCAGTCGGTCTGGCACGCGATAAGCGCATGGTCGAGAATTTACGGGATCGGGGCATTATTCAACGCGCAGAAGATCTCGGTATCGACAAACGTCTGGCGACCAGAAATCTGTTAGCAGCAAAGTCGATGAAAGATCTGGTGCGTGCATCGGGTAATTTGTATCAACCGCCGAAGCGATTCCGAAACTGGTGAGTAAATAGCGCAGGAAAGCAGCTATCTATGAGAATGCATCTCACCCGTAAAATTAAAAAGTAATGAAAGCGATAATGGAACATTTATCTTATCGATTCGAGCATGGCCAGCGTCCTGTTCCGCAACAAGCAGAACTGGTTGGCGTAGTCAGCTCTGGGAATCTGGAAGTATTAATTGAAGCCTGTCCGCTGCAACAAGCGTGCGTGATAGAGATCAATACGGCAGCGACTGGCTTTGGTGCTATCTGGGCTGCGGTGATGACAGATTTCAACGCACGCTGGTTACTTGCCGATGTCAGGATTACGATCAACGACATGGGAGCGACGCCCGCAGTCGTCAGCCTGCGTCTGGATCAGGCGGTAGAGACGCTGTTTGGCCAGCCACAAGGAGCACAAGCATGAGCAGCTATCTCGAATGCAACGCCCGTGAACGAATTCAACAGCTCTTTGATCCGAACAGCCTCGATGAATTTTTACCCCCATCGGCCCGGGTGATCAGCCCGCATCTGGGACAACTGAATGCGCCGGTCGCCTTCGACGACGGCGTGGTGGTTGGCAAGGCGCTTTTGCATGGCGAGACTGTTTTTATCGCAGCGCAAGAAGGTGGCTTCATGGGGGGCGCCGTGGGCGAAGTTCATGGTGCAAAACTGGTGGGCATGTTACGCCGCGCGGTGATTGAAAAACCGCGTGCCGTCGTCTTGTTGCTCGAAACAGGTGGTGTCCGTTTACATGAGGCCAATGCAGGATTGATTGCGGTATCTGAAGTCATGCGCGCCGTGCTCGACACCCGCGCTGCGGGTATTCCTGTGATCGTCTTAATAGGTGGATCGAATGGCTGCTTTGGCGGCATGGGCATCGTTGCGCGTTGCGCAAACTGGATCGTCATGTCAGAAGAAGCGCGTCTCGCTATGTCCGGCCCGGAAGTCATTGAGACAGCGAATGGCGTAGAAGAATTCGACTCGCGCGATCGTGCACTGGTCTGGCGTACAACTGGTGGAAAACACCGCTATATGATTGGTGATTGTCAGGCAATCGTGACCGACTCAGTCGGGGCATTTCGTTCAGCGGCAATTGAGGCCATTCAAGCAATCCAGAATAGCGGCGCTGATCACAGCGATCAAATTGCACTCTCATTAGAAGCACTGGAGCATGAGCAGGAATTATTGAGGAAACGGATTAACTCGTTTGGCACATTGCGCGATCCGCTTGAAATCTGGCGCGCACTCGGCATGAATGATCCAGCTAATGTCCCGATGCTGGAGATCAGTGATTTCATCAGCAAAGCGCAACATCACCGACTCGGAGCAGCATAATGCAATGGCAATCACTGGCAAATGCCCTCTTCCCGTTAGGACATACTATCGGTGAGAAAGAATGTCTTTTATCCGGCACAGGACAAACCCATCAAGAAACAGTTGCCGTCGTTGGAACAACGAATCACGCACCGATTGGTGTTGAAATCGCCTTAGCGCAAGCGGCATTTGTGCTCGACACCCTGCGTCAACATCCTCTGCGCCCCATACTCTTGCTGGTTGATACGCAAGGTCAGCGACTACGTCATCGTGACGAAATGCTGGGTATTAACAGCTACATGGCGCACCTCGGAAAATGTGTAGAACTCGCGCGCAGAAAAGGACATCGAGTAATCAGTCTGGTGTATGACCAGGCATTGTCTGGCGGCTTTATTACCAGCGGCTTGATGGCGGATGCCTGCTATGCCTTGCCAGATGCAACCATCCGCGTAATGGGGCTGCCAGCGATGGCGAGGATTACCAAAGTGCCGGAAGAAAGACTGACAGAACTCGCCATCAGCAATCCTGTGTTTGCACCGGGACCTGAAAATTATTTGCGCATGGGCGGGGTGCAAGGAATCTGGGACGGTGATTTATCTTCGCAGCTTGAGCAAGCGCTGTTGCATGTACAGAATACCGACCTGCGCAGTGCAACTGGTAAGCAGCGCGGGGGCCGTCAATTAGCACAGGCGGTCATTGATGCCATCCTCGCGGATCAGCATGTACTCGCGCCATGATCTGGTCTGGCTATCAGACCAAGGATGGCAACAGATAAGGGATACTTCTAGACCCGAGCATCGTCATGCCATAGAAACATGGCGACTGAGCAACTGGCCACTGATCGTACGGCGGCATGATGCCGATGCCGGAGATGAGGTCGTCTGCCTTGGACTGGCCTTACCGCCAAATACAACTGACGGCAGCAAACAACGAATCGCTCTGCGCGTAGAAAAAAAACTGATTGCACGCTCATGCCCTGCATTGTCTGTGAACGAGATCATTACAACCGCACCGACGGAATGGCAAGATGCTCTCACTAATTTATCAACCTTATCAATCACGTCAAAGACATCATTTGCAGCACTAGATATACGTGTCTTTGGCTCAACCGCATTGCAACGTCTTACCGGATTACCCTATGTCACTGCACGTTCGGATATTGATCTTTTATTTTCACCAAATGATTTCAGCGAATTAGAACTAGGTTTGTCCTTACTCACATCATTCAGTACTCTGCTGCCACTCGATGGCGAAATCCTCTTTCCTCAACAACAGGCTGTATCCTGGCGGGAATGGCAAATCGCCACCGCTAGCCAGGCGCGAGTGCTGGTTAAGACCATGCATACGGTATATCTGGCATCTACAGCGTCGCTGATTGCGTCCCTCGTTCAGAATCAAACTACGAGTGGGGAACTTGCAGCATGAGGCAATTACAGCCAGTGATGCCTGCTTCAGTTGGGCGTCGCAGTATCATTTTCTCCCATACAAATGAAGAGAGAGAAAACGACTGTCATCAGCATCATGCCGCCGCCATGGGCGCAAAGATCGCAAAAATTGCAGTCCGGTGTTTATATAGAGAACTGTCTCTGTACCCCAAACCAGGACTGGTCTCGTTGATTGATAACGGCAGTCATACCGATATGAATGCCACAAGCTTCATGCGTAGCATGTTCGCCTTACGCCACTACTTTAAAGCGATCACTCAGGCTGGCTATGAACAGGCATCATTTAGTCAGTTAAAGAAATTAGGCATCGATGCTGAGCAAAGAATGATGCTGGCGACAAAGGGTATCAACACTCACCGTGGTGCTATCTTTAGCCTGGGCATGTTGTGTGCAACAACCGGGTGTTTAAGCGCGCGCAATATCACTCCTACAACCGATACGATCCGCCAAACTCTGCTTGACTATTGGGGAGATGAACTGAGGTTGCATATACAACATTCTAGCTATGAATCCAATATTACATCTAACGGCACACGTGTCGCACAACGCCATGGCGCAAGCGGAGCGAGGGAAGAAATTGCATTGGGACTACCATCGGTATTTGATATTGCCCTGCCTGCGCTGTGCAATACGCTCAACGCGGGACGCACTATGTACGAGGCACGCATTGATACTTTCTTTGCCTTGATGGCCCATATCAGTGATACCAATATCTATCATCGCGGCGGCGCTGAAGGCGCAGTGATCGTCAAAGAGCAGGCTCAGAGTTTCATCGATGCGGGAGGCACTGCACGTCCTGACTGGTACTACAAGGCTCTGGCTTGCCATCAATTATTTAGCGCAAAACGTTTATCGCCTGGCGGTGCTGCGGATCTGCTTGCGGCGACTTGTTTCGTATATGATATTTGTGACGGTGAGTTTGTATGACGTCCCGCCTGCTCGTGCTTTGTTCGGGTCAGGGTGGTCAGCATGCTGGGATGTTTGACCTGTTGAGCAGTACTAATGGCGCTGAGATCTTGCATGACCTCTGTGCACCAGAACTAGATTCGATCGCTGAAAAACCAGAGAGTATCTTTGCTAATCAATACGCTCAGCCACTCATCGTCACCAGCCAGATGGCTATCTGGAATCTCCTGAAAGATCGCATACCGACACCAGATCTGGTTGCAGGCTACAGTATCGGTGAGCTAAGCGCTTATGGCATTGCGGGCATGCTGGATGTGCGGCAAATCGTCGGTCTGGCAAGACTGCGTGCGCAACTGATGGATGCTTGTCGCGATCCACAGCATGCGCAAATCATGGTTGCGGTCAATGGCGTTCAGCTGCGTCAAGTCAGGAGCATCATTCAGGATAGTGGCTTTGAGATTGCCATTATCAATGCGGATGATGCGCTTATCCTTGGCGGCATAGCCGATCAGTTCGCAAAATTAGAAACCGAACTAGTAGCGCACGGCGCAAAAGTACAACAACTCCCGGTACATATCGCCTCGCATACCTCGTGCTTACGCAATGCCTGTCAGCCGTTTCATGAGAAGCTTCAGGCATGTGATTTCCGTGGCGGAATCTGTCCGGTAATCTCGGGCAAGAATGGTGGCCAGATTTACGGTAAACACGCGGCAGTGCAACAGCTCAGCCATCAGTTGCTTGAGACGATACACTGGCATGACTGCATGGATGCATTTGCAGAAAATGGTATCAGCGTTGCATTGGAACTGGGGCCAGGTGCGGCCTTATCCAGAATGCTGCAAGCCAGACATCCGCAGATTGCCTGTCGCTCTGTGTCCGAATTCCGTAGCATTGACGGTATCATCCAATGGTTGTCCCGGCATATCGAATAACGAACTTCATCAGTAGTCCCATCTATTAATCTATTAATCTATTAATCTATTAATCCACTAAGCCATCAACCAACGAAGTAACTAAATAACTGTAGGGAGACATCATGAAAACAGCACTATTGTCCGGACTGACCGCCAGTCTGATTGCGACCGTAAGTTATGCCAGCGACAGATTACCGACGATTCCGCCAGACCAATACACGGCGGAACAAAAGAAAGCAGCGGAAGAATTTCTGGCGACCCGTAAAGTACCGGTATTCGGTCCTTTCGAGCCATTAATGCATAGTCCCCAAGTCATGACACAAGCCAGAGCAATGGGTGACTATCTGCGTTATAACTCGGCGATCGGCAATACCTTGAGCGAGCTCGCTATTCTCATTACCGCTCGCGAATGGACGCAGGATTTTGAATGGTATGTGCATTATCCCATTGCACTCAAAGCGGGAATCAAAGCATCGGTCGCCGATGCGATTGCAGATGGTATTCGTCCGACCGGCATGAGTGAAGATGAGGAAATCGTCTATGATTTTTCGACCGAGCTACATAAAAACAAACGCGTCTCAGACCGCACATTCCAACGCGCAGATAAACGGTTTGGTAAAAAAGGTGTAGTGGATCTGACAGGCATCAATGCTTATTATTCTTTGCTGGCAATGCAAATGAATATGGCGCAATACCAAATTCCGAAAGACAGTAAGAAACTCACGCGCTTTCCTGAGTAAGGTCTATCGACAATAACTGACAGACCATAAAAAAATCCCTCCTGTAAGTTAGGAGGGATTTTTTTCGTCAATCAATGGTGGATGAGAAAATGTCATTCATGCGCATGATCACCGCCCAAATAGGCGGCTTTTACTGCAGGATCGTTTTTGAGTTTGTCCGCAGGCCCATGAACAGAGATGCGACCGTTTTCCAAAACGTAACCATAGTCGGCCACGTTCAACGCAGCCGCCGCGAATTGCTCCACCAGCAGCATGGTGACGCCCTGCTCTTTCAGGCGCAGGATAATGCGAAAAACTTCTTCCACCAGAATCGGTGCCAGCCCCATAGATGGTTCGTCCAGCAAGATCACTTCAGGATTCAGCATGACCGCGCGCGCCATCGCCAGCATCTGCTGCTCACCGCCAGACAAGGTTCCAGCGAGTTGATGCTGTCTTTCTTTCAATCGGGGAAATAGCTCCAGGGCTTTTTCAAGATCCGCTGCCACATCTCCTTTGGGACGAGACCGTGTGAATCGAGGAAACGCTCCCAGCAACAAATTATCCGTCACGCTCATGGTGGAAAATACCCGGCGACCCTCTGGGGAATGCGCCAGGCCAGCACGGGCTATCTTATGAGACTCCAAGCCGGTGACATCTTTACCCGCAAGTTTTACGCTTCCCATTTTCGGCTTTAACATCCCTGAGATGGCGCGCATGGTTGTGGTTTTACCTGCGCCATTGGATCCGATTAAGGTCACCACTTTGCCTTTTGGTACGTCGAGAGAAATACCATGCAGGACTTCGACTTTGCCATAGGCTGCATGCAGGTTTGAAATAGATAACATGTCAGCCCCTTGCCTGATCTGCTGTGATTGGCGTTGTTGATATCGTGTTTGACGTAGGTTCTGCGCTGTCGTCGCCAACCGAGCCGCCGAGATAGGCTTCAATTACTTTAGGATCGGTCTGCACTTCGGATGGCTTACCCTCTGCAATTTTTTGACCGAAGTCGAGTACCGTCACGGTATCGCAAATCGACATCACCACATCCATATGATGCTCAATCAGGATAATCGTAATGCCATGCTGGCGGATCTTGCGAATGATGGCGATCAATTCCTTAATATCCGGCGCGGTTAAACCTGCGGCGGGTTCATCGAGCAATAAGAGCTTGGGATTCAGGCCAAGAGCGCGGCCGATTTCCAGCATCCGCTGTTTACCGTAAGGCAAATTACGCGCCTCTTCTTCGGTCAGTGCAGCCAGTCCCATGAATTGCAAAATAGCCGCAGCACGCACTCTGGCCTCATGCTCCTCACGCTTGTAACGAGGCGTATGTAGCATGACATCGAGTACGTTACTTTTAAAAGTGTGATGCAGACCAACCAGAATATTTTCTGTCGCACTCATCTCGCCAAATAACTGTACGTTCTGAAAAGTACGGGCAACACCGCCCAAGGCGATTTCGGATGGGGTTAACCCGGAAATCGTTTTGCCATTGAACTCGACACTACCGCCGGTAGGTTGATAAATACCTGTCAGTACGTTCATCATGGTGCTCTTGCCAGAACCATTTGGTCCGATCAATCCGTGCACCGTACATTTGGCAATCGTCAGATCTACCTGGTTCAATGCCTTGAGTCCGCCGAACTGCATTAGTACCTGTTTCGCACGCAGCAGGCTGCCGGTGATTGGCGTACTGGGATCCGCCATGCTCCAGGCTTTGGATTCATCGGCAACGGCATTGGCATGCACCGTATGCTCTATCCGGGATCCGACCAGTCCACGCATAAAACCAACAATGCCATCTTGCAGGTAGTACACCACGAACAGGGTCATTAAACCAAAAATCGTCAGGCGCCAGTCAGTGATATTTTCCAGACGATAGGAGAACATCGCCATGCCGACTGTCGCTACCAGAGGCACGATAATGTCTCTGATCGTCTTACGTTTTTTCAGTAACATGAGTGCCCCGGCGACAACGCCGATGACTGCAGCTGCCGTTGCGATCTTGCGGAACAATTCAATATCGGCCAGCAAACTAGGCAACATGACGACAATCAGCGCACCTAACAGGGCACCGCTACGGGTCTTGCGGCCACCCATGATAATAGCGAGCAGGAACATGATAGTCAGCTCGAAGTTATAGGTGTTTGGCGAAATATATTCTTCTGAATAGGAATACAAACTACCCGCCAGCCCAGCCAGCGCTGCGCTGATGACGAAGGCATATACTTTATAGCGATAGACCGAGACACCCATACAATCCGAGGCAATCGGACTATCACGCAATGCCTGAAATGCCCGACCCAGATGTGATTTTAAAATCCTGTGAACGACGATCAGTGACAGCACCATCATGACGGCTACAAGATAGAAAAAACCTACCTCACCGAGTTTGACGCCGAAGAACATCGGCTTGGCAACTTTCAATCCCATCGGTCCTTCTGTCAGGAAAGTCATCTCATTGATGAGAATCTGAATAATCGTACCGAACGCCAAGGTAACCATCGCGAGATAAGGCCCTGTCACACGCAAAGCCGGTAGTGCCAGAAGAGCGCCGAATATCGCTGTCACGCCGATACTGGCTGGCATCGCAATCAGGAACGGCAAACCAAATTTAAAATACAGCACGCCGGTTGTATAAGATCCGATACCAAATAATCCGGCATGTCCGAGAGATACCTGTCCCGTATAACCCACCACAATGTCCAGTCCAAACAAAAGAATCGCGTAGATCAGTATCGTCTCGGCTAAGTGGATGTAATACGGGTTGTGTACGATGACAGGGAAAGCGGCTAGGGCGATCAGACCGATAATCGCAGTAATGAAAGTTTTTTTATTCATCATCAGACTCATTTTTAAACTTTCTTAATTGCAGTTTTGCCGAACAGACCAGCAGGTTTTACCGCCAGTACCAGCAGCAGCAATAACAGCCCTGGAACTTCCTTGTAACCTGTGGAGATATAGAATCCGGTCAGGGTTTCAGCAACGCCAAGTATCAATCCACCGACAATCGCGCCCATACCAGATGTCAATCCACCGATAATCGCTACCGCAAACGCCTTGAGACCCAAGGCGGTGCCCATAGTGGCACCGGTGAGCGTCAGAGGTGCGACCAGAACGCCTGCGAAGGCAGCGGTTGCTGATGACAGTGCATAAGAAAAGGTAATGACCATACTGGTATTAATCCCCATCAATCCTGCAGCATCGCGATCGTTGGACGTGGCGACGACCGCCTTTCCGTAAATCGACTTCCGGTTGAATAACTCAACTGCCAGCATCATCGCCAGCGCACCCAGTACAACAACGATCTGCATCGGCTGCACGTTCGCACCCAGCACCTGGAACGGCGTCGCGGACAGCGGTGTTGGAAAAGTCAGATCGTCTTTGCCCCAGATATTTTCAGCGACATTTTTAAAGATGATGGCGAGTGCAATGGTGGACATAATCCAGCCGAATTCAGATTTAATTTTGATCGCCGGACGGACGCCAATCCATTCAACGACCGCACCTTGTAAAGCACCGAAAACAATCACAATCGGAATCATGAGCCAGTAACTCATGTAGGGCCCGCCATGAATATTGCCGACCAGGCTGAGACCAACCAATGCGCCTAGCATCAGTGCTTCGCCTTGTCCGAAATTCAGAG
The DNA here is from genome assembly GCF_049340165.1 of Undibacterium sp. Xuan67W. NCBI lineage: Bacteria > Pseudomonadati > Pseudomonadota > Betaproteobacteria > Burkholderiales > Oxalobacteraceae > Undibacterium > Undibacterium sp. Xuan67W. The sequence goes on from NZ_JBMPPN010000030.1 coordinate 23,311, forward strand.
TGCCGGAGGTCGCAAAAGTAAGTTGATAGCCGAACGCAATGACGGCGTAAATCATGCCCAGCGCGATGCCGCTGAACACTAATTGGAGAACAATATCCATGATGACCTTGAGAGCAAGTGTAGAACACAGGAATGACTGGCATCTCACTATCCAAATAAATTGTACAGATCGTAAAAATTCCGATTGTGCTATCTGATGTGTGAGATGCCAGCGCTACCTACAACGAGTACTTGTATTGATTTTTGAATTATTTCTTAATTTAATCATTAATAAATCAAGGAATCAAAAATCACTACTTAAGCAGCTGTGTTACTTGAATTGATTGAAGAGCTTATTGCGCCAGAGCGACGTGACCTTCTTTGACGGCACCCATGACTGGCATACCGGCTTTGATCGCTTCGTGATCTACTTTAGTGAAAGGCTTGTCATAAGTCGTGACGACACCTTCTACTTTTGCCTGCAAACCTTCCAGGGCTTCGCGGACTTTTGGTCCCTCTGTAGAACCGGCCTGCTTGATTGCTGCGGCTAACAAATAGATGGAATCATAGCCCTGCGCTGCCGACACTGGAGACGGGATACGGCCACCAGGTGGATTGTAGGCTTTCAGATAAGCATCAATGAAGGCTTTACGTTTTGGCGTGTTGGGAATCTGGATGAAGGTTTGCGGCATTGATGCGCCTTCGCCGTTCTTGCCAGCGTTGTCGATGAAGTTACCCATAGACAGTGTCCAGCTGCCGATCATCGGTACTTTCCAGTTCAGTTTTTCCATACCGTTCGCGATCTGCGCAAGTTCAGGACCGATACCGTAAGTCAGAATCGCTTGTGCGCCAGACTGCTTTGCCTTCAGCAATTGCGCTGTCATATCCACGTCTTTGATATTGAACTTTTCAACAGCAACGGGTTTCAAGCCTTTTTTATCCAGTGCTTTTTCCAAGTCCTCACGACCGAGTTGGCCGTAGTTGGTGGAGTCCGCCAGAATCGCTACTTTACTCAGCTTGCGCTTGCCCACTGCCTCTTCGACGATCATTGCTGACTGAATTGTGTCATGTGCGGCATTACGGAAAATATAGTTTTCAGGCTGATCAGCAAACTGCTTGGTCACCACGCTGCCGGTGGCAACATTGTTCATAACCGGAATTTTGGCTTCCTGATAAAAACGCTGGGATGCGAGCGCAACACCGGTGTTGATGAAACCGACGGTGGAAACAACTTTTTCTTTGTTGATGAGCTCTTGCGCAACCTGAACGCCGCGCTCATTTTTTGCTTCATCATCACGTTCAACTAACTGGAACGGACGACCGAGTACACCACCTGCTGCATTGATTTCGGTAACGGCGAGTTTAACGCCATCACGCATAGACACACCCATCGGTGCAGAACCGCCGGTGAATGGGCCGGTAACACCAATTTTAATCGGATCTGCAGCTACTGCTGATAATGCCAAAGTCGCCAACGCAGCTACAATCATTGCCTGTAATTTATATGACATGTCGTCCTCCATTTATATTATTTTGAACCATCTGATTTACTACAAAATTTCTGTTATGAAGCATATGGAACATCGGCATTTTCCAGAGAAGTCGTTCACTGCCGCAGCATCCACACTTACCCAACACAAACTAAGCACAAAGATTCTGGCATAGTGAATTTTATTCCCAAGTGAAAAGAAATTCATATTCACATGAAATATTTGCATGCTTACGTGAGTGCCTACGCAGTACTACTGAAAAAAGCATATTTACCTCGTTTTCCCTGCTAAATTCTATTTTGCAGCGCACCAATACTGCGTAAAAATACGGTGCTTTTCGAGATGTAGGGTAAGTAGTATTGATTAATAATTTTCTCGCAAAAACAACGCCAGCTTTCCACCGGAGAAATTGATTGTTGCATGCAAGATAGTATGATCAGGCATCACCGCCAGGAGCCAAGATGAATCCAGAATCAGATCAACTCAGAGTACTCGCTTTTGACGTCTTTGGTACGGTTGTCGACTGGTATACCAGCGTCAGAAGAGAAATTGAACAGATCGCACCGACAATCGACGGTAATCGCTTTGCGCTGGCATGGAGAGAAGCCTATGTCCCGGCGATGCAGCGTGTAATGTCGGGTCAAACCGGCTGGACCACAATCGACGTGCTGCACCGGCAGATCCTGGAGGACTTGTTACCGCAATTTGGCTTAACGCAAATGAGCAATCATCAACGAGACCACCTCAACCAGGTATGGCACCGGCTCGATGCATGGCCGGATAGTGTTGCAGGCTTAGTCAGACTCAAATCACGTTTTACGATTTGCACTCTTTCTAACGGGAATATGAGTTTGCTCACAAATATGGCAAAACATGCGGGCTTGCCCTGGGACTGCATTTTGTCTGCAGAAATCTTCCGGCGCTACAAGCCCGACCCGGCAACCTATCTGGGCGTTGCAAACTTGTTAGACGTGCGACCGGATCAGGTCATGCTGGTAGCCGCACATCAAAGTGATCTGGCAGCAGCCAGAGCCTGTGGATTAAAAACTGCCTACATTGAGCGTCCTGTCGAATATGGACCAGCCGTCGCCAAGGATATTTCAGCCAATCCGGCAAATACTTATCACGCCAGAGACCTCGCTCATCTCGCCGATCTACTGGGTGCTTAAGCTATTTGAGGGGAAGATGTTCCTGCATGAAAAGCACATCATCTCTTCATGCAGGACATATCCGGCTTGCCATATTGCAGTAACTATTTCATCCCTAACTGATGCAAGATAAAGCCGTACTCTTCCGCCGTCTGTAATTGACGGACGAAACGACCAGATTTACCACCGTGCCCTGCTTCCATATTGACTTTGTAGAGCAAAGGCTGCTGGCCTGTTTTGGTTGCACGCAACTTGGCAACCCATTTGCTTGGCTCATAGTACTGAACCTGAGAATCATACAAGCCGGTGGTGACCAGCATGGCGGGATAATCTTTTTTCTGGACGTTGTCGTAAGGCGAATACGAGAGCATGTAGTCGTACGACGTTTTTTGTTTTGGATTACCCCACTCATCAAATTCGTTGGTCGTCAGCGGAATACTCTCGTCTAGCATGGTGGTGACGACGTCAACGAAAGGAACATGGGCGACTATGCCGGCATATTTATCGCCTGCCATATTGGCAACCGCGCCCATCAGCAAACCACCTGCACTGCCGCCCATTGCAACGACTCTGTCTTTAGCGGCGTAACGCTGCGCAACCAGGTAATCGGTCACATCAATAAAATCGGTGAAGGTATTTTTCTTTTTTAATAATTTGCCATTCTCATACCAGTCACGCCCCATCTCCTGACCACCACGGATGTGCGCAATCGCAAATACAAACCCGCGGTCCAGAAGCGAGATCACTGCCGGACGAAAAACAGGATCGGTCGACATTCCATAGGAGCCATAGGCATACTGATACAGCGGTGCATGTCCGTCACGTTTAAAGCCTTTACGATATACCAGTGATACCGGAATTTTGGTGCCATCCTGCGCGTTAGCCCACACCCGTTCAGTTGTATAGTTCTGGCGTTTAAAACCACCTAATACCGGCTGTTCCTTCATCAGCTTTCTCACCCCGCTTTTCATATCGACCGAATACACACTCGGTGGTGTTGTCAGCGAACTATAGCTATAGCGTAGCTCATCGGTGTCCTGCTCAGCATTAATACCAAACGACGCCGCATAAGCAGGTTCGTCGGATTGAATAAACGTGGCCTTCTCAGGCGCATTCCAGGACATGACCTTTAAACGTAACAAGCCATCAGAACGTTCATTGATTGCGATAAAATTTTTAAACAGCGCAAAATTCTGAATGAACACAGATTTGTTATGCGGAACCAGTTCTTTCCAATGGTTCCGGTCACCTACCATGGCGTCTGCCACTGACATCAAGCAAAAATTCGGTGCCTGCCAGTCGGTCAATACAATCCAGCGTCCATTGATATGATCAATACTATATTTAACCCCGGTAGTTCTTGGGGCAAACACCACCGGCATAGCCTCAGGATGATCGACGCTGAGAATATGCGCCTCACTCGTCTCTGTGCTACGCAATTCGATGACGAGATAGCGATCATCGCCGGTAGTCGCGATGCTCATGTAATAGCTATGATCCTGCTCGGTGTAGACGATCGTGTCTTCTTTGGCATCGGTACCCAGCACATGTTTTTTGACACGGGTGGATAACAGCGTCACCGGATCGTTCTCTATATAAAACACGGTCTTATTATCAGCCGCCCACACCACTTGCGGAGATAAACCGGCGATCTCATCGGTAAAATTTTTGCCCGTTTTAAGATCGCGGAACTTCAACTTGTACTGACGGCGACCGCTGTCATCCTCAAGATAGGCAAGCAATTGTTCGTTCGGACTTACAGCTCTTTGTCCGACGTCAAAATACGCTTTATTTTTCGCTTCACGATTCCCGTCCAGCATGATCTGCTCGAAACCGCCTGCGACAGGTTTGCGGCCAAATACCGGATACTCCGCCCCTTTGGCGAAACGCGTGTAATACAGATACTGACCCTTTTTAAACGGGACAGTGCTGTCATCCTGTTTGATGCGTCCAACAATCTCTTTGTATAGCCGATCAGTCAGTCCCTGATAAGCCGAAGACTGCGCTTTGAAATAAGCGTTCTCTGCATTCAGGTAATCCAGCATGGCAGGTAATTTGCGGGCATCATCGCGCAGCCAGTAATACGGATCGTTCCGCGTGCCGTTGGGTGACTCGACCTGATATGGCTGTTGTGCGGCCACCGGTGGTGCCGTAGACGCTTGTAATGCCGATGTTGCCGATGATGAAGGCATGACTGCTGAGGCAGCAAACACTGCGGGGCAACATAGTAAGGAAACTGAGAAAGTCAGAAACGAAAAACCGATGGTACGACTACGCATAATAGAACCTCGATAGTTAAGTCAGCCTAGCAAGCCGTACAAGTTATCTGGACTAATTCGTCTATATAAATTGCACTACTGGCCAAGCCGATTTCATGGTTTGATGATGACAACAAGTTCGACGGCAAACTTATCTGCTGTGAGATGTCAGACGTGCCAACGGAGACGCAATACTGACGCCAGGGGCCTCATTGCGGGCACCTTTATGTGAGTCGGCTCTTTTTGAGGAAGAGCTCGCTTCATCCAGGCGCTCATCCGCCTCGCCTCCCAGCAAGCTACCACCGTCTGGATTACGTCGCATGGCAACGCCGACGGCGAGCATATCAATGACGAGTAGATGCAGGATACGGCTGACCATCGGCAAATGCGTAGAGACATCTTCGACATGATCGACAATCAGTGCGGCATCTGCCTTACGTACCAGCGGTGACTGGCTCGCTGCAATCGCGATGACCGTCGCTCCGCGCTCACGCGCTTTTTCTGCGACCTCCAGCAACTCGGGCAGGCGGCCGCTGCTACTGATAATGACCACCACATCTTTTGGCTTTAATACACTGGCGGCCAGCAATTGCAAACGTGAATCCGTATGCGCAACACTAGGAATACCAAGGCGTAAAAATTTGAATTGTGCATCCTGGGCAACCACGCCGTAATGACCGATGGCATAGAACTCAACGCGATCCGCATGCACGATCAGATCAATTGCCCGGTCAATCATTTCACGATTGAGCTGGCTACGCACCTGTAATATTGCTGAGGCGGTATTGCCTAATACCTTTGCACCAAGCTCCAGGGCAGAGTCGTCATTGGTTACCTGAATATGCGTGACAGGTACCGTACCAGTGAGTCCTGAAGCAAGGCGCAATTTAAAATCAGATAAGCCTTCGCAACCCAGAGAACGGCAAAACCTGATCACCGTTGGCTGACTTACTTCGGCAGCTCTGGCGATCTCTGCGATCGGATCATTCAATACCGAGCGCGCATGCGCGAGTACGTGCTCAGCGACGCGTAACTCTGCCGGTGACAACTCGGATCGGGCACGACGAATCTGGCCAAGAATTGCTGAGCCTGGATCGGCACTCAAAGTGCGCAATTGCGCATCCAGGATCGCTGAAGCGCCAGTAAAGGTTGCATGTTCTGCAGTAATGACAAAGGTCGGAATCGCTGCCACATAACGACTAAATCGGCCCTTGTCTTCAAACCGTGAACGGAAGCGCGATACATCAAAATACGTGCCTAAGCGCGGTACAATACCGCCGCCGATATAGATGCCACCCAAGGCACCCAGCGTAACCGCAAGATTGGCCGCAGCAGTACCCAGCATGGCGCAAAAAACATCCAGCGTATCGACACAAACTGCATCCGTCTCATCCAGCGCCCGCTGCGTAATATCGGGAGCAGTCAACGCCAGCGGCGCAACGCCTGCCAGTTCAGCCAGGGCACGGTAAATCAGCTCAAGTCCGGGGCCGGATACCAGACGCTCGAACGAGACATGCTCAAAGTGTTTCCATACATAGCGCAGGACGGCAATTTCGCGCTCATCTCTGGGAGAAAAACTAGTATGCCCACCTTCGGAACCGAGAGAAATCCAACCATCACCAGCGGGAATCAGGCCAGAAACGCCGAGGCCGCTGCCGGGTCCCAGCAAACCGATCACGCTTTGTTTACTGGCATCGCCAGTACCGATCTGCCGTATGTCGTTAGGCCCAAGCCTTGGCAATGCCATCGCCAGCGCAGTGAAGTCGTTGACGATCAGTAAAGTATCAAGGCCGAGTTTCTGGCGCATTTCTTCGATCGAAAATTGCCAGTGGTAATTGGTCATACTCACCAGATCGCCATCAACCGGGTTCGCAATAGCAACGGCAGCATGTTCGACATGCTGAGAAGGAACAGATGCCAGATAGGAGGAAATTGCGGCAGCGAAATCAGGAAATTCCGCACAGCGCAAGGAATCAATATGCTGAAAATCACCTTTCGCCACTTCCAATGCAAAGCGGGCGTAGGTACCGCCGATATCGGCAATTAAGCGCGGACTGTCAAAAGGGAGCATGTACGTTCATTTCTTATTGTAAATATTGATCAGGTCGTCCCGGGATACTTGCCAACCAATCCAATTCAGCCAGCCCGCACACAGGATCAAATCTCGCCGCGCTATTGTAGTCCTGCGGCTCAGCGAACGATAGTTGTTCACCGGTATAGGTGCTTTTTTGTTAAAAAATGCCAACAGGCAATGTAACTGCCGTCTTGGCATTGAATATAAAGTTTGCTCAAAACAGGAAATGTAACTTCACTACAACACATCCATCATAGAGCATAAACCACCGTGACAGCAGCCTATTCCGCCAGAACCTGAGCCATTCCGACTGACTTACTTAGACAGGACTGACGCAAAATGACAATTTCATCACCACCAGTCAGATTGAACACGCAGGCTAGATGAGGCTTTCAAAGGCTTTTCACGCCAACAGGCGCATTCAGCCTGCGGATTCATTTGGGGAACATCTAAAAACTCTTTAATCGATATTCGATGGGCGTATTAGTCCTGCCATTTTTCTGTGTTTCTGTGTTTCCGTGCCTCCATGTCTCCGTGCTTAGATGTTTTGTGTCAACCCTGTAGCGCTGATGTTTCAATGCGAAGCTTGTTAGAAGTTATTCATGAGTGATGGTCAATGCCTCATGGCAAGCGCAAAAATTCAAGCTTGACGAGGGAAATTCGTCTCAGCGGCGGTGTTTTTCAGTCTTTCCTTGTTTATCGGTTGCATCGAAACTGTAGTTTTGCTACATTACACTCACGAATTACCATTTAATTTTCTGGCAATCATCATGCGAACATTTTTTTGTCACTCACATCCCCAGAAGCACCCTGCTAGCGAGCACCGCTGCGCAAGTACATCCGAGCGCAAGGAGTAACGAAGTGATGGCATCCGTTTCCATGAACAAACTATCCCCCACTACTTTTCCGTGGCTGGTCGCTGATATCGGCGGCAGTAATGCGCGCTTTGGCTGGATCGCCAGTAAAGATGCGGGTATCGAATTTGTCCGTACGCTGCCGGTTATTGGCTTTACCGATCCGGTTGCCGCAACCAATGCTTATCTTGCCGAGCTTGCCGCACAACTCAAAGAGGACTATCAGGCACCACGCTGCGCAGCTTTTGCGGTAGCAACTGCCGTTGCCAGCGACCAGGTTGTATTCACGAATAGTCATTGGAGCTTCTCAAGAGCAGCGGTGCAATCGGCATTGCAACTGGATACGTTCATCGTCTTAAATGATTTTGAAGCACTCGCCCTGTCCCTGCCGCGACTCAGTGCGACACAGCTAAAATCCAATGGCCCGCTGCCGGTGCAAACCGGCACTCTGGCAGTGATAGGTCCGGGAACCGGCCTCGGTGTCGCCGGCGTGATTGAAACCAAAAAAGGCTGGATCGCGTTGCCAGGAGAAGGCGGTCACGCAACACTAGCCGCTGGCGACGAATTTGAGAGTGCACTGCTGAATCATGTCCGCACTTTATACCCGCATGTCTCAGCGGAGCGTTTGCTGTCCGGAATCGGCTTACCGGTGCTGCATAACGCTGTTGCCGCAGTCATGCAAGTCAGCGTCACTGAACTCTCGACTGAAACGATCGTTGAACAAGGTCTGGCAAATAGCGATCCTGTCTGCGCTAAAACCCTGGATATATTTTGCGCCTTGCTCGGTAGCTTCGCAGGCAGCGTTGCCCTGATTCTGGGTGCGCGCGGAGGCGTGTATATCGGCGGCGGCATCGTACCGCGCCTTGGCGATTACTTCTTCCAATCCAGATTTCGCGAGCGGTTTGAAGCAAAAGGTCGCTTCGATGGCTATCTGAAGCACATTCCCACGGCCTTGATTACCGACACATTAGCAGCATTAACAGGCGCAGCAATGGCGATTGAGCAGCAAGTAGAGTAAGGCCTACCTGCGATCACTTACCGCCAATCCGTTCACAGCCTTATTTACTGCATTGACCAAGTTCGCCGGAACTCATTACATCAACAGAAATGAGTTCCGGCAGTCCCGCGCCCTGGTGGACTAACGCTCCACAAATACCACGGCACTTCTCGCAGGAACAGTGAACAAACCTGTCACCGCATCATAGCTTGCGAGCTGCACAGGTCGCTGATCTGCCGCGCCCGGCTGAACATGTACCGGATGCAGCACATAATTTTTTGCGGCTTCTGCGGCGATACTGATTGATTGGCTGGCCGGTGCCACGTTGATGAAATACATCAGACTCTTAAAACCTGCATCCGGGTAGGAGCGCCCATCAACATGCGCAACCAGTACCACAGGATTTTGCTGCGAACCTGTGTTGTAAAAGTGCAGGCGCTGGCGAATATCTGCACTCGTTTTCAGGCGAAACAAAGAAGAGCTTGCCCGGATTTTTAACAGATCACGAAACATATCGCGTGCCATCGCAATATCACCGGGACGCGGCTTGATTGCCGCATTACTCAACAAAGGCACAAGGATGGCGTACTCGGCGGCGTTATCAGCGGATGGCGGCAAACCGGTTCCAAAATAATTATCCTGATATGACCAGTCAATCCGGTTAAACCAATCACCCGAATCAAAACTGTTTTTATCCATCGACTTGGAGCGCAAGGTATCAATACCCGCATGAAAATACGCAACGCCCTGACTAAATGCGTTGATAGCCACACCCAGCATCTGTACCCGCGTCCGGTCTTCATGACTGGTCGTCGTGGGTAGCTTGTAGGCATTCGCATCGAACAAGGTCTGGTTATCATGATTCTCTACATAATTGACTACCTCTGACGGTTCACTGACATATCCGGCGGGCTGACCGCTGTAATCCAGCTGTGCCAGCGGTAACTGCACATCACGCCTAGTCATCAAAAGATAATCACGGAGTGAGCCTGCCAGACCAACGCGCACCATATCGGCAGCGTCCATCAATTGCTGAGCATCAGCACGATTTGATGACTGACTAGCGAGCTCATTAGGCGCATAAAAAAGACCGTTGATATAACCCTGTTTTTTCACCAGATTATCACCTGACTCTGCCGCACCACCACCCCGCACCGCATCTCTGGCTCTGTCGCTGAATGTCCCTATACCAGATCCGTTCAGCGAGAGCTGCGACGCCTGCACAAAACGTGCACCATTCTCCACCTCACCAAAATTCCAGCCCTCACCGATGAGCTGCACATCACGACCAACAACGGATGTCAGCTTTGCCTTCAGTTGTTCCATGAGCTGACGCGGCTGATGCGCCATCAGGTCAAAGCGGAACGAATCGATTTTGTAGTGTTTTGCCCATAGCAAAACAGAATCAACCATCAGTTTTGCCATCATTTTATTTTCGGTCGCCGTGTTATCGCAGCAGGTCGACTGCTCGACTGCACCACTCGCATTCAGGCGGTGATAATAGCCAGGGACGATTCGATCGAGAACAGACTTCTCTTTCTGACCCGCTGCTGCGGTATGGTTATAGACGACATCCATACCGACACGCAATCCCGCGCGATGCAGCGCCATCACCATCTTACGAAGCTCTGTGATTCTGGTCGCACCGTTCGCAGGATCACTGGCGTAACTCCCTTCAGGTGCATTGTAATGATACGGATCATATCCCCAGTTAAAACAGTCTTTTGCGGCGTTCGCCACGATGACGGCCTGCTGCGTGGTATCACTAGCCGTCCCATGAATGATCGGTGTCAGACATTCTTTTTCCGGTACCGTGGCAAAATCAAAAATAGGTAGCAAGTGAATATCCGTTAAACCTGATGCGGCGAGCGCTTGCAGATGTCGCATACCATTTGAATTCACCTCATTGAATGCGGCATATTTACCGCGATGAGGCGCACTGACCGTGGGATCATTAATAGAAAAATCTCTGACATGCAACTCGTACACCACCATGTCGGTTTGCGACTTCAATGGCGCAGGTGCGGTGACTACATCCCAACCATCTGGCTTCAGCCGCACATCATCAAGGCTGGCGATATAGCTACGTTTGGAGTCGGTAGTTAAGCTGACGGAGTAAGGATCAGTCACCCGGTTACGAATAACACCCGCGCCATTCACCACTACATCAAGCAGGTATTGGTAATATTTTCCGGATAAATTATGCGGCTTGACCAAAGACCATATACCGCTTGCCGGATCGCGCAACATCGGCTCTACCGCGACAGCCTTGCCACTGCCCGTATCAAAACTGCACACATAGACCTGTTGCGCCGTCGGCGCCCACAGACGGAATTTAGTCGCCCTTGCAGCGACGGTCACACCGAGATCAGAGGCCATTGTCGCCGCATCAAACACATCATCAATCACACCTGCAACTTGTAAATGGGTAGATGCCAATACGACGCCGTCTGCACTTTCTTGCACGAGCACCAGTTGCCGACGGAGCAGTTCAGGAACACGTATGACATCCGGCTCTGCGAGCTGAAGCATCACACCTTCAGCGAGATAACTAAAACGCGTCGCCACCGGCGCTGGTGCAGCAGTACCAAAAACGCTGAGATTCAGAACGCCGTCAGCATCGCGAACCCGCTCACCCACTTGTGCAACGACCTGAGCGGCAGCGGAATAATAAAGTTTGAATTGTCCGGCACCGGTCTTCGACGGCCACTGAATAAATCTGGCATCAAGCCAGACTGCCCGCGCTTCTGCCGGTATTTTTGCCGTGTGCAATACCGTTTGAAATTGCGGCTCGTTGCATACCTCAACACCGGCATTGATCTGTGGAAAGCGATCCGCGGCAGCGGCCTGATTACTTTGCAAAATGCTGATGACAAGAGCCACAACAATCAGCGAACGCCACATCTTATTGATCGTAACGGGGGAAATACCTGAAATAACGCTGGCAATCATCCCCTGATTCTCTCGCTGATTCTCCAACTTATTACCTAAGCTATCCACACCGATTCGCTGCATATACCTATTGTCCCTATCTCAATTTTTCATTCAACTCATTAACGATTTAAACAAGCGCGCATATCCTCTAGCCAATCTCACGCCTTCGTAGCAGAGCAACATTTTTACTGTCGATTTTATTGTAGCATAACTACAAATAATGTTAGCCAAGCGGACTTTTAAAGCTTAAAATTAGGTAAAAATTTAGGAAAACCTAAAATATACCTATAAATAGTATGTAGTTAATCTACATATATGGAGACAAGTATGCGTAACTCAGTTCATTCTGCGGGCGTTGGACGCCCTTTGACTTCAATCACATGCCTAGTGTTTTTACTGGCGATCAGCGCCTGCGGCGGCGGATCAGGATCAAGCACCACAACCTCAATCTCAAGCACACCACCTACACCAACCACACCAACGCCGCCGCCGAGTTTAACGCCAGTCGATATCAGCGCCGTTTCCACCGGCAATACCGCCAGTAGCTTGCCCGATGGGTGGAGCAAAGGTGCATTCATAGAAATCTACGTACGCGGCTACAAAGACAGCGACGGTGATGGCATCGGAGACTTGCGGGGTGTTATACAAAGTCTCGACTATTTACGCGACTTAGGTATCAAAGGCATCTGGCTGATGCCAGTCACACGCAGTCAGGATGCGGATCATGGCTATGCGGTCAGCGACTACCGGAATATTGAAATCGGGTACGGCAATCTTGCCGATTTTGATGAACTGGTCAAACAAGCGCATGCACGCGGTATCGGGATTATTCTCGATTATGTAATGAATCATAGCGCGGCACAGAATTCACTTTTCATCAACTCATCCGCATCGACCTCAAATGACTATCGCTCCTGGTATGTCTGGAAAGATACGGCTCCGACTGGCTGGAGTATTTTTGGTACGAATCCGTGGTATAGCACCTCGAACGGTGCCTATTTTGCCGGCTTCTGGTCACAGATGCCCGACTTTAATATGCTCAATCCCAAAGTGTTTAGCTATCATCAGGACAATCTGCGCTTCTGGATGAACCGCGGGGTTGACGGCTTTCGTTTTGATGCCGTCGGCCATCTGGTCGAAAATGGTCCGAATGACTGGTACGACCAGCCACAAAACTACCCTATCATGGGCAGCGTTCATCAAGCCATTAATGCGTATCAACGTCGTTTCATGGTGTGCGAAGCACCTGAAGACGTAGCAGGATTTTCTGCTGGTAATGTCTGCGGCAGCGCCTTTGGCTTTGACCACAATTACGACATCGTGAACGCAGCGAAAGGTAAAACGGATGCGATCAATGCCGTCGCGAATTACTTCAAGACGATGACAACCGAGGTCTCGACCATGGTCTCGAACCACGACTCATTTGCAGGGGATCGCTTGTGGGATCAGGTCGGTGGAGATACGGCCAAATATAAACTTGCCGCCGCTACTTATTTACTGCAACCGGGCACGCCTTTTATTTACTATGGGGAAGAAATCGGCATGGCTGGCGCGGCAATACTGAGTGGAGATCCCAAATTACGGACACCAATGAGTTGGACCAATAATGCAAGTAATGCTGGCTTCAGCACAGGAACGCCATTCCGCGCTTTATCTGCGAATGTGGCAACACAAAATGTCGCCGTACAAATCGCAGATCCAAACTCTATCTACAGCTTTTATAAAGCCATGCTCAGTTTGCGCAATAGCCGCCTTTCTATCAGCCAGGGCGGTTACAGTAATGCATTTGTCTCTGGCAGTCTCATGGGGTTTCAGCGTCAGTCTGGTAGTGAAAAAACGCTGGTATTGATTAATTACGGCAGCGCATCAGCGCAGGCAAATCTGAGCAATTTATCTGCTAACGCAAGTCTGGCAAGCCTCTATCCGCAAAGCGGAACGACAATACTCGCCGATGGATCGGGAAATGCCCAAATCACTATGGCAGCACAATCTGTGCAGGTAATCAATGTGACGCCATAGCGATTGCTGGCCTGTAAAGTAAGTGTGCGACTTGAATTATTGAATCCAAATAAATTAAAACCAATGAAGCTACTTTACTCCCTGCTTGCGTTGATTAGCCTGAGCGGACAGCTCACTAATCCAGTAAGTGCTCAAACGCTCGCTGCCCGGGTAACAACTACAGCAGCCACGCCAGCGGATTACCAGATCACGCACCTGGAACCGGCATCATGGTGGGTGGGAATGAATAATCCGCAGCTACAATTAATGGTGCACGGCCGCCGTATTGGAGAGCTGACTCCTGATATTCAGTATCCCGGAGTCACCATCACTTCCGTCCAGCGAGTCAGCAATCCTAACTATCTATTTATCCAGCTCGACGTTACTCAGCAAGCCTTACCGGGTAAGCTGGACATCAACTTTAGTCGCCAGGGAATCAAGGTCCTGAACACCGGCTATCAGCTCAATGCGCGCCGCGAGCACTCTGCACAACGCAAAGGCTTCAGTCAGTCTGATGCGATATATTTGCTAGTGCCAGACCGGTTCGCGAATGGCAATCCGGAGAATGACTCGGTTGCGCAACTCGTAGAGAGCAGTAATCGAACCAAACCCGGCGGCAGGCATGGCGGTGATTTACAAGGCATTAGCGACCATCTGGATTACATTGCTCAGATGGGATTCACCACGATCTGGCCGACTCCACTGACACAAAATAATCAAGCTGCTTATTCCTATCACGGCTACTCAGCAACCGACCTGTATCAGGTCGACGCCAGACTGGGAAGTAACGAGGACTATCGCCAACTGGTCAGTAAAGCGAAAAGTAAAGGCCTAGGATTTATTCAGGACGTCGTGCTGAACCACGTAGGATCCGGGCACTGGTGGATGAAGGACATGCCTGCGCCCGACTGGTTAAATTTCCCAAACAAATATACAGAAACCTCCCATGCGCGCAGCACAGTGCAAGACCCGCATGCAGCACAAGGCGACAAAGAAAAATTCGCCAGCGGCTGGTTCACAACCACGATGCCTGACCTGAATCAGCGCAATCCCCTGCTAGCGACTTACCTGATACAAAACACCATCTGGTGGATTGAATACGCCGATCTGTCCGGCATTCGCACTGACACCTATTCTTACTCAGACAAAAGCTTTCTCGCTGAGTGGTCGCGTAGTGTGACCAATGAATATCCGCATCTGAATCTCGTCGGCGAAGAGTGGAGTAATAACCCCGCCATCGTCGCTTACTGGCAGCGAGGAAAAATCAATCCAGACGGCTATGTCTCCAGTGTACCAGCATGATGGATTTCCCCTTACATGACAGTCTGCGTGCGGGCTTGATGGGTGAGGAGTCAGCATCAGAGGGTTTATTGAAAATATATCTGGCAATTGCCAATGACTTTATCTATCCGGATGCCAGCAACCTGGTTATTTTCGAGGGCAACCACGATACAAGCCGGCTTTTTTCAGCATTAAATAATAGCCTCCCGCACTACAAAATGGCATTGACGTATCTCGCCACGATGCGGGGTATTCCGCAATTTTTTTATGGCACAGAAGTGTTGATGCAAAGTCCGAAAAAACGTGATGACGGCAAGGTACGCAGCGATTTCCCGGGCGGTTGGACCGGTGACAAGATCAGTGCATTTACAGGTAAGGGATTAAGTAAGATGCAAAAAGAAGCACAGGATTTTATGCGCCAATTACTGAACTGGCGAAAAACCTCTGCCGCTATTCATCAGGGAAAGTTATTGCATTACCTCCCGGAAAACGGTTGTTATGTTTATTTTCGGTACACCGGCACTCAAAAAGTGATGGTGATATTAAACAAAAATACTATTGAGACTAATCTCGCTACCTCACGCTTTTCTGAAATGTTAAGCCCCACGGCAAAGGGCCGCAACATATTGACGGGACAGGAGGTCGATTTGAAAAAACCCCTGCATTTGTCGCCACTCTCAGCGACCATTATCGACATCAACGAACTCTGACAAATAACCGATTTGTAGTGGACTGAACATACCTATTTTTTAACGACTGATCGCTTTGAGGAAGACATGAAAAAACTACTTACCTTAGTTGCATTGAGTGCCAGCACTATCGTACCACTTACCGCTTACGCACAAGTGCAATCTTCAGTGAAACATCTGGCATGGACAAAGAACGCCATGATTTATGAAGCGAATATTCGCCAGCATTCAAAAGAAGGTAGTTTTCAAAAATTTGAAGAATATCTGCCGGAATTAAAGAAGATGGGGGTCAGTGTGATCTGGCTAATGCCGATCAATCCTATCGGCGAGATAAATCGCAAAGGCACTTTAGGCAGTTATTACGCGGTAAAAGACTATCGTGGTGTCAATCCGGAATTTGGTACACCTGCTGATTTTAAACACCTGGTAAACGCCATTCATGCAGCAGGCATGTACGTGATCATCGACTGGGTTCCTAACCATACGGCCTGGGATCATCCATGGGCAAAAGAACATCCGGATTTCTATAAAAAAGATAAGGATTGGACTTCCCCTAATTCAGTAGACATTTAATAATGTCAAAAACTGAGAAGGAAGTACATCATGAGAAAGAGTCGATTCACTGAAGAATTCAAAGCAGAAGCGATTAAACAAGTCACTGAACGTGGCC